>CAZNNN010000011.1:0-14937 GCA_964574405.1 uncultured Candidatus Saccharibacteria bacterium | reverse complement strand
TCTTTTACCTGTACCCAAAACAAAAAGTTTTTGTGGATAATCGCCCGGAAGCCTATCCTTCCAGCTTTTTTACCACCGAATATGTTCCCATGCAGGAAAAAGATGCTATTTGGAGAAAATTAAACGATAAATATAACTTTAACACCATTTATTTTTATCGACATGATTACACTCCTTGGGCTCAACCTTTTTTAATAAGTAGGCTAAACGATCCAGCCTGGGCACCCGTTTATGTTGATGATTACGCCTTAATACTGCTAAAAAGAACCGCCACAAACGAATCCGTAATCAAAAGATACGAACTGCCAAAAGAATTATTTAGATATTAACTTATGCTCCGCGTTATAGACAATCCCACGGGTTTTTTCCACCACATCAGGGCTTACGGAAACGGATGTAACGCCCCATTTAACCAGCTTTTCCACCAGCTCCGGATATTCGGAGGGCGCTTGACCACACACGGAACAAGTAATTTTGCGTTTTTTGCAAGTGGTAACAATTTTTTCTAATGACCATAAAACTGCCGGATCAAGCTCGTTATACACACCGGCTACTTTGGCGTTATCACGATCGACCCCCAAAGTCAACATAGTAAGATCGTTTGTACCAATAGAAACGCCGTCTATCCCCTCATCAATAAAGTCGTCCAGCAAAATTACATTGGAGGGAATTTCCACCATCATCCAAAGTTTAAACATCCCACTTCTGCGTAAACCACCGGCAGAAATAAGCTTTTTTACCTCGCGCAACTGTTCAACTGTGCGCACAAAAGGAATCATTACATGCAAATTCTTATAACCTTTTTTATTTCTAACAATTTTTATTGCTTCAATCTCTAAATTAAACACCTGCGGATCTTCAATATATCTACCGGCACCCCTAAAACCAATTAGTGGATTAGGCTCTTCGCCTTCAAACTCGTCACCACCTTTTAAAGACCGGTACTCGTTAGTTTTAAAGTCGGTAAATCTGTATACCACGGGGCGATCCTCAAACGCTTTGGCAAACTTTTCTAAGTCGTCCGCTAACATTTTTACAAACTCATGCGTGCGCTTTTCTTTAATAAACTTTTTTGGATGCGTTCCTATGTTGGCAATAATAAATTCTGCCCGCAAAAGACCCACTCCGTCCACATTTCTTTTAGCCATATCCTCTGCCAGTTGCGGCTCCGCCAAATTTACATACACTTTAGTAGCCGTTTTAATATGTTGCAAAGACCCGGCAACTTCGGTAACTTTGTTTTGAATCACAATATTGCCTTGATATATCTGACCGTGCGTTCCATCCACGGTAATTACCATACCGTCCTTTAGCACCATAGTAGCCTTACCGCTACCCACAATAGCAGGAACTCCCAACTCTCTACTCACAATAGCCGCATGAGAAGTTTTACCGCCACTATCCGTAACAATAGCACAGGCTTTTCGCATAGCGGGAACATAGTCCGGATTAGTCATTTCTGCTACCAACACATCGCCCTGTTTAACTATGCCGATTTCTGCTGGCGACTTAACAATTCGCACCGGACCGCTGGCAATACCCGGGCTGGCAGATAGTCCCGTAAGTAAAATAATGGCTTCCTGGTTAGAATCCAACGACTGCACTTCTTCGGATAGATTAGTTTGTTTTAGGGTAGTAACTGGTCGAGATTGCACAATATACAGCTTTTTATCCTCCATACCCCATTCAATGTCCTGGGGTCTGCCGTAATGCTTTTCTATGTGTGCACCAAGTTTAGCTAATTCCTTAACTTTAGCGTCAGATAGCTTTTGGATCTCTTGGTAGTCGCGCGACACCGCAATATTGCCCGCCAAAGTCATCTGCCAAGTTTGTTTTGACAAATGCTTAAAGGTAATTTTTTCGCTTTTTTTGTCCACTAAATATTGATCCGGCGTTACCTCACCAGAAACCACCGGCTGGCCTAAACCCCAAGCCGCTTCAATAGAAATCTCTTCTCTATTATTGGTCATAGGATTTACAGTAAACATAATGCCAGAAACCTCACTTTGAACCATCAGCTGAACGGGAACGGCAATCCCAATTTTAAAGTGGGAAAAACCTCTATCGCTTCTATAAAAAATTGCGCGCGACTCAAAAAGCGATGCCCAACATTTTTGCACATTCTTTACCACTTCTTTCCACCCTGTAACATTTAAATAGGTTTCTTGTTGACCTGCAAAGGATGCATCTGGTAAATCCTCCGCGGTAGCAGAACTTCTTACCGCTACCAGTCGATCGTGTTCACCACACAGATTATGATAATATTCCTTAATTTGTATAGCCAACTCACCCGGCAACTCTGCTTCCATTACGGCGGTTTTTATTCTTTTTGACGCTTCATTTAATTTAGCAGAGTCGTTAAAATCTAAACCGGAAAGCTCGGTTAAAATCTTTTGTTTTAAGGAAGTTTTAGCTAAAAAGTTGTAATAGGCGGTGGCTGTAACTACAAAACCGTTAGGCACGGGAATTCCCGCGGTGGTCATTTCCCCCAGATTTGCCCCTTTTCCCCCCGCTATGGCAATATCGTTTTTAGAAATTTGATTAAACCAAAGTATTTGGGCAGTATGTTTATTCATGATTTTAGACTACCATACCCATGCTAACTTGTCATTAAGAAAAATAGATGGGGGCAGATGCGATTACCTCCCCAGAAAGTCCACCGGAGACTAGCAATTCTGCCACCAGTAATTTAATTTGGTCGACTTCTTGCTGACTAGCACCTTCTATGCGGGCAACAATGTACGGTGAGGTGTTGGATGCGCGTAATAAGAACCATCCGGTACCCGATGTTGTTCCCCTAACGCCATCAATGGTTAAAACCTCTTTAATTCTTGCATAGCCTTGAGCAATCCGTACTATCTTCTCTATGGCGGTCATTTTAACCTCATCGGCGCAGTTTATCTTAACCTCTGCCGTGTGATAAAGCTTGGGAAATTCTTTCATTAAGTCGCTAAACTTTTTACCGTTGTAAACCTTAAGCATCATACAGGAGGAAATTATCCCGTCGTCCAGACCATAAAAACCAATCTTCTTACCAAAAAATAAATGCCCAGAAAGTTCCCCACTAAACAAAGCCTCCCCCTGCGCTTCCGGAATATGATAAGGATAGCCTGTTTTAATAATTTTACCCACGCCACCCAACTCTTTAATTAGTTTAACCAAACTTGACGAGCATTTAATATCGCAACAAATAAGCCCTCCCGGGTGTTCTGACAACAAGTGTTTGGCAAGCAACATCATTAATTTGTCTGATTCGTAATGCGCGCCTTTTTCATCCACCAGCCCAAATCTATCCGAATCGCCATCCAGTCCAAAACCCAAGTTACACTTTTCCTGAACTACTTTTTCCTCCAAAGCTTGCATAAAATCGTGTCTTTCTGGATCAGGGGCACCGTTAGGAAAACTACCGTCGGAAGTACAATTAACTTCCACCACTTCTACGCCCAACTGGCGCAAAATTTTGGGTGCAAAGTTGCTGGCTGTGCCGTTTCCACAGTTTAACGCCACTTTAAAACCCTTACCTCTAAAATCAAATCGCTTGGATAGAAAATCTGTGTAAAGATCAAGCAAATCGTGAGCTTTAATTATTGAGCCCATACCGCTAACAAAGTTGTTTTTTGCAATGTCGTTGCACAAATTTAAAATATTATCGCCAAAAAAGGGCTTGGCGCCTTGCAACATTAACTTAAACCCGTTGTACTCAGCAGAATTGTGACTGGCAGTAAGGGAAGTTCCGGCGTCAAGCTTTTTTTCATACACATAAAATTTAATTAAGGGAGTTAAACATTCACCAAGATCAATCACATCAACGCCTGTTGATAATAAACCGTCACGATATTTGGAAAACAGCGCAGAAGAACTCAGGCGATTATCGTAACCTACCGCGCAATTTTTTGCTCCTCGTCGTATTAAAACACTTCCAAACGCTTTACCAATTAAAAAAGCATCTTCGTCCACCAAAGTCTTTCCGTAAATCCCTCTAATGTCGTAATTACGAAATATTTCTTTAACCACAAGTCTCCTAACTTACCGGCAAGGTAAAAATAAATACAGAGCCTTTGGGTACATTATCCTCTACCCATATTTTACCACCATGCGCCTCCACAATGCCTTTGGCAATTACCAAACCCAATCCCGTGCCACTTTCATTAGAAATGCTGGACTCTCGTGCCTGCACAAATTTATTAAATAATTGCTTTTTAACCTCATTAGGAATACCTCGCCCGTTATCTGCCACAAAAACTTGAGCAAAACCGCCCTGCAACCTTGAGCCTATCTTAATAAACCCGCGCTCACCCAAATGGGTAATCTCTCCTTGATAAGTAAATTTAACTGCGTTGGACATTAAATTGTTAAGCACCTGCATAATTTTTTCTTTATCGATGTCCACCAAATTAACAGCCTCGCTCAAATCCAAAACCAAATCAATATTTTTTGACTCGGTAAACACCTTGTAATTTTCCACTTCCTGCTTTAACACCTCATTTAACAAGTTGGACGATTTACTAACTGTAAACTTGCCCGACTCTATTTTGGCCGAATCCAAAAGGTCGCTCACCAATTTTAGAAGCCCCCACGCCGAATCTTTAATTTGGTTAAGAAAAAGATCTAAATCTTGCTGACTAAACCGTTCTCTACTTTTTAGCATCATATCCGCCGACCCTCTAATAACCGTTAACGGAGCCCGCAATTCATGTACCACCATAGCTGTAAAATCTTCCCGCAGATTTTTTAAATTTTCCTCTTCGGAATCGTTGCGCATAATAATTCCCACACCAATAATTTCCCGTTCAAATTTAACCGGCAAAAAGGTAAATCCCAAATATCTGTTATTGATAGAAACGCGTTTTTGAGTTTTAACTTCCCCGCTGTCCATTACATTGGATACAATTTCTTGGATCGGTAGCACACCCTTTAGTAAAAGAGTGATGTCGCTAATATTTATTGGTCTTTGGTTCTCACAGTCCAAAAACAGACTGGCGGTTTTGTTTATTACTGAAACTTTATAATTTGAATCCACCAATAAAACCCCCTCCTCCATACTTTGGAGAACTGATTCCACCTTGCCTCGCTCCTTGGCAATAATGGCTTTAAATTCCGTAAGAAGCGGGGCGGAAGTGCCTAAAAGCTTGCCCATAAAAACGGCCGTTTGAGCACTATCCAGGTTTTCCGAACTCCCAAAAGCACATACTACCCCCACCAGCTCGTCGCCAGAGCGCAAAGGCACGCATACATGTTTTAAAAAGTCGCTTACTCCACCTATCTTCTCTCCCGCTAATGCCTCCAACACCTGCCCGCCATAAACCGTGTCGTCGGAAAGAATCGGAGTACCCTCCTCCTGACCCAAAACTTTTGTATAGGCTTTACCTGCATACTCTTTACTCTTTAGCAGATATGCTTTAGCGATGTCGCCGGTAGTTTTGGCTTTAAAGGTAAAGCCTTTGGGGGTTTTTAATAAGTACGACACGGAAGACGCATCCAAAAGCGTGAGCAAATAGCCTGATATAGTATCCAGCGACTGTTCCAAGTCGCCCAAATACACTGTGCGTCTAAAAATTTCCGGCAGGGCTTGCCAGTGTATAGCGTCGGCTTTAATTAGGTTAAGTTGCTTCTCATTCTCTGCCAACTTTTTTTTAGTTTTTCTAAAGGCACGGATAATTTTTACCACTACAAAAAGGGCGAAAAAGAATATTAAGAGAAAAATACCAAGTTGTAAGTACGACTCAAGGGCAGAAGGTTCATTCATTCCATAATTCTACACTAAATACTAAATGGCGATTTTAACATCGGATTCACTGGAAGTTCCCAGCACCGCATCTATTTTGTCACTAAGCTCGCTAGGCAAGATTTTGTATTTCATAATATAATCCGCCGCTCCGCTTTCTAGGGCTTTTTTAACATTATCCTCGCTCCCATAGTTGGTAAGCATAATAATAGGGATTTCAGTGGTTTGTGGGTCAGCTTTTAGCTCGGTTAAAATGTTTAAGCCGTTCATACCCGGCAACATAATGTCTAACAAAACTATATCTGGTCTATAATCTTTGGCTTTGGGAAGCGCTTGCAGACCGTCATTAACATTTAAGACATCGTAGCCTTTAATTTTTAGCTCCACGGAATACATGTTAAATAAAGCCATGTCATCTTCTACTATCAGGACTTTTTTGTTCATGAGAATAATATAAAGTAGTTTGACTAAAAATACAAGAGCAAGTTGGGGTTTGGGTTTAGGGCTTCAGAGAGAGAGAGAGTAAAGCTAGATAAGTTATCGGGGTGGCATGATCTGCCGTCACAACCTATCGCGATTGCTTTACTCCTTCTCCCTAAAGTCCTTCTTGTTACTTCCCCTTCTCCTTCTTCTCTTTTGCAGGCGGTACATACTCGCCGGTGCCCTCGTAGTGCTGGAAGATGAACATGAAACGCTACGGGGCATCTATGATGCGCCTCGTCGCTTCGGCACTGAACGCAATCTCTCCGCCTCTTTCTGAAAATCCTTGGGTTTCTTTGGTGCCGTAACAGCACCTCCTAAAAAGAGTTGTCTTGACAAGCGAAACCGCCGCTTGTCAAAGCGCCAATAAGGATTGTAGCATAAAAATCAACTTGTTATCAAATTTCCGCATTTAGAGACTCCCTTAAGCTTAAGGAAATATGCTTATACTAGTTATCTGATGTGTAAAATATCTACTATTCTATTATAACAATGCCAGAAATAATAAGAGCCTGCCGGGTCGTGTGTTCTAAAAGTCAAAAAGGGTATGTTTACACTAAAACGCAATTTTTCAGTGGGTATTTGTTGTAACAACAATGTAAAGTAACAGCACAAGAGGTAACCATAATTATATATTGTACTAAGAGTCTAGAAAGCATGCGGAGTGTTGATTTAGTGTAAACCCAATCTAAATTGTTGACTAAATATGACAAACAAAAATAGTTACTCGTTTAGTAATTACAGCAATTTAACAAGGTAGAAAGCGTGTATTTCTGGCTAAATAGGTGATGTTTATCACTTGGATATTAAAATGAGTATATCTTTACGATCCGTCATATAATATCACTAATCTCTATGAGGTTTACACCAAAAGTGGGGGTGAAAGGTTGTTAAGGTTGATTTGATAACCAGCAATTTGGGTCTAGGGTTGTACCAATTGTTTAGGTTGTCAGAAAGGGATGAACTGTGTGTCGATATGGTGATTTAGTGTAAAGTTTGCAAAATGGGCTTTTAGGACACACCTACCCCAAGGGGGCTATTTTTAATGTATAATATAATAATGCACATACATAATCCAACGCTAAAGTCGGATATGCTTGAGTATATAGGCAATCATAAACGCTTGCGTCCGTGTTATATTCAGTTACACTACTATTTAAGTAGAACCAGAATTCACCAAGTCCTTAAAGAACTTATGACCGAGGGCAAATTAGTTAAAACTGGTAAATTTCCAAAGATTTACTACCACCTAAACAGAAACTTTAAACCTATAACCACTATTTCCCCAGAAAAAGTTAAACCAGATATAAACAGCGCAGTTAATGTAAAGAAACATACTCGTAATAATCAACCCGCAAGGATTTACCAAGCTTATTCACACACAAAACATCTACGCGCCAAGGCTTTGTAATGTAATTTTTAGCTAAAAACATGTTGATACTCCTTTGCAAACTTTTCTTTTTGTAAAAAGTTATAGCCTCAGATGGATGCCCGTTAGTAAGGTTAGTTCTATATTTTACCTCCACAAAAGTGAGAATGTTTTCTTTTTCCGCAATTAAATCAATTTCTCCCCACCGACAAGTCCAATTTTTGCACACAATGGTGTAGCCTTTTTCTGTAAGATATTTGGAGGCAATTAGCTCGCCTACTTTTCCAATCAATCGTTTGTTCATGTGTATTTTAACCTTTACCCGCAGGGCGATGAGCGTGTTGGTACCTATCGCCCCACTAACTATGAAAGTCTTCACCATTATCACTCAAAAATCTGTAGTTGCAATACTATTGACTCTAATTTAAATAGAATTTACGATAGTTGTGCGGTAAATTACTTGTCCGGAGGCAGGGAGTAATATTTGGCAAGTTCGCCGGCAGTTTCCATCCACAGCGGAACAGCGGTCTCCGCGGCATACGGACTAGTTTGTGGCTCTCGCAACTTAATAATCATGGAAAATTTATTAGAGGTAGGCAAAAATCCCACAAAAGTTGCGTTAGTTTTAGTTGGATCATACCCGCCTGCCACTGCAATCTGCGCCGTTCCCGTTTTACCCGCCACCTTATAATTTTTAATATTAAAGTACCTGGACTCCCCTCCATCCACCGCTTGAATTAACATCTTAATCATAGTTTCCGCGGTTTCTTTTTTAATAACTCTACCCACTTCTTTTGATTCCACCTTGGTAACTGTTCCATCACTAGAAATTAGTTTTGTTACAATTTGCGGCTTATATAACATACCCCCGTTTGCTATAGTGTTAAAGGCAAAAAGCACCTGCAAGGGTGACGCTAAAATACCCTGACCAAACGACATAGTTGCCAAATCAATATCCGTAGCTTCGTTAGGATCTCGCAAAGTTCCAGTTTCCTCGCCTTCCAGATCCACCCCAGAAAGCCCGCCAATACCGTACTTTCTAAAATAACTAGAAAGTGGCGTAACACCAACCAAATGTCCCACCCATGCCGCCCCAATATTGTTAGATTTTTGCAAAAGCGTTATCAAATTCATAGCCCCCAAGTGCTTTCCATCCCAATTGTTAATAGTGTAACCGGAATAATTAACTGGTCCAGCGTCAAAATAACTAGTTTCTGGCGTAGCTTTACCTAAATCAATAGCGGCAGATAAAGTTAATGGTTTTATAACAGAACCCGGCTCGTACAAAGAAGAGATAGCCAAATTTACCTCCCCTGTTAACTTTCTACCCGATTTCTCACTTACCACCTCATCTTTTACATTCCTGTTTCCCGGGTCGTACAAGGGATAAACCGCCATCCCCAAAATACTGCCATCCAGTGGATTACTTACTATAATAACGCCATCTGCCGCGTTGTACTTTTCTACCCCCTCTTTAAGCTTTTTCTCAATAATATGTTGAACTGCCCTATCAATAGTTAGCTCCACACTTTTACCATCCACCGGCTTCACTTTGTTATACCCACCCGTTAGCGTAGAAAAACCCAGAGCATCGCGCTCTTCAGTAACTTTGCCGGGTCTACCCTCTAAATCTCCGTTAAAGGCCGCTTCTATCCCGTAGTAACCACCTTTTTTTCCATTGGGTTGTTCTGCTACATAACCTAAAACATGGGCAAGCATTGTACCCTCTGGATAAAATCGCACCGGCTCTTCCACAAAACCCACCCCGGTTAACTGCATTTTTTCAAGTTGTACTTTTTGCACTGAAGTTAAATTGTGTTCCAAAGCCACCCATTGCAAATTAAAATCCAAAAGTTCTTTTAGTCGCCCCTGTTCTTTTTGTACGACTTCTGGGGGAAACAGCGAAAGAACGCTGGCTATTAATTTTTGTTTGTCCGATACATTTTTGGGTTCGGCATACAATAAGTACGACACCTGATCTGACGCCAAAGGATAGCCGTCTGATGCTAAAATTTCTCCGCGTTTAGCATTGATAGTAATGTAGTTGGTGTATTGATCATACGCACGCGCGCTGTAATTTGCATGACCTAAAATTTGAATAGAAAAAAGTTTTGCTACAGCAACAAGGGATAATAGTACTATCCCTACCCTAAAAATTAAAAATCTTTGGGCACACATGCTAAAAAGCTCTGGCAATGGTTATATTTGGTACGCTGTTTACAGGCTTAACCATGGGAAAAAAACCCATCTCGTGGGCGCGCACCTCCATACCGCTAATTGAGGAAGTAAGATAGATTTTTTGGTTAACTTCTGAAATTTGGCTCTTTACTTGAGCAATTTCTTGATTGACTTTAGTTAACTCCTGGGTTTTTAAAGCCGTGGTATTAGACACCACTACTTGAGTTAAAAGCGAGGCTATAAAAATTAGGATCGAAAGTCTTAACATACTTCAAAAACCCGCATCTTGGCACTTCTAGCGCTAGGATTGCGTGCAACTTCCTCCAAACTTGGCACTATTAACTTGAGCTGGGGGACTTGGGCAAATTCCTTTACAATCTTGTCTTCAAGCGAATGGAAACTTATAACAACCATTCGTCCGCCAGGCAGTTTCAGTAATCCCCCAGCTCGGGGCAGTGCACTTTTTAAATTCTCCAGCTCATTATTTACCGCTATGCGGAGAGCCATAAAAATCCGAGTGGCAGGGTGCAACCTACCGTTCTCGTAGCCTGGAAAAGCTTTCCGTGCAATGCTAGCCAACTGCCTACTGCTGGAAATCCTTTCCAACTCACGAGCCTTTACAATCTCCTTGGCAAACTTTTTTGCTCCCCTTTCCTCGCCAAATTCCCAAAACATGTCCGCCAGTTCCTTTTCATATAGACCGTTTATTAAATCAAACGCCCTAACTCCCAACCCGCTATCCAGCCTCATATCCGGCTCATAGTCCGAACTAAAACTTAAGCCCATCCGCTCGTCCTTAAGCTGTGTGGTGCTTATCCCCAAGTCAAACAAAATTCCATCCACCTCCGTAAATCCTTTTTCCTGCGCCAGCTTATCGATATCTTTAAAATTCCCCTTAGTCCAAACAAAGTTCCTTGCCAGTCCTTTCATCTCAATCCGTTTTATTGCCCTATCCAGCGATCCTTGATTAACATCCATGCCCAAAACCGTGCCACCCAGTTTTAACATCTCAACCGTATGACCCCCGTCCCCTAAAGTAGCGTCAATGTATTTTCCACCCTCCACCACCTGCAAAAACTCCAGTGACTCCTTAAGCATTACTGGCACATGGTAGTCCATTACGCTCCTAACTCTTGACTAATTTTTTTAAGGTGCTCACTCCAAGCCTCACCATCCCAAAGCTCCACATGATCGCCTGCGCCTATCACCACTATGTTTTTATCTAATTCCGCATAACTTTTTAGCGACTGGGGAATCACAAATCTACCTTGCTCATCAATTGACGCATCCACGGCACCAGAAAACACATATCTTTTAAGCTGCCTTGTTTTCAAATCCGTTATTGGATTGTCAACCTGCTTTTGCCATTCCTGCGCCCAGTCTCCCCGGTCGTACAAAAAAACGCACTTTTCAAAACCTTTGGCAAGAATTATCTCCTCGCCCACAATCTGCTCTCTAAGTTTCTTGGGCAGGGCAATGCGATTTCCTTCCGTGATATTTGGTTGGTACTCCCCAAGAAACATTTTCATACTTATTTATACGACTTTTCACCACTTATCACCAATCCTCACCAATATCTACCATTTGGACTTGGTTGTCAATACAAAGAAAACACGAAGTGCTTTTTCTTTTCCATTCAAATAATGTAAGATAGTCTTATGGACATATCGTCGACATTACAAAAAATAACAGCCGATCTTGCTAAACGACCGGAAATTTTGCACGCCTACCTATACGGGTCGTATGCTAGAGGAAACGCCACGCCTACTAGCGATGTAGATATTTGTGTGGTTCTGGACAACAAAAAACTCCCACCCGATCTCTACGACTACATGTTTCAATTGCAAGGTCGATTAACCAAACTTGCCGGCGGAACTAGCGTCGAGGCTATTCCCCGTCAACTCATGTCTTATCCGCTTTATTACACATCCGTACTTTTCGGTAAGTCGGTATACACAGCCGATACTAAAAACAAGGTTGATTTTGAAAACCGCGCATTTGATGACTATACAGATATAAAACCCTTGTACGATATGCGCTACAATAAAATTGTGGAAAGGTTGCACAGTAAAGATGCTAGATAAGCAGGCGATAAAACAAAGGGTCGAGGAGATAGACAGACGCCTTCTTCTGTTAAACAGTTTTATTGGGTCGGACGAAACTAACTTTTGTGAAAATCCGTTCGAATATGATTTTGCAATCCGGCAACTCCAAGTTGCTATAGAAGCATGCCTGGATATTGCGAAGATCATAATCGCCTCCGAGGGTTTTGATCGGCCTAAAGAACTTAAAGAGGTTTTTAAAATTCTAGCCGACAGGAAAATAATAGATAAAAATCTGGCGGATAAGCTAACCCAGGCTGCGGGTTTCAGAAACATAACGGTTCACAGCTACTTAGAGATAGATCTAAACAGGGTGTACGAGTACATCCAAACAAACCTTGTGGATTTTGAAGATTTTCAAAGGCAAATTGATAAAAATGTTGTCCAAAAATAGCTGAAGTGCTATAATGTCCGTGGTTCCTTTCCATTCCTTTTCTTTCTGTTTACAGTCGGTCGATCCGGCTTATTGGTAGATACCGCGGAAAGAACCGCGGTTTTTTGTTATGTAAAGGAGGTGATAATAATGGAAAAAGACAAACAGCTAATTTTAGGATTGTGGAAATTCAACGAGAAAGTTGGTAATAAGGATCTGCTAGAGGTAGCCAACGAGTGGGCAAAGGACGAAAAATATGTTCAGATATATGTTAGGAAAGTAAGTAAAGACCAATACGGTATAGGCTTTGCTTATAAGCACGATGGAACAAAAGAGGGTCAGGAAAATTACCATTTTGCTACATCCGACTACCTTAAGAGAAAGTTTGGGAACGATCTAGTTGGATGGGATCTGGCGTCGACTGATCAACTGATCAAGGGTTTTTAGTCTAAAGAGTGGACTTGGGAAGGAACCACTCTAAACCTTGGTAGCAATGTCGTCAATGTTTATTCTAATCTGCGTTTTGGTGTCTCGATCGCGCAAGGTTACGGTGTTATCTTCCAGGGACTGATAATCCACGGTAATACAGGCAGGTGTTCCAACTTCATCCTGCGACAAATACCGCTTGCCAATGTTTCCCCTGTCGTCCCAAGCTACCCGCACACCATGTTTTAATAAGTCAACATAAATTTCCCGCGCTTTAGCCGTAAGCTCCGGCTTATTAGAAACCAACGGAAAAACTGCTACTTGGCGAGGGGCAATGTTTTTATTAAGTCGTAAATAAACCCGTCCATCAGCATCTTCCGTATAAGCTTCCGTTAAAAGACACAACAAAACGCGATTAATTCCAAATGTAGGCTCCACCACATGCGGAATATACTTTTCGTTGGTCTGTGGATCGGTATAGCGTAAATCCACCCCGGATTTTTCCATATGATTGCGTAAATCAAAATCCGTTCTATAAGCCAAACCAAATATTTCCTTAAACCCAAAGGCAAAATCGTAATCCAAATCTTCCGTGTGAGTAGAATAATGTGCGCGCTCCGCATCCGTGTGAGTTCTCCACTTAAGATGATCCGGAGCAACTCCAAGCGAATAAATCCAATTTTCCATCTCTGTTTTCCAAAATTTAAAATACTCCTCCCAAGAATTTTTGGGATCAAAAAAGTATTCAAACTCCGCCAAATTAAACTCCAAAGTCCTAAAAATAAAATTTCCCAAGGTAATCTCGTTTCTAAAAGCCTTTCCCGCCTGCGCAATACCAAAAGGCATTTTTGGACGCATAGCGTCCAGCACATTTCTAAAGTTTACAAACATGCCTTGGGCAATTTCTCCCCTTAAGTACGCCAAGGACGACGATTCGGTAATAATTCCTATCGAGGTTTCAAACAGCTGGTTAAACTTTCTGGTAGGTGTCCAGTTACTTTTTCCGCATTTGAGGCATTTTATCTTATTATCGGCTAGTATTTTATCCAACTCTACCAGCGATCTACCCTCAACTTTCTCGCTTTTTCCTACTGACTCAAAATAATCCTCTATAACATGATCCGCACGAGTCCGGTACTTGCAGTCCTTGCAGTCAATCATGTCGTCATTAAAGCTTTGAACATGACCCGAGGCTTCCCATACTTTGGGCGACATCAAAATACTGGTATCGAGTCCAAATATGTTTTCCCTACTGGTAACAAAAAACTTCCACCAACTAGCCACAATGTTTCTTAACATTTCTACACCCAAAGGTCCAAAATCGTAGGTATTAGCAAGCCCGCCATAAATTTCAGATCCGGGAAACACAAACCCCCGCCTTTTACAGAGGGAAATAATCTTTTGTTGCTTTGACTCCTTTTTAACTTCTTGAGTATTTTGCATTAGTCCTCCTTCTTGCGCTGATGCGCAACCTAAAATCTAATACAGACTTTAGGGACGGAGGCTTTTAGCCCGCGCGGTTCCACCCTACTTTCCGCCATAGGCGGACGCTTTAAGTAATTGCTCGACTCCCGCTTGCCACAGCGTTCACCGTCGAACAAAGGAATTTAAGAGCATACAGCAAAATTTGTCAAATTTTGTAAAAACCCTATAATAGCAAAATGGCTAAAAATGTTATATCAAAAACTAGAGAGAAGTTAATAAGCGTCCGTGAAATAGAATCGGAGGTGGAGGATCTGTTAAGACGGGCAGAAGCGGGTGAATTTTACTATAAAATACTTTTAGATAATAAACCTTTAGGTGTTTTAGTTCCCTATACAATGTGGGACGAGTTATTAGAAGACTTGGAAATGTACTCGTCATCAAACTTTTTAAAAAGTATCAGAGAGGCACGAAAATCCAAAGTCTTCTATACGCCAGAACAAATAAAAAAAAGGTACGACCTTAAATAGCGGGGGGATCTGTCTAATCGATGGAGGTATTACCTAACCAATAAGTATTGACAAGTGACAAAGTATTACTTATACTTGACCCATGGAATACGCAATGCCAATCACACAAAAAGGACAGATTACTATTCCCAAAGCAATCAGGGATTTGTTAGGTTTAGCCCTTGGAAATAAAGTGTTAGTGTCAACAAATAACAACTCTGTAAATCTATCAAAGGCAAGAGATCTTATGGACAAAGCCGGATACATAAAGGCTTCTAAGTCCAAAAGAACCATAGAGGGCATCTTAAGGGCGCGGGAATTGATGGAAAAAACATATGTTAGAGTCTAAATCC
>CAZNNN010000010.1:0-21320 GCA_964574405.1 uncultured Candidatus Saccharibacteria bacterium | reverse complement strand
GTTTCATCCTCACGCCTTTGCTTTCGCATTTCATGCATTCAAAGTTGTCGCCGGGGTATAGGCATTGCGGGCACAAGTAAATGCCATCTTTATAAATAAGCTCACTATTTTCACAGGTATTACACAAAAAAATTACATCGTTTTGGGAAATTTTCCCACATTTAGGACACACAAATTCTAAAACTTCCGAGTCGGGTATTAAAATATCGCTCACGGCTTCCCTGTCGACTATATTTTTTATTGCCATATAACCCTTTCTTTGATAATCTTAAAGCATGCCACCGGCAATTACAATTTTTCTAAGCCTATATTTTGGCATTGGTTTTATCTACGCCATGTGGATTTTCTTTTTTGGCTACGATCGTTGGTACTGGTTGCCGGTAAACTGGCTGTTAGGTCCACCAGTTATTGTAATGATGGCTTATTTTGTTGTTACCGGTAAAAAAAATCCGCTTGGGAGATATTAATGTTTAAAGAATATTTTAACCATAAGAAACTTATTACTTTTGACTTAGACGGTACAACTGTAAAGTCCCAAAAAGTTTGGGATTTGGCGTTTAGAGAGGTGGGCAAGCTTTTAAGCTCCGATCCTATCACCACGGGAATTTGTGGGAACACTGTTGCCGAGAGGTGGAAGCACATATTTGAAAATAATAGCTTAAAAAACACACGCCCTATTACCGAGTTAGTGGAACTTACCCAAAACGAGTTTATTAAAAATCTCGATAAATTAGAATTAACAGAGGGGTTTTGGTCGTTTGTGGCGGAACTCAAACTACTAAAAAAACTAAACCTGGCTTTGGTTACCAACACCTCCCGCGTGGTTACAGATAGAGTACTTGCCCACTTGGAGTTAAAAGAAGTGTTTGATTTTGTAATCTGCGGAAATGAAGTAAAAAATCCCAAGCCCAACCCGGAAATTTACAAAAAAACGCTTGCCCACTTTAAACTACCGTGCAAAGAGGCGCTGGCGTTTGAAGATTCGCTAACGGGTTGTATCTCCGCATCCAAGGCAGGAATAAAAATGATTTGCGTGTGGGATGAAGAAACTCCCAAAAGAAAGTTTCCGGATGAAGTTTTAGAATTTACCGGGGATTTTACACCTTTCCCAGGAGAAATGGACACCACCTATTTTGAAGATATTAAACAAATGGCTAAGGCACAGGAACATTAGGTTTTACTTGAAACTTTAAGTAAAATGTGCTAAAGTTTTGGTTATGGATGAAGTTTTACAAAGTCTAACAAAATACAATAACTGGGGTTCCAAGCCCGCTTTACCAACACCCGAGCCACTTGGTTATAGAAGATCCCTGTACTTGGACAAGGTGGAAAAGTATCTAAATAACCCGTTAGCAAAAGTGTTAATGGGTCAAAGAAGAACCGGGAAAAGTTATATTTTGCGTCAAATTATTCAGGATCTGCAAAAAAAAGTTTCACCACAAAATACCTTTTACCTTAACAAAGAGTTTCTTGAGTTCGACGCTATTAAGTCGTACCAAGATTTAAACACACTCGTAGCTAGTTATAAAAAAAGATATCAGCCCCAAGGAAAAATTTATTACTTTTTTGACGAAATTCAAGAAGTTGTAGGTTGGGAAAAAATTGTTAATTCGCTTACCCAAAATTTTACAGAGCCGTGTGAAGTTTTTATTACCGGATCAAACTCCAAAATGCTATCTACCGAACTTTCCACTTATTTAAGCGGACGGTTTGTACAGTTTGAAGTTTTTCCCTTTGTTTTTAACGAGTACTGCAACTTTACTAAGTTGCCAAAAACCAAAGAGTCCTACCTTAAATTTTTGCAGACCGGCGGACTGCCCGAGCTTTTTAAATTGCAAGACAGGGAGGTTCAAGTAAATTATGTTTCATCCCTAACAGATACTATTCTCCTAAACGACATTGTTAAAAAATTTAGCGTACGCGATCCAGCTCTACTAGGTTCATTGTTTAAATTTGTGTCGGATAACATTGGTAATTTAAGTTCACCAAACACCATTGTAGGTTTTTTAAAGTCGGCTAAAGTTAACACTAATTACGAAACTGTAAGTAACTATCTTACCTATCTTTCCCAAGCTCTGCTTATTCACGAAGTCGATCGTTTTGATATTAAAGGCAAAGCTTTACTTACTGGGGCTAAAAAGTACTATCTAAACGATCTTTCCTTTAAAAACTACCTCTTTTCTTCCTTTGATGTTGGTTTGAGCAAGCATTTGGAAAACGCCATATATATTTACTATCGACAACAGGGTTACAAGGTGTATGTGGGAACGGTGGGCAATTTAGAAGTGGATTTTATTTTAGAAAAGTCGAGCGACAAAAAATATGTGCAAGTCTGCTACAACCTAACTGACGATAAAGTTATTAGCCGAGAATTTACCCCACTAGAGTCAATTAAAGATAATTACGAGAAAATTGTGGTGGGTTTAGACGATACTTCTTATGGTAACAAAAACGGCATTAAACACTTGTTAGCGTGGGAACTTTAAGCTTTGGTTGTACTGGCAGAAGAAAAGGAAAATATTACCTCGTCCACCACACTAAAAAATCTGTAACTTTTTGCCCATTTTACAATCTTCCACAGTTGCGTGCGTTCGCCTTCAAATTCCATTTCCAGGTAGCCTGGGCGATGTTTAATAAGTTTGTGCGTTTTTAACCCCATGTGGGTTGCTTTAATTAAGGCGTGTAATTTATAGGTTAAGTGGCACAAATTGCCTTTAACAAGTACATTAACTTTTTGATGCGTGTTTTGTTTTGTCATAGCTGTCCTTTTAGGCAACCCATCACTCTACCAGAGTGGTGCGGGTTTGTCAAATTTAGGTATAGGCTGGTATCATTGGCTAATGCAGTGCGTGGACAAAGCGGCTATAAAGTTGGGGGCAAGAGTCCTTGTTAGGTGCGACTTGGATGTGCCAATTAAGGATAGAAAGATTTTAGAGACTTTTAGGCTTGATGCTAGTTTAAAAACTTTAAGATATATCATCTATCTGGGGGGAATTCCACTAATTGCAGGGCATCTGGGTAGACCTGGGGGAAAGGTTGTTCCAGCACTTTCTACCAGTCAACTAAAACCGTACTTTGATAGCAATTTGCAGGGTAATTATGAACTTTTAGAGAATTTGCGGTTTGATCCGCGTGAAGAGGCAAATGATCCGGTTTTTGCCAAGGAGCTGGCACAAAAAGGGGCTATATATGTAAATGAAAGTTTTGCTACTTGTCACAGAGCATCAACCTCGATTACGGGTATTGCACCAATACTACCATCCTATGCAGGGTTTCAGTTAGTTAAGGAGGTAGAAACGCTCAAAAAGATCCTCACAAATCCGGCAAGACCGCTTTTGGCAATTATTGGCGGAGCAAAAATAGAATCAAAAAAACCTGTCATTCAAAAATTTGCAGAGCTGGCAGATGGCGTTTTAGTAGGCGGGCGGTTGGCGTTAGAAGAACCAATTGTGTTAAATAAGGTTTACCCGCCCGTTGATTACATTGATACCAAAGATATTGGGCCAAAAACTTTAGATGGTTGGGGGGAGATAATTTTGAGTGCAAAAACCATTGTTTGGGCAGGTCCCATGGGTCTTTTTGAGGACGATCGATACAGCGCAGGAACAAGGGGCGTGGGAGAGTTAATTGCTCAAGCTGTAAGCAAGGGTTGCTTTGCCGTGGCGGGAGGTGGAGATACCATTAGCGCGTTAAATAAGTTTGGTCTTTTTAATAAATTTAGTTTTGTTTCCACCGGAGGAACCGCCATGCTGGATTTTCTTGCTTACGGAACTTTGCCTGGAATTGAGGCGTTATGACAAAAATATTAAAGATTATCAATCAAGATAAGTGCATAGGGTGTGAAATGTGCGTGCTGGAGTGTCAACAACAACTAAAAACCGCTGGGCTGGAAGGGTCGTACATAAGAATTTTAAGAAACTTAAGTGATGGAACAAAATTTGTGGTAAGTGTGGATCCAAAAGTTGAGGAACTTAATCTCAAGAAAGTAGTAAAAGCTTGTCCCCAAGAGGTTTTTGCAGAAGTGGAGGATAATGGAGTCTAAAAAAACACTTTTTGTTAACTTGTCGCAAAAAACAGCCGAGATCCAACTTTTACCCGAACTTGCACCTTTTGTAGGCGGTGTGACTCTTGGTGTTAAGCTCTATGCGCTTTATAAAGATTTTGACCCGGTGGTGGCGTGCGTTGGACCGCTAAATGGGTACTTTCCCTTGGCATCAAAAACCTGCTTTGTAGTGCAAAATGATGGGGTAATGGAGGACCTTTATATTGGAGGCGGTTTAAGTTTTAGATTAAAGTTTGCTGGAATCGATGCCTTGGTTTTGGCTGGAAGCTCTAGCGATGATACGGTTTTGGATATTACTAACACCCAGGTTAAATTTTTGGATATGCATACGGATTTTGATTCTTTGGGTTTGCCAGGTAAAAAAAGTATTTTGCAGATGGAAAAAGGTTCTTTGTTACTGGACGGCTACTTTGGTTTTGACTCGGGCATGTTGGAAAAAAAGTTTGTAGCTAAAAAACTGCTGGGCTTTTCCGTAACAGGAACTAAAAAAGTACCAATTTTGGAAAGTGCCAAATATCAAACGCTTTTTACGGAGATTCTAGGTCAAAAAGAGCTGGTAAAAGTGGGAGCTAACAACTATCCTTCGTGTTCGGGCTGTCCGTTGGGGTGCGACAAAAGTAAAATTGGAGAAATGGGTGGAAATATTTTGGTTCATAGCTTGGTAGCCTGCGGTTATGCGGAAAATATTTATAGTAATCTGGGAACAGTGTTTGCGTGTTTGGACTGTTTGGAGTACAAATATACCCACGAACAGTTGGAGGCATTACCGGATTTATTTACCAAAACGCTTAAGGAGATTTCATGAGGTATATAGTTGCTAACTGGAAACAAAATAAAACTTTGGATAAAGCTTTGCTGTGGTGCAAAGATTTTGTGCGACTAGTGGGAGACATGGATCTTAAGAATGTTACGCCTATAATTTGCCCGCCCGCGCCGTTTTTAGAAAAGCTCGCTGGGGAATCTGCCCTGGGTATGGAGTTGGCCGTACAGGACATCTCGCCCTACGCGGATGGGGCACACACGGGCTTTGTGGGCATTAATCAAGTAAAACAGTTTTGTAGGTATGCGCTTGTTGGACACAGTGAAAGACGGGAATCGCGTGATGTGGTAATGGAAAAAATAAGCCAATGTTTACATGCGGATATTGTTCCTATAGTTTGTTTTAAGTCATCCACCGACTATCAAATTATTAAGGGGGCAATTTACGCGTTGGAAGACCCTGATAATATTTCAGTAGACGGGGTTTATCGCCCCAAAAATAGCCACGAAGTGCAAAACTTGGTGTACGAGGCAAAAAACTTTTTTGGTGGGGAATCAACTATTATTTACGGGGGTTCGGTTAACACAGAAAATGCGGAAAGTTTAGCATCTATTAGTAATTTAGACGGCGTTTTGGTGGGTAATGCCAGCTTGAACCCTCTGGAATTTGTTGATATTGTAAAAAAATTCTTATGAAATATGTAGATGTAAAATCCGGCGGTAAAAAGTCGGTTAAAAAAATAAGTTACTTGCCCCTAATTATTACCGTGGGAATTATTGTCTTTACCGCGTTAAACATTACAAAGATTAAAACCGTAAATATTGTTAGTACCGTAAGTGGATCTAAAGGTGGAAAACTTAAGGAAACGGATGGCAGAACTAATATTTTAATTTTAGGCACGGATCAACGCTCTTTTGGGGATCAAGTGGGCTCCCTGCTTACCGATACTATTATGCTAATATCTATTGGTAAGTCCACTAAAGATGCGGTAATAATTTCTTTGCCTAGAGATTTATGGGTGGAAAGTAGTACCGGTGGGAGATATAAAATAAACGGACTATACGGCTGGTACGGGGGAAAAGACGGCACGGGGGGAACGGAGGCAGTAAAAGCTGTGGAGGATGTTTTAGGTATACCTATTCACTATTACGGCGTGGTTAACTTTGCCTTGTTTAAAGATGTTATTAATATTTTGGATGGCGTGGAGGTAAATGTGGAAAATTCCTTTACGGATGCGCTTTACCCTATTGAAGGTAAGGAAAACGCCTGGCCAGAAGGTAGTAGATACCAAACAATAATTTTTACCAAGGGTGTAACTAAAATGGATGGAGAACTGGCACTCAAATATTCCAGATCCAGGCACGGCGATAGTGGTGAAAATACGGATTTTGCTAGAGCCAAAAGACAACAAAATGTAATTTTAGCGGTTAAACAAAAGGCTCTTTCCGTGCAAACGCTGTTGGATTTTTCCAAGATTAAGTCGTTGTACGAACTATATGCTAAAAATGTTGACACTAATTTGGATTTATCAAGTTTGCAGGTTTTTTATACCCTAGCGCAATCTGTAGGTTTTAATAATACTAGAACCTTGGTTTTGGACGATAGAAGTGAAAGCGAAAATGGCGGTTTGTTATATGTACCCACCGACTGGACTTTGTATGGCGGACAGTATGTTTTAATCCCCAAAGCGGGGGATTATTCGCAAATTCACGCCTACATTAAAAAGTATCTTTTTAACTAATGTTAAGTTTAATTTACGGAACAAATCAGGTGGCTATTAGGGACTTTATATTAAAGTCGGCTAAAGAGGTAAAAGCTTCCACTATAAAAGAGTATAATCTGGATGATGATACAGTGGGTAATGTTGAGGCAACTTTGCAAGCGGATATTTTTGGAGAAACCGCCCTTAATGTGGTGGATGTTTCCAAGATTTTAAAGGCGCAACTGGAAAAACTTTTTAACCTATTAAAACGCTACCCAACCGCCCGGGTAATTTTGGTAAGTAGCAAAGATTTAGAACTTACAAGTCCGCTAATTAAGGTGGTGAGGGCGTTTAAAGGCAAAATAATTCCTGCCACGCTTGCTCGCCCTAAAGAGGTTTTTAGATATTTAGACGATCTTTTTAATAAGCGGGAGCAAGCCTGTTACAAAAGTTTGCAAAAGTTACTGGAGGTAGATAATGATCCAATTTATATCCTGGTGATGTTACAGTACCAACTTAAAAACATTGCCTTGGCAAAATTTGGGTTAAGCCACAAGTTGCCACATTTTCAGGTTTCCACAGCCAACCAACAAGCTAAAAACTTTACGGAAAAGCAGGTTTTGGGTTTATACGAGCTTTTATTTAATTACGATGCGGCTTTAAAAACAGGAAAAATTGTTCCCGAAACTGTAGCTCTGTTAGTTACCCAAAAAATCTTGGGCAATGCTGACAGTTTGTAAGTCCTTCATTACATAATCTTTTTAGTAAAGTGTCCATAAGTATCTGCTATTATTGTACCAGGTCTGCCTATGGTTTATAAAACGCCTTACAAATACATAAAAGACGAATCGTTTGATCCTATTTACAAAACTTACAATAAGCATTTTGTATTAGGTTCTCGTTTGTTGCCATCATCTTTAATTGTGGCTGGACTTGGGCTGTTTGTATGGCAAGTGGTTTTGCCGTTTGTTTACATAAAAAATAATAATGTGGATACCAAAGCGGTAAAAGGTAGCGTTTTAGGGTTGGCTTCTGGTTTTAGTGACTTTAAGTTTAACGAATTACAAAGCTACGGACCTGCCAAGGATACCGTGTCTGTTGGTCGGAATACACCTGATCGCCAGGCAAATATTCCCCAGTATTTTTATCTCACTATCAAAAAACTTGGAATCGAAAAAGCCCTGGTGGAAACTAACGCTAATCATTTAAATCCGGACGAAGCTTTAGGTCATTATCCAAACTCTGCTCTACCTGGGCAGGCTGGCAACGCTTTTATTTTTGGTCACTCTGTGCTACCCGTGTTTTACAATCCTAAAAACTATAAAACTATTTTTTCCACTATCGACAGGCTGGAGGCGGGCGACGAAATCAACATTGAGTATAATAATTTAAAATACAAGTATCTGGTGGAAAGTCGCCAAATTAAAAAACCTAGTGAGGTAGATCCCTTGGCGGAATTTAAACCAAAGTATTTAAACGAGTCGACCATCACTTTAATGACTTGTTATCCAGCGGGAAGCAGAGTGTTGCGACTTTTGATTCAAGGTGTTTTAGTTAATTAATCCAGCTCGCGAATAAGGCGCTTTTCAAACTTGGCTAAAGCGGTGTTTTTTGGTTGGGTCAGCAGTAAGTAAATTCCCGTAAACATAATAAGGGAGGAAACTACAAACATACTAAAAATAGTGTCTGAGCCAGTGGCGGGTACGGTTGACTCGGGAGTATTAGTATCACTACCAGCCAAAACCATTTTTGGTTGAGTGTCTACTTTTTGCGTGGAAAGCTCTTTAAAGACGGACTTTTCCACCGAGTCGCCTTTTACATCTTGTTGAGCAGGTTTTTCACGGTCAACCAAAAAATTCTGCGCTACTACCTGTGCATCCACCTTTTTTTCCGCCTTTAAATTGGTGGAGCCTGAAACATCGGTAATAAGGTAGTAGAAAATTCCAAAGAGGAGTACAGAAACAAAGGCTATTACGGCAATACTCTTAACATTTGATTCTTTGGCAGAATTCATAGGCAGGTCTCTTTTTAAAGTTTACACGCTCTATTTTTTAATTGCAAGTTTTTTTGCAAAGCGAGATTTTAGGCGGGAAGCTTTGTTTTTGTGAATCACTTTGTTGTTGACGGCCTTATCTAAAACACTTTGCAAATTTACCAGCGACTGCCCTTCTTCCGCCACAAAAGCCTTTTGTGCCACCTTAATTCTTTTTTTCCAAAACAGATTGTGCTGCTTTTTCTTTTCCGACCCTCTATGTGCTTTTTTTGCGCTTTCAATTTTTGCCATATCTAGTTTTTGCTAGCGTATGATAACATAACGGTTGTTATGGTCAAGTCCAAGTTATTTTCCAGCACGCAAAACACGGTTCTTTCTGCGGCGTTTGTTTTGGCGCTGGCTTATGGCATATCCGCTATTTTAGGTTTAGTGCGTTCTCGGTTAATGGCCACTTTTTTTGGCGACTCGGTAGAGCTTTCCGTTTTTTATATTGCCGATAGGATTCCCTCGCTCATTTATTCCATTTTGGCAATAGGTGTGCTAGCCACTGTTTTTATCCCAGTATTTGCGCAAGAGTTAGAAAAAGGTAGAGAAAAAGCTTTTAAAACGGCTTCCAACGCCATTACGCTTTGTATGATAGCGTTTTTATTTCTATCGACTCTGGTTATGGCTTTTGCGCCTCAAATCATCAATTTAATTTCCGCGGGAAAATTCACCCCAACCCAAGTTACCCTTGGCGCGCACCTTATGCAAATTATGCTTATGGGACAAATGTTGTTGGTTTTAAGTAGCTTTTTTGGCTGTATTTTGCAGTCGTTTAAATATTTTTTAATTCCCGCCCTAGCCCCCGTTTTATATAATCTTGGACTCATCTTGGGTATTTTCTTTCTGGTGGAGAAATACGGCATTTACGCGCCAGCTATTGGGGGTATTGTAGGCGCGCTTTTACATTTTGCCATCCAAGCCGTTTTTATTAGAACCACCGGCTTTTCTTATAAATTCCAATGCAACCTAACGGACTCTGCTTCCTTAAAAATGCTGGCACTTCTCCCCCCGCGCATTTTAAGTTTAACCGCCTCGCAAATTTCTATTACCGTCAGCAATGCTCTGGCTATTTTAGTGTCCACTGGTTCGGTAATTTATCTTAAATTTGCGGATCAGCTCCAATCTTTTCCGGTTAATTTTTTTGGGGCGTCCATTGCCTTGGCGGCCTTGCCCTCTTTAAGCATGGAGTCGGTAGAAAAGGATTTAGAGTCTTTCAAAAAAACCTTTTTTAACTCGTTTTTTCAGATGATGTTTTTGGCTATGCCAGCTAGCGTTATTTTTATTATTTTGCGTGTTCTGGTAACGCGGTTGGTATATGGGGCTAGCGCTTTTCCTTGGGATGCCACTTTGCAAACCGCTTTAATTCTGGGAATTTTTAGTGTATCTATTTTTTCTCAAAGCGCGGTGCTTTTGCTAAACAGAGCATTTTATGCGTTTAAGGACACGGTTACCCCGCTAGTAATAAGTTTAATGTCTATTATTGTAACCACGGCTCTTTCTTTTATCGCCGTTAAGTTTTTAGGACTTGGGGCTTGGGCTATTGCGGTAGCTATCACTTTGGGAAGTTTTATGGACTTTATTTTGCTTCTTGTGTTTATTCAAAAAAGAATCGGTCAATTGAGTTTAACCAACTTTTTTGCTCCTTTTGCCAAGATCGCGCTTTCCGCCCTAGCTATGGGTATTTCTATTTACGCGCCCCTTAAGATTTTGGATGTTAGAGTTTTTGACACTACTAAAACGCCCGAGCTTATTGTTCTTACGACGGTGGTTATTACCTCTGGAATGATTTCTTATCTTTTCTTTACTAAAATATTTAAGGTTAAGGAAATTGACTTGTTTTATAAACTTTTGGCTAAGCTTAACTTTAAAAAGGCTCTTTCTCCCCAAACCCCCATTATTACTGTGTTAGAAGAAGACGATATTATCTAGAAGCTAGTAGGTAGACACCTGCCAAAGATAAAACGAGTCCCGCACCCGCCTTGAGGGTAATTTTGTCGGACAGGAAAACCACGCTTAATACCAAAACCGTTATTAGAGTTACAGTCCTAACAAGTCCAAAAGTAATGGAAGCGGAATTTTTAGCCAGTAGGCTGTAAAGAAGAACTCCCCCAACTCCTACTAAACCACCTCCGATAATGTTAAAGGCTACAGCAGACATATCGGCGTTTACCTTTTTGGATTTATCGAGGATCAACCAAATCAAGGGTATTAAAGTTGCCCCAAGGTTAAACATAATCGTAAGAACCTTAGAATCACCGTGTCCGGCAGACATTTTCCGTAATATATCCGCTACGCCCCACATAACGCTAATAACTATTATGCTGATTATGTAACTCACACGCAGATTATAGCACAGCGGTGTAACAAAAACCCCTGGGTGATGGCTTTGGCGGTCTCCAGTCAATCCTTTTAGGGATTGTTCTAACTACGCGTTATCCAGACGGGAAATTTCTTGATTAAGGAAGAAAATAGCCTCCTGTTTGAGAATTTTTCTCACTTTATGAAACTCCTTGGTTAACAATAGCGTGTTTAAATCCCTGTCAATATTTTCTTGATCCATTTTGCTTTCAATAAAACCCACCAGCTCTTTAAAATAAGCACTGGGTGATTTCTTTGTGCGCTCTTCAATAAGTTCTGGGATATACCTTAATCCTTGAAAAAAGAAGTAATGAATGTCGTAAAGATCTCTGCCGGCAATGGCTTCTTTTTTGTCGTACCGCTCTTTTAATGCCACAAGCTTGTGTGAAAATATAGTTTCCTTTGTTTGACACATCAAAGTCCTGCTAATTTCCGGCAAATACATTGGTGCGTTAACGGCGTTTTTAAATACACCTACAACCGCATCAATTTTTAAAATGCTCCGCTCATTTTCTTTGGCGGGATACTTAACAAAAAACTCCACCACATTTTTACTCTCATCCTTAACACTTAATTCTAGCTTGGTAAAAATATTATAAAAGGCTTTTCTAATTTCTGGCGTCTTCTCAAGATTCAAAACATCAAAATCCAAATCCACAGAAAAGCGATTTAATATTCCCATCATGGATGCGCAGGTTCCGCCTTTGAATATTAGTTGTTTTGTTAGTAGGTCGTCTTTAGCTATCTCTGTTAGAACTCTTAACATCCATGCTTTATGTACTGTATTTTGCGACTCAACAGAAATCATACAAATCCCACCTCCTTTTTAATTTCTTTAACTTTTCCCCAATCAACACTCTTTGAATTGTCAAAATAATAATTGGGAGAGAAGTATAACATATCGCAAATAGCTCTCTCTATGCTGGCTATAAAAACCCCATCTTGATTTAAAGTTACTCCTGCTGTATTGTACAGAAACTTATTTCTTAACTTTCTGGACACAATTGAAATACCATCAATTTGGATATTTTTATTAAACTTTGACAAAAAGGTTAATTTGGAAGGAGGTTGGTTGATAATCCCATTGTTAAATAGCGTGCTCTCGGTTGAAAGATAGCAGTATGTGTTTAGAGCAAACGCTCCTAAAACCTGGGGATTGTAATCTGCTATTGGCGAGGTACTGTACATTCCTTTATATATAGAATAAAGGCTTTTTTTGGCGACTAAACGAGATAGCGCTTTGTAAAGCGTGTTTTTGCTGTTAACACCAAACAACACCGCAAGATCCGCGGTATGAAAGAGTTTTCTGTCTTGTTTGAGCAAAAGCTCTTGATAATTTCGTCTCATATCCTGTACTCCAGAGTACAGGATAATATAACGCTAGCCAATTGTCAAATTTACGCTACCGCCCAAAAAACAGGTATAATGTCCGTTATGTTAATAATATTTTTAGCCTGTTTAGTGGTTAGCCTTATATCTTTATTAGCTGTTTTGCTAGTGGTAAAGCTTAAGCTACTTAACGAGTCCAAACTTTATTACCTTACAAGTTTTGCGGCGGGGGTTATGATAGCCACAACTTTTTTGGATCTTTGGCCGGAAAGTGCGGGTGTTTTAGGATCGGGCGTTTTTTACCCCGCTATGCTTGGTTTAATAGCCTTTTTTATGGTGGATAGATTTACAGTTTGGCACACGCATTCACACGAGCACCAGCACAAAGTCAACCAAAGTATTGGGCAAAAAGTATTACTTGGTGACACCGTTCATAATTTTTTGGACGGAATTGTAATTGCCGCCTCCTTTTTGGTGAGTATTCCGGTAGGGTTTTCTGTAACTTTGGCTATTTGCACCCACGAAATTCCCCAAGAAATGTCCGATTTTGGGTTACTTATAAAAAGTGGCATGAGTGTTAAAAAAGCCGTTTTTCTTAACTTTATTTCTGCCCTCTTTGCCATTTTGGGAGGTTTATTAGGTTTTGTTGGACTGGGGCAACGCGCTCATGATGTGGCAGTACTTACCGCTTTGGCAGGCGGGATGTTTTTGTACATTGCCTGTGTGGATTTAATTCCCTCTTTGCGCAATGAGAGCGATTTAGAAGATGGGTCGTTGATTAAAACTAAAGTTATCTCTACAACTTTGTTTGTTGTAGGTCTGCTCGTTATTTTTGCCATCTAAAACAGTATGCTTGAAATACGAGCATACTGAACATTTAGAATTTAGTATTGCAGGAGTGTTAATTGAATAATTACCGCATCTCGAATTTATTGAGGATGACGGACGCGGAGTCATGAGTATTAAAGTGGACAAGATTTTTTGACACGATTTCCGTGGTTTTTTTGTTTTTCATATACAACATTTGGATTTTCATAACCGCCAGCTCAATAAGATCGGTTAGTTTACCTAGGAAGTCAGACTTTGCGGGTGGTTGGGATTTGTAATCGGGTATGTGTAGATTCGTTAGGTAATGGGTTACCCAGGCATTATGCTTTAAAAAGTCAAAATAACAATTGTGATGGGAAAATAGCGGATAAAGTAATGAAATTTCATTGGCAACATAGATATTGCGATTTTTTTCATCCCAAGCTAGGTTATCGGAAGTCAAAAGGATATTAGGG
This sequence comes from uncultured Candidatus Saccharibacteria bacterium, assembly GCA_964574405.1. Lineage (GTDB taxonomy): Bacteria > Patescibacteriota > WWE3 > UBA101185 > UBA10185 > JBBAAW01. Next base: position 7,787 of record CAZNNN010000010.1, on the reverse strand, counting down.
CAAATAGTGCCGGCGGGTTTCTGGGAATACCAGTAAACTCCCAGCAATTTTAAGATAAGAACTACAAAGAGGCGCGACAAAAAAAGGCGTTGGGGTTTTGTAACAATTAGTAGGTCGATGTCGCTTTGCTCATCGGCATTAAAAGCTGCCACCGATCCTGTTACCGCCATCATTTCTAACCACGGAAGGTGTTTTAAATATTTTACAACGCCATTTGCTTGTACAATTAATTTTTCCGCGTGTTTTTTCCTTTTTTCCACTCTTTCGTAGTCAACTTTGTTAAGAGAATACCAAGCATCTTTGCAAAGGACTTTTTTATCCTCTACTAAGTCGTTCAATGAAGTCTTAAAATCTTTCTCACTTACTGGTTTGCTGGAGATAAGGTAACTCCAGATTTGGTGATACAACATAGGACAATCAAAAATTTGGCGATACTTTAAAGTATCCAAAATGGCTTTTTGTGTGGGGGTAACTGATGCACCTGAATCCTGCGCAATTTTGTGCTTGGTCTTTTTAAATTTTTTAGGTGGATTTTTACGCATGAAGTTGCTCGTCTAAAACCTTATTAACCACAGCATCGGCTAATTTATTTTGCTCTCTTGGGACGGCGCGGTAAGAAACCTGACCAATTTTTCCCCCCAAACCCTTAACTTGTTGATAAAGTGGGAAAAGTTTGGCGTTTTTAACACGATACTGCCCTTTTAGTTGCTTAACCACCAGCTCGCTATCCATTAAAATCTCCGCCGTGTCTGCCCCCATTTCTAACGCGGTTTCCAGTCCTAAAATAAGTCCTTGATATTCTGCCTCATTGTTGGTGCAAACGCCTAAAAACTTGCCCTTTTGTGCTACTATATTGCCGTTTCTGTCTTTTAGAACCGCCCCACACGCGCCTGGTCCGGGATTTCCGCGCGAGCCCCCATCTGTGTTAATAATCATGTTCCTCCTTAAGGTAGCGGGCAATTATTAGCATAGACGCCATAATAACAACAGAAAAGGCAAAACTAGCACCAAAAACAGTTAACCATTTGGGATAAGTCTTTAATGTAATTGGCGAATTGGGCGTTTTGGTAACTGTTAGTAGCGGATCAGCAGAGATCTGTAGTTTGGTATGCGTTTGGATAGCCGAGTCCGCTACCTTTTCCCAAAGATTTACAGCGTCTTGCGGAGTTTCACCCTTTACACTTAAAACAATCGCCTGTGTACCGTCTCGTTTGGCTTTTACTAGTCGCGCTAATTTTTTGGCGTCTATGCTACTATCCGCGGATGCTAAATTATTTGGACTTTGTAAAATGGCTAAAAAGGTTGGCGTGTAGGAGGTAGCGGTTTGCTCTGCATAATAACCCTCGTAGGTAAAAACCTCTTTATTGGGTTCGTCTGCTTTTCTAGTGACAACCAAAAGCCCTTTGGCAGTGTATTGATTGGGTAAAATCGTGGAGATACCCGCTCCCGCAAGTCCAACAAACAATGAAAATGTAACCAATCTGGTTGCTATTTTAAGTTCCACTAGATTATTATATACTATAGCCAAGGTCTGCCCATGATAAGCGCAAAAACAATTAAAAAAACTGCTTTAGCCCCCACAGTATTAATTACGCATGGAGGTGGATTTTTGGCGGGGCATCTGGCAGAAACGCTTTTGGTAAAAAATTGCCGGGTAGTGGTGCTTTCCAACTTTAGCCAACATAAAGATGCTTATTTGCACGGACTCCTAAAAAGTCCAAAATTTGCTCTTTTTGACTGTGACATAAACCAAGAACTGCCTAACGCTATTGAAAGTGTGGATTATATTTTTCATTTGGGTAATTACGACACTTTTGTGAATGCGCAAGACGCGCTTGATTTGGAAGGTTTGCTTTCCGCGGGGGTAGGTACAAAAAATCTGTTAGATTTAGCAAAGCGTTCGCAGGCAAAATTTGCGCTAGTGTGTCCCGTAGTGTCGCAAATTAAAGCTAAGGATAACAATAAATTAACCGCTGATGAGATGCAAAAATATGCTAAAACGCTAGTTGGTGAGTACAAAAATCATTGGGGTTTGGATGTGCGATTGGTAAATTTGGGGTTACTTTATGGTCCGGGTATGAGTCTCGCACGCGGTGGAGAGTTGGGGGGGCTGATGCAAAGTGTGCTTGACTCCAAACCCATGCAAATTTTAGGTGATGGGGTAAGAAAAGAGTTTTACCTGTATGTGAGTGATGCAGTTAACGGGTTGGTAAAAAGCCTTTTTTCTCAAAGTGATGTGCAAGCCTTTACCTTAGCACGCGAAAAGCCCAATACCACATTAGAGGTGGTATACATTTTAAAATCTTTGGCGGATGGTAAGGTGGATTTACAATTTGTGGACGCACCAGGCAACTTTTTGGAGCCGGTAGTAGAGTCCCCAGTTTATCCGCCCGTTTGGTTACCAAAAATTGAGCTTAAAGACGGGCTAGCTAAAACATTAAAATCCTTTGGTTACAAACCAAACACCAAATCCTTTAAGGCGGGTATTTTACTTAACCAAAAAGTTGCCAGTACCAGCGTTGCACCCAAAGAGGATTTGCAAACAATTAGTGTGCCCAAAAGGCCAGAGCCAAAAATTAATCCCCTTAAACTGTTTTTGTGTAGGACGGAGAAAAATGTCCGACAGGTAAAGAGTCATGTGGGCGATAAAATCAGGACTTTATTACTGGGCGTGATCGGGGTGGCAATTTTGATTGTAATACTGCTTGGTGTTCCTTTGTTGCAGTCGTACACTCACGCTAAATCTGCACTTAACAACCTAGAAAAATATCAGCTTTCCATTTCCAAGCTGGACTCGCAAGAGTCGCAAAAATTAAGTGAAAACGCTTATAACCACTTGGCTAAACTAGAAAAAGCCTTGGGCAAAACGGCGTTGGTATTTAAAATAGCAGGCAAGGCGGATACCCACCAGTCTTTGTTAGCGTTTGTAGAGTCGGCTAAAAACTTTTCTTCTGCTTTGCACAGTCTTTCTTTAGGGGCAGAACCTTTTTCTAATCTGTGGGATGGTGTTAAACCCGCGGGGGAAATTAATTTTAATGCCCAAAGTTTTAAAGAGTCGGCACAATATTTTATGGATGCCAAAAAGGCTTTGGAGTTTGCCCAGGCTAGTTTACTAGGGGTTAAAAGGGAAGATTTGCCAAAAAATATGCGGAACGACTTTGATGAGTACAGCGCAGCTCTGGCTAAAATAAACAAAAACAGCAACTTTTTAACTCAACTTGCCTTGGAGTTTCCGCAAATTATAGGTTTTGCGGGCGATAAGCGTTACCTACTACTTTTTCAAAACAATAACGAGCTTAGACCTACTGGTGGATTTTTGGGTTCGTACGCGGTGGTGGAGTTGTCAAAGGGTAAGATCGCTAAAATTGAGATTGATGATGTTTACAATCCAGATGGTCAGCTAAAATTAAGCCAAGCAAATGCAGAGATAACATCCCCAGAGGCGTTAAAACAGGCTTTAGACGAGGAGTCGCTTTACATTAGAAATGCTAACTGGAATCCAAGTTTTCCGGCAAGCTCGCAGGTAATAAATAACTTGTTTAAATTGGTGGATGGTAAAGGTTTTGATGGCGTTTTTGCGGTGGATCTGTATTTTACCCGGGACTTACTTTCTGTACTTGGTCCTGTGTATCTTACCGCGTATGACGAGGAAATTAGGGTGGATAACATGTACGAACGAGCGCAATTTCATAGCGACTTTGATTTTAAGTCAGGCGTGAGCTCTAAAAAAGCTTTTATAACGGTTTTGGGTGGCAAGATGCTAGAAAGCGTTTTCTCTTTACCGCAAGAAAAAATCCCTGCTCTTTTAGGAGTTTTGTATTCTTCGCTGGAGCAAAAACATCTTCTGCTTAACCTTTATGGAACGCACCTTTCTAAATATTTAGCAGAAAAAGGCTGGGATGGTTCGCTTATAGACACACCGGTAGATAGCGATTATTTATATGTAGTCAACGCTAATGTGGGTGGAACTAAATCTAATTACTATGTTAAAAACGGCATAAATTATGCCGTGTCGAGCAAAACTTCTGATGGCGTGTTACGAGGGGAATTAGAGCTTACTTACGAAAACACCCAAAAGAATGCAGATTGGCCCGGAGGTCCGTATAAAAATTATGTGCGGGTTTTGGTGCAAAACGGCTCTAAATTAACGGGTGCTTTTTTAATGGGTGGACAGGAGGCTACATCGTTAGAAAAGCCTAGTGATGTAATGGGGGCAACAGACGGAGTTAATATTTTTGATAAAATTGTAATAACTAAAATAGGCAAATACACTTCCTTTGAATATTCTGTTGTAGTAAATCCGCAAGAAAAAGTGAGTTTAATTATTAATTACGACTTGCCTGCAAGCTTATCCGCCAAAAAAGATGGCAATAAATACAGCTTAGTTTGGCAAAAACAACCAGGCACTCAAAACGACAGCATAAGATTTATGTTTGTTTCACCTTTTGGTACAAAAATTAGCCTGCCCGGGCGGATAAATCAACCCATTCCCGCTGGCATAGTTACAGACAATGTTTACGAATACAAAAGTATCTTAAACAGTGATTTGCGCCTAAATTTAAGTTACCGTTGATTTTTAACCCCAATTGCTATACAATTCCCGTTGTTGTAGAATCCATTATCTTATGGTTGAACAGGCTTACATAAAAAATAAGTTGGCAGATACCAAATGCTACAGATGCGGAGCGTCGTTAAAAGATAGTGCTTTTGCCCTACTTAACGACAAAATGCCACTTATCACCATTGGACATGTGGTTTGCTCTAGTTGTCAATCACAGAGCATGGTAACGCTTACCATGGCGGGTAATGCCACCACGCCCATGATAACGGATCTAGTGTCAGAAGAAGTGGTTAAGTTTACAAAATTAAAGGAAATTTCGTATACGGAGCTTTTAGACCTGCACCAAGCCCTAAAAAAGGAGTCGCTATGCAGATTAATGCAAAAACCAGAAGTGAATTTGGAAAACACAATAAGCCTTTAAGAAAGCAAAACAGTTTGCCGGGCGTAGTAATGGAGAAAGCCAAGCCATCTTTACCGGTAACGCTGGGTTTTGTGGAATTTTCCAAGGTTTATAAAGATGCCGGTGAAACAGCTCTTATTGATTTTGCTTTGGAGGGCATAAATTTTAAAGTTTTAATTAGCGAAGTTCAACTAAACCCCATGAGTCTTAAACCAATTCACGCAGTTTTTAGAAAGGTTGACCTTAAAGAAAAGCTTACCGCGCAAATTCCCGTGGAAATTGTTAACGAGGAGCTTAATCCTTTAATAAAGGCGGGCGAGGCCATACTGCTTAAATTGCTTAACGAGATTACCGTGGAAGCCTTGCCTAGCGATTTGCCAAAAGAGTTTATAATTGACGCAGTAAAGCTTATTAACATTGGCGACGAAATAAAGGTTGCGGATCTAGAGTACAACAGAGCTAAAGTGGAAATTAGCGAATACAACGCAAACGAGCCTGTGGCAAAGCTGGATAAGGTGGAGGAAATGAAGATAGAGGAAGAAATAGCCCCCGCACTTACCGAGGAAGAAGCTTTGGCTAAAGTTACTGCTACGGCAGAGTTAAGCGATGAGGAAAAAGCCAAGCGAGAAGAAGAAAAGAAAGCAGAAAAAGGCGAAAAGGATAAAGCAAAAAGCGATAAAAAGTAACTAAACGGCGTTTTTTGTAAAAATGAACCGATGCGCTTATACTCAAGGGGTACTATGTCCAGTAGAAAAATTTTAATCCTAGCCATAGCCTTGCCCACACTTGCAGCCGTGGTTTATTCCGTTAAATATAGTGGAAAAACATGCGGAGGCGAAAACGCTAATGTAAAAGAATACAGATGTCCTAGGCTTTATGAATGCACATTGGAAAGCACTAAACCCAACGCTACCGGTGTTTGCAGATTTTTGCCCAACGGTTTACGGCTTTGGACAGGACCAGTGCAGGGAAATGAAGTTGTTACAAACCCGCCACAAAAAGACCCCACGGTAGAATACGATATCCAAACTAAAAAAGCCCAGCGCCTAGCTTTTACCCAAAACAAATTTGGGTTTGAACTTTTGAAGAATGCTGTTTTTAGTGATCAAACCAATACCCAAAATATAATACTTTCCCCCACTAGCATGGGTCTAGCGTTTGATATTTTATTTAACGGGGCAAATGCGTCCACTAAAGATCAGCTGGCTAATGTTCTGCAAATTTCCGGCTTTAGTTTATACGACTTAAACGAGTCAGCCAAGTTTTTAACGGCTCGACTTAACACCGATACCCCAGGAATTTCTTCCAACCTTACCAACTCTATTTGGATAAAAAACGGCGTTAGCCTTAACGAGCTACTTTTAAAGGACGCGCAAGCAAACTATAACGCCTACATAACAAACTTGGATTTTTCCAGCCCCCAAGCATCTAAAACTATCAACGATTGGGTTTTTGGCAATACCACGGGAAAAATAGTGGGCGTTGTACCAGAGCAAATAGATCCAGAAACCGCATCAATAATTATAAATACAGCGTATTTTAATGGGGTTTGGAAGTACAAATTTGAGGCTACCAAAATCGAAAATCGCGACTTCTACAAACAAAACGGCACTAAAACGCCTGTACTGGGCATGAAAATGGAGCGCAACAACTTTCAATACTTTGAAAACGAACTTTTTCAGGCAGTAAAACTACCTTATGGAGCAGATCAAAAATATAGTATGGTGGTGCTTTTACCAAAGGAGCTGGGTGTAACCACGCTACTAGGAAAATTTGATATTTTAACCTGGCAGGCTTGGATAAACTCGTTTAAAGAAAAAAACGGAACGCTGTATTTACCCAAGTTTAAACTGGAATACAGCGGAAAAATGAAACCAATTCTAAAAAGCATGGGGCTAGTATTGCCGTTTGACGCAGAAAAAGCGGACTTTTCTAAACTCTCCGCGGACGGCTCAAGCAAGGACTTTTATGTGAGCGATGTTATTCACAAAACCTATATAGATGTAAACGAGGAGGGCACGGAAGCCACCGCGGTAACCGTAATTGATGCGGGCGTCGTACCTTTTGTAATGGATGTAAACAAACCTTTCTTTTTTGCTATCATCAACGAGGAAACTCAAGCAAATCTTTTTGTGGGTATTGTGAGAGGGCTTTAGTTAAGGTGAAGAAACCACAGGCTTGCGCCCGTGGCTTCTTCCCATTTTAGGAGATGGACATTAAGATTTAAAATGGTAAACTAAAAATATGCAACTAAAAGATGTAACATCGTTTATAGGACTCACCAGAAAAAAAGACGCCTTTACGCCCACAGATAATGCCCCCGTTCCCCAAGTCGACCCAAAATCTTATGGGGAAAAAGTGGTTGAACTCGCGTGGTCTGCCCCAAATAGGGTTGTTAAAGAGATGTCTCAAAAGACCGCTAAAACGCTAATTGTTATTGCAGTTTCTGTGTCGCTCCTTTTTGCTCTTATGCAGGAGTTTCTTTTGATTATTGTTATCGCCAGCGCGGGATTTTTGTACTACATGCTCTCCAAAAGCCCTGCCACAGAGGTAAAACACGAGGTAAGTAATCACGGCGTTTGGTACGCAAGCGAGCAGTTTTATTACTGGCACGAGCTTAAGCAATTCTTTTTTAAGACCTACGGAACAGAAACAATTTTGTGCGTAGATACCATAGAAAAATTGCCGGGTAGGATTTTCTTAAATATAAACCCTACCGATAAAGAAAAACTAAAAGAGATCTTTGCTAAACACCTAGTTTTTCTGGAAGAAGAGCCTAAAGGCTTGGTAGACAAAATGTACGGCTCTGCCATCTCCAAATTTGCG
>CAZNNN010000009.1:0-21344 GCA_964574405.1 uncultured Candidatus Saccharibacteria bacterium | reverse complement strand
TGGCATTAGGAAGCGGAAGAACTATGGTATAAGGCTTTTTGGCCGGGTTGCGCTCCGCCTTAAAATAACCCCCATCTTCCCACATTTTGTAAATTTTGGTCTCCACGCTCGCGTGATTATATTTTGACTCCATTGGCATAGCGCAAATTATACATTATTATAGGTAGGTCGACATAAAAGACTGCCCAAATGCAAATATTTACGCAAATTAGTTTAATACTAGCCGTTGCCACCTTACTCTCCGTTCTAGCGCGACTTTTAAAGCAACCTGCCATTTTAGCGTATGTGCTTACTGGCTTTTTATGCGCCACTTATTTTTTGCAAGCGGGCGACCTGGGAGCAAACAGCACTTTTTCCACCTTTTCCGATCTTGGTATCACTATTTTGCTTTTTATTGTGGGCATTAACCTTAGTCCAAAAGCCATTAAAACGGTTGGCAAAAATGCCTTTCTCGCCGGTGCGGGACAAATGATTTTTACCACCTTTGCAGGTTACTTGCTGGCAAAAGTTCTGGGCTTTGATCCCGTCCCCGCTATAATCATTGCCCTCGCCTTCTCTTTTAGCAGTACTATTATTGTTTTAAAACTTTTGGGCGACTTGGGGGATTTGGAAAAACTTCATTCCAGAATCGCTATTGGCATCCTTTTACTGCAGGACTTGATAGCCTCCATCTGTTTAATTTTTCTTACCACTTTAGATACAGCCTACCGAGGTGGTTTCTTTATAGCCCTACTTCTTCTTAAAGGGCTGGCGGTATCTCTGCTTATTTGGCTAGTAAGTACCAAATTTTTGGGTAGACTTTCCAGATTCTTTGCCAAGTCGCAAGAAAATTTATTCCTTTTTTCTATTGCGTGGGGTTTTGGCATTTCCTCTCTTTTTGCGGAAATGGGCTTTTCTAAAGAAATTGGGGCATTAATAGCCGGCGTGGCACTTTCCACCCTGCCTTTTAGTACAGAAATAGCCTCAAAGCTCCGCCCTTTGCGCGACTTTTTTGTGATCCTGTTTTTTGTGGCCCTAGGTTCAAAAATTGAACCCAATCAAGTCGTCCAATATCTGCCCTCCATTATAATTTTCTCAATCTTTGTAATTCTAGTTAAGCCTGTTATTACAGCTTTAAATTTACGACTTCTTGGGTATAACAGAAAGGTGGCGTTTAAAACGGGGGTAAGTTTGGCGCAAATTAGTGAATTTTCCTTGGTTTTGGTTCTACTTGCATCCAAGCTCACTTTTGTAAATCAAAATTTGGTGCAAATAGTTACTCTTGTGTGCGTTGTTACAATTACTATGTCGTCGTATTTAATTAAATTTGGCGACAAGTTATACATATTTCTCAACAACATCTTTACACCCCACAGATCGATGAGCAAGGAAGCTATGGAAACCGTAAAACAAACCTACGATGTAATTTTGTTTGGTTGCAACCGCGTAGGCTGGGATTTTGTTAAAGCTTTTAATAACCTGGGAACGGGGTTTATTGCTGTGGACTACAACCCAGAAACACTGGAGGAACTTAAAAAGAAAAACATTAATTGTATTTATGGCGACGCGGAAGATGCGGAGTTTTTAGATGAGCTTAATGTAGCCCAAGCTAGGATGGTGATCTCAACCATTCCGGATTATGAAACCAGCATTTTGCTTTTGGAAGAGGTTAGAAAAACTAATCGGGAATCGGCGGTGGTTTTAATTTCTTATAATGTGGACGACGCTTTAGCTTTTTATCAAAAGGGTGCTACTTATGTAATTTTACCCCATTTTATTTCCGCTCAACATGCTACGAAGCTTTTGGAGGAGTTGGGCGTTAACCATAACAGTTTTGAGAATGAAAAAAACAACCACATTTTGTATTTAAACGAGCGCAAAAACATGGGGCACGCTCACCCGCCACACTAAAAGCGCCGTGATAATAGTATATAATTCATTTGTCATTCGACTTCCTTTCGTCGTTGCGAGTCCGCCAAAGGCGGACGAAGCAATCTATGGGCCGTTAGCTCAGTTGGTAGAGCGCTGCATTCGCATTGCAGAGATCGGCGGTTCGATTCCGCCACGGTCCACCAAACTCATTATCCTCATTACCGATTCTTATACAGTTCATTTGCTTGGACAAGAAAATGCGGGCGACTTTAATGGGCAAAAAGTAATTGTTACCGGGCAATACAACAACTGTAATCAAGAATTGACTATTAATAGCAACGGTCTAGAACTCTTCTAATAATCTTTATTGCTTTACCCTTAATCAAAGCCTCTGCTACTTTTTTATTGGCTAAATTAAGCGTTCTAGCAAAAGTTGGCTGTGATATTCCCATTTTTTCTGCCGACTTGGTTTGATCCAACTCATCCACTAAATATAGTTTTATTGCCTCTATTTCATCAGGTAATAGCTCTACTTCCTCCAAATCTCTTAGAGGTATCCCCCTTGGCTTAAAGTAGTCAACATTAGGATTAAATTGTAGACACCTTTTTATTCTTGGTCTTGGCATAACACTTTCTCTAGCTTCTTTTGCTCGGTTTTAACCTGTTCTAACTCCTCCTCTAGGGTTTTTTTGTAGAATGCAAGTTCTTCTTTAACTTGATCTTTGCTTTGTGAAGCAAACCAAGATTGAAACCCCCTACCTCTACCAAAACCCACCCCTCTTCCAAAACCTTTTCCACCACCGCAAGGACCAAAACCTCTTCCGGTCATTGGACCTTGTCCTTGAGGACCTGTTTTATCGTAATATGGCATTTTATTCACCTCCTTTTAATAAATTAGTAATGAATATATATTCATAATACTATGAAAATACGACTTGTCAAATAATCCGCCACTACAGAACAGAGTAGGCAATCTTGGCTATAGCTGGTTTACATCCCAAGCTATGCAATTTTTAGCAAATTGCTTAACTGAACCACTTTTTATTATTATCGCCTCAGGTTCAAATATGGTTGCGTACATATTCAACATCGCAAGCGCATCAAGCAGTGATTTATATCCAGAAAACCCGGAAACATCTACATAAATTTTGGTAAACGGCTTACCAAATTTCATAGCTTCCCTTATGTTATACGCGTCAAGTACTTCAAATCTTATAACAGGATATTTCTGTCTAGCTATGCTTATACACTCGCTACTTATATCGGTAGCAATAAGGTTTTTGCATACTTGATGTATTAATACGGAAGTTGTTCCCCATTCACAACCTATTTCTAGTATGGAATCGTCTGGTTTAACCCATTTTTCAATGGTTTGTCTAAATTCCTCTACACCTCTTGTTGCAATGTATTTTGTCTTTATTTTAAATTGACTATCATTAGCCATAATTATTCACCTCCTTAAAAAACAAAAAGCACCGAGAACCAACACTTAAGATTTTACACTTAAGTATAAGTTCTAGGTGCTCTAAAGATAAACTTGCTGAGCTACAGTAACCTTTCAGCTACATGACCCCCTACGAACAAAGACATTTAACCATAAGTGGGGTAAGGAACCAAATAAAGCAACTCCAGTCGATTATTATTATTATTATTATTACGGTCTAAAGCCAATAACTTGAAAGCCGTAGTTCAAAATTCTTATCTCCGCTTGCGACTTTGTCAAAATATTCTTTCCAGATTTTCTTTTCTACCCTCATAACGGTATTATACTCCTTAATACAGTGGTAGGACTCAATGCGGACGATGGTTTGGGATACTGCGGAAAATTGCCCAACAATCTCACACATTTACAAAATATACGACTTGTAAAAGCAAAGCGGGATTCTTGCCGTTACAACAATGTAAAACCCAAAGCGTTACAATGTGTTAGCCGTAGGGCTAACGCTTTATAACACCCCACACTTAACCCGTAACTAAAGGCTTCCGCTAGCACTATTGACTTTTGTTAGCCGTTGGTGTAACGTTACCCGTATGACTAACGCTACCAGAGTACTTGAAAATCCTTTCCGACCCGGTGCGGGACATACTCCGCCGTATTTAGCAGGAAGGGATCTTGAGATACACGAGTTCGGCAAATTACTAAAACAACACACAATTTTAAAAAATCTAATAATTTCTGGCTTGAGAGGTATAGGGAAAACTGTACTATTAGAAAGTCTCAAACCTGTTGCCAGAAAAACTGGATGGCTGTGGGCAGGAACTGACTGTGCAGAGAGTGTCAGCATAAGCGAAGAAACTATGGCTATGCGGTTATTAACCGACATTGCACTTATAACTTCAAATGTAAAGGTTGGGTCGATAAACAAAAAGAGTATTGGTTTTAGCAACGAAAAAAAGTCGAGCGATGTCTGTCTAGACTACTCTTACCTGTCAAATTACTTTAACAATGTCCCCGGATTTATCAGCGACAAACTTAAAGCAACACTTGAAATGGTTTGGGGTCATTTAGCGAGCCTTCAATTTATTAGAGGCATTGTTTTCGCTTACGATGAAGCACAAACATTAAGTGATCACTCAGAAGATAGGCAGTATCCACTTTCGCTTCTACTCGATGTATTTACTTATATACAAAAGAGTAATATACCCTTCATGCTTGTCCTAACAGGCCTCCCCATGCTACTTGCAAATCTGGTAGAAACAAGAACATATTCTGAAAGGTTGTTTCATGTAGTCGTGTTAGAAAAACTTACAAACGAGGAAAGTAAAAATGCGATCGTAAAACCAATAGAAACTTCACAACATCCACTAAAATTTAACGAATCAGCTATAGACGAAATAATACAGCAATCAGGGGGCTATCCTTATTTCATACAATATATCTGTAGAGAAGTTTTTGACATCTTCCTACAACAAGCAGACGCAGAGCAGGAACTTTCTATACCAATGGATGCAATTATTAAAAAACTAGACAACGATTTTTTTTCTGGTAGATGGGCAAAGGCAACAGAAAGGGAGCGTGATCTGCTCACATTAATCACAAATTCGGAAAAAGCTAAATTCAAGGTACACGAAATTGTAGCACTATCTGAAAATAGTGGGATGAAGAGGTTCGGTAGATCCCAAGTTAGTCAAATGTTCAGAAGATTAATAACAACAGGCTTATTGTATAAAGATAATAATGGTAATTACTCCTTTGCAGTACCGTTACTAGAAAAATATATTTCAAGAGTCCAAAAAGAAAAGAACTAATAAATATTGTGTAGGGTTTTTCCCTGCCGTAACAATGTAAAACCCAAAGCGTTACAATGTGTTAGCCGTAGGGCTAACGCTCCATAACGCCCAGAATATAATACGAATAAGTGTGTAGCCCAAAAAGCCCCGAGGTTTTAATTCGGGGCTCTTCGGTAGATTTTCTCGATTCGCGTCAATCCTTACCTAGTAGTCTTCCATTCCTCCGCCCATACCACCCATGCCCCCCATTCCAGCGCCACCCATACCGCCACCAGGCATCGGCTCTTCTTTTTTAGGGGCTTCTGCCACTAAACATTCGGTAGAAAGAACCATAATGGCCACAGAAACGGCGTTTTGCAACGCGCTTCTGGTTACTTTGGCAGGATCGATAATTCCTTCCTTTACCATGTCGCCGTACTCCATTTTAACTACATTGTAGCCAATGTTAGCGTCGTTTTTCTCCTTTTGTAATCTCTCAAGCTCGCCCAAAATCATGCCCGCATCCACACCCGAATTTTGTACAATCATCCTTATGGGTTTCTCCAATGCGGTGTACAAAATCTTAAGAGCAGTAGCCTCGTCACCCTCTGCTTTAGTGCCTTCCAGCACCTTACGAGCTCGCAAAAACGCCACCCCCCCGCCTGGAACAATACCCTCTTCCACAGCCGCTTTGGTAGCGTTAACCGCATCTTCCACTCGCAATTTCTTTTCTTTAAGCTCGGTTTCCGTTGCCGCCCCAACCTGCAAAACTGCTACGCCACCAGAAAGCTTGGCTAGTCGCTCCTGATACTTTTCTTTATCATAATTAGAATCCGTTTTGCCCATTTGGGTTTGAATCTGGGCAATTCTATCCATAATCTTTTTCTTGTCACCTTTGCCACCCACAATGGTGGTGTTGTCTTTATCGGCAATTACCCTATCTGCTTTACCCAAATCCTCAATCTTGGTGGAGTCAAGCTTTCTACCCAACTCTTCAGAAATTACCGTTGCGCCCGTTAAAGCCGCAATATCGGCCAAAAGCTCTTTTCTCCTGTCGCCAAAACCCGGAGCCTTAACCGCTAGCGCATTAAAAGTCCCGCGAATCTTATTTACCACCAATGTTGCCAACGCCTCGCCCTCAATGTCATCCGCAATAATTACCAAATTTTTTGACACTTTAACAAAACCCTCCAGCAACGGTAGCAAATCCTGAATACTAGTAATCTTTGTGTCAGTGATCAAAATGTAGGGCGACTCAATTTCTGCCGCCATTTTGTCGGCATTGGTCACAAAGTAAGGCGATGCAAAGCCTTTGTCAAACTGCATCCCATCTTTGTACTCCAACTCCATTTGCAAGCCCTTTGACTCCTCCACGGTAATAACGCCGTCCTTGCCCACTTTTTCCATGGCCTCGGCAATCAAGTTGCCAATCTCCACATTTTGCGCGGAAATTGTAGCTACTTGGGATTTTTCCTCTTTGGTAGTTATTTTTTTAGCCAATTTCTCAATTTCTTTTACCACCAAAATCAAGCCTTTTTCCAACCCGCCTCTTAACATCATGGGATTAGCCCCCGCAGAAATGTTCCGCAAGCCCTCTTCCACAATAGCCTGGGACAAAACCACCGCGGTAGTTGTACCATCGCCCGCTATGTCATTAGTTTTTTCCGCCGCCTGTCTAACTAATTGCGCACCCATGTTCTCAAATTTGTCAGTGAGCTCAATTTCTTTAGCCACCGTAACTCCGTCATGCACCACCTGTGCAGCCCCCCACGATTTATCTAACGCCACATTTCTCCCCTTTGGACCAAGTGTTGTGGCTACTGCTCTGGAAAGCTTGTTAATGCCGTCCATCAGCTTTTTTCTCGCCTGGTCGCCATATACTATTTGTTTTGCAGACATTTTTAACTCCTTTCAAATCAAAATATTTACGCTTCAATTACTGCCAAAATATCCTCTTCTTTTACCAACAGGTATTCTTTGCCATTAAGCTTTATTTCAGTTCCGCCCCACTTTTTGTAGATTACTTTAGCGTCAATCGGCACACCAATCTCCATCACTTTGCCGTTCTCATCCCTTTTACCAGGTCCTTTTGCCAAAACTTTGCCCTCTTGGGGTTTTTCTTTAGAAGTATCAGGAAGCACAATTCCAGATGGAAGCATGGTTTCCTTCTCCGCAGGCTCAATTAGCAAGTAATCGGCCAGTGGCTTTACTTTACTAAGAACTGTTTTATTAAATGCAGACATTTTTTACCTCCTTTGGGATTCTTTGAATCCAATTAAATTTATTTTGACTTTTCTTCTATGCGACTTTTTTATTCGCGCGTTAGATTTTTAGCACACTATGGGTGCGAGTGTCAATAGCTGACCTTTTTACCTTTACGCCAAAAGATCGGGAAGCGTTTTCAAAGCTTCCTCCATAGGAATAATGTCGATATTTTCTATATGCATCCGTCTGTTTCCTCCGTAGATTAGCGTTCCTTTAGCCTCAGGGTATTCTTCCAAAAATAGGCGCAAACTTTTTATATCGGAGGAATCGGGATTGGCGGTTCTTTTAACCTCAAAAGCTTTAATGCCCTTTTCTCCGTACAAAACAAAGTCCACCTCCTGCCCCATGCTCGTTCTGTAATAATAAATTTTGTAGCCCAAATCCAAACTCTGATTGGTAGCCAAAAGATCCTGAAAAAACAGCGATTCAAAAGCCACACCTTGCGCAACTTCAGGCTCATCCAAGGGCCCCATAGGTCGTACGGCTTTATAAACTCCCGCGTCAAAAAAATAAAACTTGGGATGAGAAACAAGTCGCCTCTTGGCTTTTTTACTAAAAACAGGCACGCGATAGCCAACTAACAAATCCTCCAAAATTTTAAAATAACTTTCCGTAACCTTTCTTTCTATCGTCGCATCACGGGAAACCTCCGATGTGTTTAATACCGATCCTTGTGAAAAGCTAGCAGTTTCTAGAAAACGCGCAAAGGCGGAAAGATTTCTGGTTAGTCCTTCCTGGGAAATTTCCTCTTCCAAATAAGTTTTTACATAACCTTCTAGGTATTTTTTAGGATCGACATCCAAATATGCAGAGGGCAGCTGACCAAAATTTACCGACTTTGCCAAATCAAAATCCTCTCCAAGTTCTACCGCAGTTAAAGGGTACATGTAGTGAGTTAGAGCCCGTCCACCCAAAAGATTTTCACCCTTTTTTCTTAATTTTCGCGGGCTAGAACCAGTTAGAATAAATTTGGTTCTGTTGTTTTCTATTAATCTATGAACTTCGTTTAGAAGTTTAGGGACTTTTTGAATCTCGTCAATAATTACAAAGTCGCTAAAATCTTTAGGAATATAATTTTCTAGTCTTTGAGGATTGGCTAACAAACTATTGAAAAGTTCAGATTCCAAAAGATCTAAGTAAACGGCGGCAGGATAGGACTTTTTAACCCAAGTGGTTTTTCCTGTTCCCCTAGGTCCAAAAAGAAAAAAACTCTTATAATCAGGTGCTTTCAGTAATCTAGTGTACATAACTCCATTTTACCCCTTTTTTTGGAGTTATCAACTCCATTTAGCCAAAGTGCTGTTGTTACAGCCTAAAGTAGGTGTATCTAATTTTTAACATGGAGGCCTGAGTCGGAATCGAACCGGCGTATAGAGGTTTTGCAGACCCCCGCCTTACCACTTGGCTATCAGGCCACGATGATATCATATTTGATATTTTAGCATTAAAGTGATAAATTTTTAATATGGCAGATCGCGTTTCCACAATCTTCTCGCCCACAGGTCAAAA
The DNA here is from genome assembly GCA_964574405.1 of uncultured Candidatus Saccharibacteria bacterium. Classification (GTDB taxonomy): domain Bacteria; phylum Patescibacteriota; class WWE3; order UBA101185; family UBA10185; genus JBBAAW01. Next base: position 12,509 of record CAZNNN010000009.1, on the reverse strand, counting down.
ATACTATGCTTCCGCCTCTAAACCCGCCAAAACAAACCGGAGTAGAAACATCGTAGCCTTTATCGTAACCGCTCTTGGCGTAATGCTCACCTCCTATTTTGGTTACCTGTTGGTAAGCCGTGCAAATTCTCCGGCGTCAAAGCCTTATTTGTACGCGGATGTCTACTTTGGCAAAGCTAAAATTTATGTAAATGATAAAGAAGTGGGCGAAACGCCGTTAGAAAACTTTGTAGTTAAAAAGGGCAACAACAAGGTAAAACTAGAATCGGAAGGCAAAACTTACCAAACCACCATCTCCTTTCTAGCCGGCTCACCAACTTTAGTTAAGCGCGATCTCGGCACGGATGAGGTTTTTTCCAGCGGACTTGATTTATGGTATGAAAAATCGGCTTCAGTCAACTCGTTAAGCGTAATTTCCCAACCATCGGAAGCAGTGGTTTTTATTGACGGCACAGAAGCAGGCAAAACGCCCTTTTCCACCGATAAACTCTCTGCGGGAAGCTACGATGTCCGGTTAGAAAAAGAAGGTTATGAACCTCAAAGTGGTCGGCTAAATATCCTTAAAGACCAAAAACTCAACGCCTCGTTTAAGCTTTTCCCCTTGCCCGCACCAACTTCCATTAAACTTATGGAAGGTTCTGCCAATGTGTATGATTTTAATTCTGCCAACAGTTTTGTTACTTCCAGCCCCCAAAGTTGGGCAAAAGCGTTAATTTATTGGAACAAAACGCGGGGCATTAATATTATGGGCTATGGTATTAATCGCGAGCTAGTTTTTAGTTATATTTTGGACTTTGACGGAAAGTTTTACGATTCTTCAGGAGCAACTGTAGAAGCAAATACAGTTTTACTAGGCAACGGCAAAATTGCCTACTTACGGCGCGAATCTGATGGCGCAGGTGTAAGCGCTCCCGCTAAGGAAAGTCTTACCAAAGTTGGAACTTCCGTTACTGCCGGCAAAACCGCCAAGGTTAAAACTACAGAAACCGGCTGGTTAAGAATGAGAAGTCAGCCCAGTTTAACCGGAGCAGAGGTTGGCAGACTTAATGTTGGCGACACGGTTTCTATCACGGAAGAAAAACCCGGCTGGCTTAAGGTTAAAAATAGTGCGGGTTTAGAGGGTTGGGCCTCCAGCGACTATTTGCAACTACAGTAATACAGGCTTGTAATGAATTTCAAAAAGGTTTTTTTAGAAATAACAAAACACGAGCATTCGGACAAGAACCCGCTAATATATTTGGTAACATTTCCTATAAGTATCTACTACAGTATAGTAATTAAAATTGATGAAGCATTATTTAAAGGGAAAGCGCATTTAATTAGGTGGGTGGATCTGTTTTGGGTATTATTAATTATTTACCTTCTTTGGTATAAATTTACACATTGACCTCATTGTAGATACCACTCCAGCAAATCCGAACGAAGAGCTTTTACTTGCTTAACTGTCACCTCATGATCGATGTTTAACCCCAGCGTCTTTTGATACTTTGCCACTAGTGTTAAAACCCCCACATCGGTTGGATAATTAGCTGTGAGATTTTTATAATAATTTTGCGCTATCTCCAAATAGAAACTATCGATGTTGCTACCCGTGGCATCGTCTTTAGCCACGGAACCTATGTTCTGTAACGCCAAAAAATAATACAGCGACACTAAGCCCCGTAAGGTAGAGAGATTCCTCGGATTTAATTCTTGCGACTTTAACATATCCTTTAGCGCTAATGCTTTAAGGGAGTTAGTAACATTGATGTTTTGCCCCGTGGTTTGCAGGATATATGTTTTAGCGCGGGTGCGGTAATAAAAGGGTTCGTAAGGGTTTAATTTTATGGACTTGTCAGAATATTCCAACGCTTGTTCTATACTTCCTTGGTCAAAATAGTTTTGCGACTTTTTGTTAGCTAAATCTGCCGAATATTGTTTAACAAACTGAACATTTACAAAGATGTATGCCGTTATCAACAATGCGAGCAATGTTAGGCGGGGGAGGGAGGAGATCCGAGAGACTTTCAGCAGAGCGTCTCGAGGAGCCCTCCCTCCCCCGCCCTCAATGTCGGAAGTTAACAGAGCCATGAATACCCAGAACAATAGGGAAGTAGAAACAGTTGGCCAGCTAAAAATATTAGTCACAAAAAGTCCAAAAAGTGCGGGAGTAAGAACTCGGTGCTTGGCAAGCAGGATTTTAATAATTATCGCCAAATAAATTAACAGCCCAAGTACGCCATTTTGCGTCAATAGCTCCAAATAATAATTATGCGGTTTGTTTAAAATATAATTCCATTCCGACGAATAGTTTAAAGAAGTGGGGCGGAATTTTTGAAACTCATAGGGAAAAGTTTCAGGTCCTGTACCTAGCAAAAATACTTTGGGTGATGATACGGCTAAATTTAATGCCCCTTTCCAAAGACCTTTTCTAATAGCCCCACTATCCGTAATTGCATATTGAGTAGAAACAGGGTCGGTATTCCCTAATGGACTAGCTACGATCGTTTGAGGGACAGTATCGGCAGGTTTCTTTAGTCGAGCTTGAAGAAATTTTTCCCCGTCCATCAAAGCGTCGCTAATTTTTTGTTTAAACATTCCGGGATTTAAAACCGCCAATAGCAAGCATATGGACGCCGTAACAACAAGAGTCGGCAGGTTTTTCTTGACTAGATTAAAATTAAGCGTTAACAACAAACCTAGCGAAACGGTTAAACCCAAGATTCCAGAAACTGAATAGGAATACCAAAAACCACTAAAACCCAGCACAAAGAGCGCCAACCATCCGATTCTGTTAACCCGGTGATTTTCAAAGAGCGCAAAATATAAAATAATTGGCAAAACCATAGCACAATAAGCAGAGTACCAATTTGGTTGACCAAAAGTAGCAAAGGCCCGCGCAGTAGTGTCACTTTCCCACTTACCCCCCAATCCAAAGTGTTGCAAAATAGCGTAAATAGAAATAGGAAACATCGTCAACGCTATAACTCTCAAAAGTTGCGGGATAGGTGGTTGTAGCCTTTTTGTAGACCAATAAATTCCATAAAAGATCAAAACAGAAACTAGTCCGCCGTTAAAGCGGGAAAAATAGCCCCACATAGAAGTGTGTGGATGCGTGGAGAAGAGTGTGGATAGTACAAAGCTAGTCACCAAAAGCCCCAAAAGCTTGGGAAGGTGTGTCTTTCGATTGTTGTGCCCAGTCCCCCAGAGTCGTCCTAACGCTGTAACAACAATAAATAAAGATCCCACCAAGTACACAAAATACATTTTAGGGAACTCAAAAAGCTCGTTGGTGTTTTGTACAAAAAGAAAGGGCGTAAAAAACACCAAAACATACACCAAAATTCTTGACACTTGTTTCCCCATTGACTATTATAATAACAGGATTTTTATCTGCCGTGAGGTAGGCCTGCCTATGTTTTCTAAAATTTTAATAAAGTTAATAGATGAAGCCATTGTTCCAGCACTTTACCTTATAACCGTGCGCATTGTGTCGCTGGTTTTTATTTCCCGCTCGCTGGATATTTCCATTAATTTAGGTCCGTCTGGCTTTATGTACACCTCCCAAGCCGATTACATGCAAGTTAATTCCTATTCTCTGCTTTTTATGATTCTAGCCCTTTGTTTGGGGCTTTTACATGTACTTGTAAAATCTCTGGTTTTTCACGATACGCATATTTCCCCGCCTCTAGCAGCCAAACTGCACAGTCTTAAAGCCCAGCATCTTATTCAGGACTCGTTTCATCTATACTCGCAAGGCATTGTGTGGCTAGCGTACCTGTATTTTTTAACTATTGGCGCAGGTCTTATGAGTCTTTTTGGACTTTTGCACCCGTGGACTGCCTATGTTTCACTAGGTCTGGCGGTACTTTTTACTTATATTTTTATTTACGACGCTGAAAAGGAACTTTTGGCGACTGTTGGAAAAAAGAAATGAAGCTAAACAAGCCCGAATATCTGGAAATAAAATTTGCTACCGACTTAATGCTCCTGATCCTGTTGCTGGCACTTTTAGCCCTGCCCATTGCTTCTTTAGGACTTTCTGGGGTTCAACAACCAGGCACTAATCCTCAAGTAGCAGGCTCAACCTCCGCCCACTAAAAAAGCGTCGTAAATCGAGGAAGCCCGTAAAGAATAAATAGAATGGTAATTGTCCAAAGAAGCACTGTAACAAGCAACGGTTTGTCAGAAAGCAAAACTCTTTCCGGCGATTCCGCATCCCCTTTTTCGTACATTACATACAAGTACCTGGCAACTCCGTAGATAACCACAGGAATTGTAACCATAAGCCATTTGGGATTACCTAAAATCGATGGCAGATATTTAACAAAATCACTTGTAACTTCGTGTGGGGAAGTTTGAAAAGTAAAAAGCGCGTAGGTAATTAAACAAAAACTGGCAGAAGTAGAGATCATAGAATCCAACAAGCTATCCGGATAGTGGCGCAAAGTAGCGCGGGTTTCTGGTTGACTTTGGGATGTTTGATGCTGAACTAAAATGGTTTTTTCTGATCTTCTTTTGCCAAAAGCCAAAAGCAAAGATAGTCCAATGGTAGTTAGTAAAAGCCAGCTGGATACGGAGCTGTAGGAAGCCACCCCGCCGGCAAATACGCGGATAATAAAACCCGCTGCCACAATCAACGAGTCCAAAATTATTACATGCCTAAAGTAAAAGGAGTAACAAACCTGCATTACCAGGTACAACATGCAAATGGCGGTAAAGTAAGATCCCACTTGTTTGTAAGCGTAAATTAAACCTACGGTAGCTAGTAGAATCGAGGTCATTACCGCCAGCTTTTCACTAAGTTTTCCGCTTGGAATGGGACGATTTCTTTTTATAGGGTGAAGTTTATCCTTATCCGCATCTACTATGTCGTTCATAAAGTAAGTAGCAGAAGAAAGCGCGCAAAATACTAAAAACGCCCTAACAGCCAGTTCAAAGTTTTTTGGCTCCAGTAAAAGTCCCGCAAAAGTAATGGGCGCAAACACCGCAAAATTCTTAAGCCATTGCCTAGGGCGCGCTGTTCGGATCAATTGATAAATGATGTTCAACATGAGCTTATTCTATCAGGGTGGTATAATTTAATCCATGCTTCTTACGCCACATGTTTTTGTAGGCTTGGCAGTTGCCAAGGTGATACCAAACCCTTTAATAGCAGTTCCCCTGTCGCTCGTCTTGCATTTTTTGGGCGACAAAGTGCCACACTGGGATTTTTATTCCAATACCTCCAAAGAAAAGCGGCTTACAGGCTGGCGACCCGTGGCTGTAATGGCAGATTTTGGATTAGGCATTGCCGTGGGCTTAACTTTTACCCTTTATGCTTTGTGGTTAAAAAACGATCCTTCTTTAGCCATAAGATACTTTTTGTGTGGGATAGCCTCCGTTTTACCAGACGCCCTAGAAACCCCCCACATTTTTACCGATACAAAATATAACTGGGTGGAAAAACTAACCCAAGTTCAAAAGAAACTGCAAACTCAAGCTCCGCTCCCTTGGGGTATCCTTACACAAGTGGTGATTGTGGCGGTATGTCTTCTTCTTTCGACTTTTTAATATTTAAACCAATAATTACCGTCGCTACTAAACCCCCCAAAGTTAAAGTAATTAGCGCGGAGGATCTTTCAGCAGATACAAGTCCAATAATGCCAAAAAGGGTTGTAGCCACCCAATAAAATATGGCTACCTTTTGCGGACTCCAGCCCCGGGCAAGAAGTAGATGGTGCAGATGACCTCTGTCGCCTTTTAATGGATTTTTCTTTTGTAACAGTCGTCTAAAAAAGGTAATAACACCGTCTAAAAATGGGATCATAATAACCATAATGGCTGTTGCCACTTTAGCTCGGGACACAATGGAGAGGGATGAAAGTAGCAGTCCCACAGAAACCGCGCCAAAGCCCCACATGATCTTGCTGGGATGCCAAGTTCGCGGAATAAAGCCAAAAGCCATACCTGCACCCAAAAACGCCAGTTTTGCCGTATTAAGCTGGGCGGGTTCTGCATCCACAAGTCGTAGGGCTAAAATGCCAATAATTAAAATGGAAATACCTGCCACACCTCCAAACTGCCCATCTACGCCGTTGGACCAAGAAATCATGTTCATAATGGCTAAAGTCCAAACTAAAGTAAAAAGGTAAGGCAGAGGGGTTATGAGCTTACCTGCAAGGTTAAAGGATAGGTTGGTAAGAGAGATATAGCCATCAAAAGGATTATTAATGTAGCCTGAAACAACCCCAAACGCCATCATAACAATCACTGGTAAAGGTAAAAAAAGTAGAAGTCGGATGGTGGGGTTTTCTAGAGCGCGGAGTTTTGAAGCAGGGTGCGTGTTCTGAAAGTCGTCCAATAAACCTATTAGTCCGCACAAGAAGACGGAAAGTGCAATTCCTACTGTTACGGCAGTTCTTTCTAACAATAATAATGATGCTACAGATAGGAGGACGGAAAAAACAAAACCCCCACCACGAGCGGAGGGCTTAGCTAAAATCATACCCGGATGTTTATGCACGGTAGGATCTGTAACTAAGTTCTTTTTAAATGCCCAGGTAATAAATTTGGGAAGAATTAGGTAGGACAATATGAAACCCGTAATAAGTAGTGTAATAAGGCTTTGGGTTTGCGGATTAATATTTACCAGAGCAAGTGGGGTTTGAGAGGAAATATAGCTAATGCGTGCTACGCACATTAAAAAACCGATGTTAAAAATGATGGCGCTGTACAAGAGAATTTGGGAAAGGTAAGTAAAGTAAAATTTCTTGCAGAAATAGGCTAAAACAAAGGCCGAGGCGGTAAAAAAGGTGGCGATAATGGGAATTATAAAAATGTTAATCTTTGCCGTAAGAATTTGCTCCCCCCAAGGTTTGGTATACCAAAGAGGAATTTGTGTATTAAAACTACCAAAAGCGTAAAACGAAAGGGCGATACAAGCTAATAAAGGTAAAACGGCAAAAATCCGCAGGTGGAGGTCCTTATCTTCAAGTCCACGGTTAAAATACTTCTCCAGAGTGCGCGTAATAGCCTCTATTTTCTCTATGCTCTTTTTAGACTTTAGGTTAAACGGAAGCTTCATATCAATTCCTTGCCATCTTGGGCGTAAAATACAGGTCTTTCATTTTTTTGCCTAACAACATTCTAGTTTGCGCTTCCAAAAAAGGAAAAAAGGAAAAAGTTAAAAGATTAATCACAATTAAAGGACCTTCCATCAAAAACATGGCTTTTCGCCACCAAGGTAAGGCTTTTGGAATACCACCCACAATTTTAATTTTTAACATGGTAATGGGCACAATTAAAACCAAAATTGAAGATAGCATGATACTAATAGAATAAGGCAAGCTGTATGCAAAATTTGATTGTTTAATGTATTTATTGGTGGCGGTAAGAATATAAAAACCAAAAGTAACTAAAAATACTATGCTCACCAAAAGTGTTTTGTTCTTAAATTGAGTATAGATCCAGAGAAGTTTTTTGCCTAGTGGAATATCTTTGTGCTTAATAAAACCCTTCATGGAAAGCGGAAATACCACTACTCCCCAACCCCATCTTAATAGTTGTTTGTACAAACTTTTGTAGGAATTAATGTAACTAGTGCCCTCTACCGCATCCGCCGCATATGGAATAAAATGACAAACTCCCGTAAAATCGCCATTTCTAGCAAAGAAAGCCCGCCAGTAAAAAACTGTATCATCTATTCCCAAAACTACATCCCAATAATCTGCGTCAATTAATGTTTGGAGAGACGAGCCGTAAGCAGAAAAGGTTTCTCTAGTTTGAGGTATGCCTGAAATCCAATTGGAAAGTGTGGCTAAAATTACGGACGACGCCTCAATACGCATCACGGTGGGTACTTTCCAATAATTATTGCTAAAAAGATGAACGGCAGTGGAGTAAAAATGGTTGTTGCGTTTGTCGGTGGAAAGATAAAGGTGCGTAAGTCTAGCTAGATATTGAGGGTACATCACATGATCGCCATCAATGGTACTAAAAATAAAGTTCTTTATTGTAATATTTTGTTTTATAAGTTCAGCTACGGCATGCTTGGCTGCCCAGGTTCTATTTGCCCCACCAACACCTTTAGCTTCACCAGCTATACCCGCGGGATGTACAAAAGCGTAAAAACCGTATAAATCTTTTTTGCGATCCCCAATTGCTGTATCTATGTCGTGCAGAATTCTCACGGAATTCCTTTCTTCCACAGCACATACTAATAAAATTTGGCTGTGGGGCATGGTTTGACCAAAAATGCTGTCAATAGAATTTTTAATCACATCCGCGGGTTCGTTACAGGTGGGGATAAGTAAAAAATGCACCGTGGAATTTAAATTCTCCGGTAGGGTTGGGGGATCGGGAAGTTTTTCCCAGTCGGTAGAAAGCTTTAAGCACTCCTCCCACCAGTCCACTGCTAGCTCCGCTTTATGTTTCTTATAGCCAATATACAACCCTCTAAAATGCTTTACTGCTAAGTATGCCCAGTATACGGAAAGAAAAGTAAGGAGGTAAATTACCAGTTCCGGATATAAAATTCCCAACCAAATGGGGGAAAAAATAAGTCCCCAAGTGAGAACACCCGGAATAATCTCTAATACGCGTTGTAGCATAGCGTCATTCCTATTATTTTTTTGAGTATCTTGCATATCTTAAGCTTCTAAAGCAAAAAGTCGGTAGGTGTTAGCGTGGGTTTGCCTGGCAACTTCCTCAAGGCTTACTCCCCGTACTTCCGCCACTTTTTGTCCCACCATTTTAACATAGGCGGGGGAAAAGCGATGTCTCACTTTTAATAGGCTGGGTTAAAAACTGGTTTATAATTTTCTTACTTGTTGCAGGCATAAAAGAAATAAGTTTTTTTCCAATCTCCAAAACCTGTCCTGCTTCCCAAGTTAGCACCTCTCGCGCTTTTGCCTCCTCGGTAATTTTCCATGGTTCGTTTTCGTTAATGTGTTTGTCCACACTTTTAATTTGTTCCCAAATGTTTTGCAAAATTAGATCGACCCTAAATTCGTCAATCGGCTTTGCCCATTCCCCACCCCAATCAATATCAGCAGTCCTATTAATCCACACAACCCATTTATCACATAACTTTGCCACCCGGGCTATCAAATTACCAAGTCCATTAGCCAAATCCGCGTTATAAACTTCTTTAAGTCGATCTTCCGAAAAATCTGCGTCTTCCAAAATTGGACCATACCGCAAAAGATAATACCTAATCACATCCACACCGTATTTTTCCACCAAATCGGATGGTCTTATGATATTTCCCAAACTTTTACTTATTTTTTTACCGTTAAGACTTAAAAAGGCGTTTACATAAATAGTAGTTGGAACTCTGTACCCTGCGGATTCAAGCATTGCTGGCCATAGCAACGCATGCATTCTGGCGTTATCCTTACCAAGGAAATGAATAATTTTTGTAGTGTTGTCCCAAAAACCTTTCTCTTTACCAAAGGTTAGGTAATTTATTAAGGCATCAAACCAAACCCACAAAACATGATCTGAGTCCACGGTGGTTTCAATCCCCCAAGGTAGTCGTTCCTTGCGCCTTGTTACAGGAATATCTTCAATTCCGTCTATAAAAGCTTTCATTTCTTTATAGCGCGACTCGGGCAAAACAAATTTCTTATTTTGTTCAAATAGGTTGGTTAGAAAATCTTTAAACTCCGTCCATTTAAAAAAATAATTCTCATCTTCAATAACCTGAATGTCCCTTGTTGGATGATACTCACACTTTTCATCCACTAGATCTTTTTCTTTTAAAAATTCCTCGCAACCCTCGCAATACAGCCCCTTGTAAATGCCTTTATAGATGTAGCCGTTATTGTACGACTTGGCAAAAAAATCCTTTGCTTCTGCTTCATGATCGGGATCAGTAGTCCTAATAAACCTATCATACGATATGTTTAGCGCATCTTGCTGAATCTTATCTGCCAAGGAAATTTCATCTACAAAATCCTTAAGCTGCCTACCTTCTTTTTTAACGCAATTGTAAACTTTTTGACCGTACTCATCTGTACCAGTTAATAAAAGAACATTCTCCTTACCGATTTTTTCCCTGTAAAAACGCGCTACACAGTCTGCCAGTATTTTCTGGTACGCATGCCCAATGTGAATAACATCGTTGGTGTAATCTATGGCTGTTGTAATAAAAACTTTATTTTTCATAATGACTAATTATACGCTACTCAACAACTTTTTCCTTTCATAGCGACAGTATTCTTTTTAAAAACGCCCGCTTATCTGGATCAATGTTTAGGCTAGGAAAATGTTTTCTTAACTCCGTCTCTTTTAACTTTTCTCCGTCGAGTCCGTAATTTATCATTTGCTCAAGCTTCCATTTAGTATATTTGGCGGGGGTTTTCTTTAGCTTTGTGGTATCGGTTGACCAATTGTACATATGCGTATTTTACCATTTTTTCGCATAAAAATCCGCCTTTCCCAAACACCTAAAGATTGGAGTGTCGTCCAATCTTTCCACCTAAAGATTGGAGTATGGTATAATCTTTAGGTAGGAAACTTATGCAAAGAAATCTAGAAAAATACATCCACAACGATCTAAAAACCAAAATGGTTCTATTAGGCGGACCCAGACAGGTGGGCAAGACTACTCTGGCAAAAAATATCGGCGAAAATTATTTTGATAAGTCCTTTAAATATTATAATTGGGATTTTGCAAAAGATAAAAAAGAAATAAAAGCATCTCAAATTCCCGCAGACACCAAACTAATAATCTACGATGAAATTCACAAATACCGGGGCTGGAAGAATTTTTTAAAAGGTATGTACGACACATACAAGGACACCACAAAATTTATTGCCGCAGGAAGCGCAAGATTAAATCTTTACAGAAAAGGCGGAGATTCCTTACTTGGTAGATATCACTATTACAGGCTCCATCCATTAAGTTTGGCAGAGGTATTGGAGATAGATAATTCCTTTGATGACCTCTCGATCGATCTAAAATTTCACAATCCTAATCCTAAAAATCAACAAACAATAGAAGAGCTTTTTAAATTTGGGGGGTTTCCAGAGATATTTTTAGAAAAAAGCGAACAAAACTTAAGAAGGTGGCATTCGGAAAGAAAAGAACGCCTTATTAAGGAGGATATTAGAGATATAAGTTTGGTAAAGGATGTTTCAATCCTCCAGAATCTTTCGGAAATGTTACCCTCAAGGGTTGGCTCCCTGCTTTCTATGAATACGCTGTCTCAAGATCTGCAAATAAGCTTTAAAACCATTCGGCATTGGATAGAGGTGTTTGAAAATTTTTACTATGCTTACAGGATTTATCCTTACGCTAGTAAAAAAATTAAATCATTAAAGAAGATGGGCAAGCTTTACCTGTGGGATTGGAGCGAGGTTGAAGATACTGGCGCAAGGTATGAAAATATTATTGCCTCCCATCTTTTAAAATACGCGCATTTTCTAAAAGATAACCTTGGTTATAATGCGGAAGTTAATTTTGTGCGCGACTTAGAAGAGCGAGAGATTGACTTTATGGTTTCAATAGATCAAAAACCGTTGTTTGCGGTGGAAGCTAAGTATGGTCAAAAAGAAGTTTCCAGAGAATTATTGTACCTTAAAAAGGCGCTTGGATTGGAAAAGGTTTTTGTTGTGGTAATGGAGCCGGATGTTGACTATTTGGAACAAGGTGTGCGGATTATTTCTGCTTCAAAATTCCTCACTGCCCTTTTTTAGCGAACCTACTCTACTCAACACTTTTTCTTTAGAAAATTTAGGTAGGCAAAATCTTGGCTGATTGTTTTCTCAAGCGCCTCTCTGATTATAAATGAGCGGCTTTTATTGTTTTTGCTTGCCGACCAGTCCAGATAATATTTGTGCTTTTTGTCTAAAACAATGTTATATCTGCTTGTCCCAAGGTCGATTCTTGTGTAGCTTATAAATTCGTCGATTATTTCCTTAAAACTTTCTTGCGTATAAAACTTCAGATGCAATAATGGTGAATCCAACGCTTCTAAATAGGAGTCTGCAAAATTTTCATTGTCGTTTTTGAGTCTTAGCACCAGAGTGTGTTTTCTCTTTAGCAAAGAGTAATTTATCTGGTGAGAGGAACTAAAATTCGGAATTGTATATTCAATAACGGAAAAATCCGCTTTGTCTATTGCCTCAATCACTTGTTTATAGACATATTTAATGTTTCGCTTTTCTCCATGATGTTCTTTTATAAACGAGTCGGCATCTTCTAACCAATCAAAAAGAACAATGCAACCTGCCTCTATTAAATAGTTGCGAATAGCAAAGTAGTACTTTTTATACAGCGCAAATTTCGAAGTTGTACATCCAAACCAAACATTCATGTGTGTATACACTTTACCACTTGTGTAATGACTACACAACGAATTGCTACTACTATATAAAGTAAATGTAAGTGAGAAAAAAGGCGTGGCAGAAATTTTCTATAGGGGTGAGGTACTAGATGCCCATATAGAAAACGCTGTATGTAGTTCCGGTTACAGCTTAGGTAAAGATTCTAAAAGCTGGATTTCAAGAAATCCAAGAGACTACGATGATCTAATAAAAGCGGG
>CAZNNN010000008.1:0-22981 GCA_964574405.1 uncultured Candidatus Saccharibacteria bacterium | reverse complement strand
TATTCAAGCGATAGTGCTCCAAGGTGTTTTTGCTCGTTTATGGAGCCAACCCACTTGGAAAATCCGCTAAAGCCGTAAATAATTTCCCCCAAGGGAGACACATAAAGGTATTCTTTGTTAATAAAATCAACTAATTCTTGGGAAACTTGAATCTGAGTTTCTGTTTGACTTTGAGATACCGTTTGATAAAACACCAGCGGAGGTTTGCCGGATTTTTGAACCACGCCATCTGTAACCAGCTCTTTTAGCTTTCTTTGAATTAATTGCCTGCTAAAGCCTAAATCCCGCCACAGATCGCTTACCCTAGCCTTTTGGTGGGTTTCTATATAGTTGTAAATTTGCTCTTTTGAGCCGTTTTTAACCATAAGTGTTTACAGTTTACAGTAAAGTGTAACTAGATGCAACTATTTTGACTTTACAATCCGGGCGGGATTACCCGCTATAACAACATTGGTAGGAAAACTTTTTGTTACCACCGCCCTAAAGCCCACCACGGAATTGTTACCCACGCTACTGCCTTTTAACAAAACGCACTGTCCGCACAGCCAAACGGCGCTACCCACTAGGCAACTGTTTCCTAAACTCACTTTTTCTAGGCAGTGAATGGTAACGCCATTTAACTGACTTCCCTCCCCTATGGTAATTTCTGCATTGTGGGAATAAAAAAAGAATTTGTTTGGTTCTTCATGTGCCCACAAATTACAACCGTTATCTATGATTAGTTTGCCCTGTCCCTGCAACTTAAATTTATGATTAACTAAAATGTTTTTGCCAAAACTCACGCGGTTGCCGTACCGTATTTTGTAATAAACAATAAAGATCTTACTTAATATCTGCGCCACTTCTTGCTTCATTATAAATAGAGAAACCAACTTTTATCATCTCCTTTGTACTTTCGAACACCTCTTTATCAACCAAAAGTTGTTCTTTAGTGAGCCACCTATATTTCAGAAGATCCTTTTCATCCGGACTGATAGATACTTCCTGATTAGGATCCTTTACTATGCAGGCATAGTACTGACCGTAGTGGTTATGATCGCCTACATTATGAATATCTGCATGAAAAGGTATGCCACAATTTCGCACGGTGTTATTTAGTTCTGGAATTTTTTCACCTGTAGGGTTTAATATTTCAATATCCAATCCCGCCTCCTGTTTAAATTTCTGTACCAATCTTTCGTCAGGTACATCCCCCTCTCTTAAGTGTCCTCCAAAACCCAACCACATACTGTATTTAGCGTTATAAGTTAGCAGAACGCTGTTGTTTTTAAATACAAAACCCACCACCGTAAGATCCGTTTTCATTATGTTAATATTATCATGTGGTTATCAATGTTTACAAACCTCGCGGGTGGACAAGCAACGATGTGGTGCAAAAGATCAAGCACGCCTGTAAATTCAAAAAAGTGGGACATGCGGGAACGCTAGATCCTTTGGCGGAAGGAGTTTTGCTGATTTTAACTGATGCCGACACTAAAAGGCAAAGCGAGTTTATGAGTTTAAGAAAAGAATATATGGTTAAGATTGCCTTTGGTTACGAGTCAGATTCGCACGACTTGAGGACACCTGTGCGACCTTTGGGTGCAACAGTTGCCAATAAACTAACTCGTGATGCTTTGCAAAATGCCTTGGGGAAATATATGGGAAAGATTTGCCAGCAAGTTCCAGCTTATTCTGCCGTTCATGTTGATGGTAAGAGGTTATATAATTTCGCGCGGGGAAACCAATCTACTACTTTACCCCTACCATATAAAGAAATAGAGATATACGATATAACTATTTGTTCATTTAAAAATAACGAGCAATTAAATTACCCAGAAATTAAGGATGAACAAATAATTTGTACAACGGCAGAATTACGCGTTAGCTGTGGCAAAGGAACTTATATAAGATCTTTGGTAAGAGATTTAGGAAAGGATTTAGGTTGTGGAGCAGTTGCGGTGTTCCTCATTAGAACAAAAGTGGATGGGTATACCGTAGAGAACGGTTTACCCTTGGAGAAAGTTCTTCTTGAACATCTCAAATCTTAATTGCTTTTCTAGCTGAATTAATTCCGTCGGGTCTAGATCTGAAGATTTATGTTCGCTGGCGTTTTTTAGGGCCTCGTCGATTTCTTCTTTAATAAGTTCGTCCGAGGCAACGCCGTCCTCTGTTAAGATGGTTAGTTCATTATTGGCAAAGCTGGCTGTACCACCATTAATAAGCATCTCTTTGATTCTGTTGTCCGTCTGCTTAAGAATTATCTGTCCCATGTCCAAAAGGGTAATTAAATCAAAATGGTTTGGAAGAATGGTTATTTGACCTGTGGAAGTGGGAAGCGTAATACTAGTACAATTTGCATTGTATAGTTCTTTGGTTTGGGAGACAATTTTTACTTTGATGTTTAGCATTAGTTGTCGCGTGGCGACTAAACCAGCGAGCCTTTCATATAGAAGTCGCTTTCTGGCAAGTGGTCAAGCTCACCGCTTAAAATTTTAGAAAAGCTTTCCACCGTTTGTTGGGTGGTAACATACTCCCCTTTTGAACCGGTAAACTGTTCCGCCACATGAAAAGGTTGGGTTAAAAACTTTTGCACGCGCCTGGCACGAGCTACTACCAATTTATCTTCATTGGATAGTTCATCAATCCCTAAAATGGCAATAATGTCTTGTAACTCTTTATATCTTTGCAAAATCCTTTGAACTTCTCGTGCTGTGTTGTAATGCTGTTCTCCTACAATGTGAGGTTGTAGGGCTACCGAAGTTGAGGCTAGTGGATCAACGGCAGGATACAAGGCTTGTTCGGCTAAAGATCGCTCTAGGACTAGCGTAGAGTCCAGGTGGGCAAAGGTGGTGGCAGGAGCGGGATCGGTGTAGTCGTCGGCGGGAACATATACCGCTTGCACGGAGGTTATTGATCCGGTAGAGGTGGAGGCAATTCGTTCCTGCAGATAGCCAAGTTCGTCGGCCAAGGTTGGTTGATAGCCCACAGCTGATGGCATGCGTCCAAGTAGGGCGGAAACTTCCGAGCCGGCTTGGGAAAACCTAAAAATATTGTCAATAAACAGCAAAACATCTTTATTCATAGAGTCGCGCAAGTACTCTGCCATGGTTAACGCGCTTAAAGCCACCCGCAGACGCACACCAGGAGGTTCGTTCATTTGACCAAAAACTAAAGCCGTTTTGTCTATAACTTTGCTTCCCACCATTTCCCCGTATAATTGGGTGCCTTCACGGGTTCGTTCCCCCACCCCCGCAAAAACCGAAAACCCGCTATGAATAGCCGCCAAGTTGTAAATAAGTTCCTGAATAACCACAGTTTTACCTACTCCCGCCCCACCAAAAGCTCCAATTTTTCCGCCTTTTACAAATGGGCAGATAAGATCGATAACTTTAATGCCGGTTTCAAAAACTTCTACCTTAGTGGAAAGTTCAGCTATGTGAGGCGGAGTGTTGTGAATGGATTTTGTTGTTGTATCGAGTAACCCTTTATTATCAATAGGTTCACCCAAAACATTAAACATTCTACCTAGAGTTTCCGTGCCAACAGGTACTTTAACGGTGTTGCCGGTGGAAATTACCTCCGCTCCCCTTCTTAAGGTCTCCGTGGCGCCCAAAGCAATACAGCGCACAAGGTTATTTCCTAGATGTTGTTCCACCTCCAAAATCAATTCTCGCGACTCCCCCACCGTAACCTTTAAAGCCGTATACACTGGCGGTAAATCCTCCAGAGTTTTAAATCTCACATCCACCACTACCCCCAAAACTTTTGAAACTATACCGTTTGATATTGTTATAATATACCTCCTGACGAAATCTCCACAACTTGTTGGGTAATTTGAGCCTGTCTGCTTTTATTGTACTTTAAAGTTAAGTTGTGCGACATCTCCAGAGCGTTATCCGTAGCGTTCTTCATGGAAATCATCCGTGCAGAGTGTTCAGAGGCATTAGACGATAAAATAGCCCCTATAATTTGTTTCTCAAAATATTCGTTTAATAAATAATTTAAGAGCTCGGTTTGATTTGGCTCCATAACGGTATTTTCTGCGTTAGTTATCTGCTTTTTAGTGTCCACCAAAAAATTTATGGGAAGCAACGGTTCAAAAACCACGCCTTGCCTAGTGGCCGATTCAAATTTTGTGTAGCACAGGTAAACAAGATCGTATTGACCGCTAACAAATCTATCTTTTACTGCTTTGTAAATGGCCGACATATTAGTTGGACTTGGTTTAACAATTTCTTTAGCAAAATGCAGATCGTTTTTAATGCCAAGGGATGAAGCAAGTTTTACGCCCAGTTTGTGGATACTCACCAGCGACACCTCTGATGCGGGGTATTTTAGCTTGATTTCTTGCATACCGCGGTACATTTCTCCCAACTCCCTGGCTACTAAACTCCCCACAAAGCCCTTGGTGGGGGTTACGACTATAACTCCAACTTTTTTAACTTCTTTGGGAAATTTGGTGAGCGGATTGGCAAAACTTTCCAATCCCCCAATTTTTGCCACCAAAGCACCAATTTCTTGCGAGTACGGAAAACTTTCCTGCCAAAGCTTAATGGACTTTTTCATGCGGGAAGCGGAAATCATTTGCATAGTTTTGGTAACTTTAGCAATGTTTTTTACCGTTTTTATTCTATTCCTTATTTCTTTATCTTTTGCCATTTAAATTTCCTCAACCTTTCCGTCCAAACGAACAAAATAAACCTCTACATTTTTTGTTGGATAGATTTCTCTTAGTAAGTCTTTAGCCACTTTAGCCCATCTCGCATGTTCTACTAGATCCTCCTCGAGCGGTAATCCTTGGTTAATTGTTCCGTCCTGCGCGTACCCCCCGCAGTCCTGATGATCTAACACTACGATGGTATCTGGGTTATGTAATTTTACAGAAAGCTCTATTTGCCGGAGTAATGACTCCTTATGCCAACCTTCCAACGGTTTTACCAGATCTCGCGAGCATCCAGCCAAAGAAATTATATCGCTCTCACCTAATAAGTCGTGCGACTTTATAAAGTCCGAATAAGCCTTTTGCAATCTAAAATCAATACAAGTGATAATGCAATTTTTAGCTTTATGCATATTTTGCCATCTCCTCTTTAATCTTGACAATTTCTTGCTCTGAAAGTTTTCTTTTTTCTGATACAGCCTGTTTTACTAATTCTCTTGATGTTTTTATTGAACTTAGTATTCGTTCTGTAGTTACCCCGGTTAATGCTACTTCTAGATTATCCAAAATACCTTCCGTAATTGCGAGAATTAATAGTATCTGATCTTCTACCTCCAGAGGTTCACCTTGATTTTGCCTAAGAACCTCCATAAGACGCGCCCCACGATCGAGCTTTTTCTTGGTTTCATCATCGATGTCGGATCCAAATTGGGAAAAAGCCTTAAGTTCACGATACTGCGCCAGTTCCAGCTTTAATTTTCCTGCCACCTGTTTCATGGCTTTAACCTGGGCGTCGCCTCCCACCCTAGAAACCGAAGCCCCAATGTCTACGGAAGGTCTTTGGCCAGAGTTAAAAGCGTCTTTATCTAAAAATATTTGCCCGTCTGTAATGGAAATAATATTGGTGGGAATATAAGCAGAAAGATCTCCAGCTTGAGTTTCTACAATGGGCAAGGCTGTTAACGATCCACTCCCTAGTTCTTTGTTAAACTGCAAAGCCCGCTCTAAAAGTTTGGAGTGAATATAAAAAATATCGCCTGGGTAGGCTTCCCGTCCAGGAGGGCGTCGTAAAAGCAAAGAAAGTTCCCTATAAGCCCAAGCGTGTTTGGTAAGATCGTCGTAAATTACTAGGGCGTGCTTGCCTTGCTGGGCAAAATACTCGCCAATAGCACAACCGGCGTAAGGGGCAATGTATTGCATAGAAGCGGGATCGGACGCACTGGCACATACCATAACGGTATACTCTAAGGCGCCAGCTTTTTTTAGTATACTAATAGTTTGCGCCAGTTTGGCATTTTTTTGACCTACCGACACATAAATGCAATAAACATCCTTACCTTTTTGATTGATAATAGTATCTACGCAGATAGTGGATTTGCCGGTTTGCCTATCACCTATAATAAGTTCGCGTTGTCCTCTGCCAATAGGGATAGTAGCGTCAATGGCCAGTATGCCTGTCTGAAGCGGTGTTTTAACATTTTCTCGTTCTAACACCCCTGGAGCCACTTTTTCTAATGGCATACGCTTTCCGTCCGGACAAGCCGGGTTGCTCGAGTTATAAATATTTCCTAGCGCGTCCACCGTTTTGCCTAAAATGTGTTCATCTACAGCAATAGAAAGTAATGTCCCCTGTGTTTCCACCAGATCGCCCCCCCTAACCTTTAAATAGTCACCCAAAACCGCTATGCCCACCAAATCTTCGTCTAAATTTAACGCCAAACCTCTAACCGCACCCTCGCCAGTTTTAATAAGAACGGTTTCGTTGTAACCTACATCAGAAAGACCTTCCGCAAAAACTACCCCATCTTTTACTTGTTTAATTGTGCCGGTATTTTTAAAATTCATAGTGTTAATCCGCCTAAGGCGGACAGGTCTCTAATTTTTGCCACAATAGATTCGTCAAAAACATTATTACCTACTCGCACTTTAATTCCCCCAATAATTTTTGGATCAACATCGTACAAAAAGCAAATTTTATCTCCCATAGTGCCTACAATATATTTTTCAACCTTTTCTTTTTGCGACTGGGTTAACGCTTTGGCAGTAGTAATTTCTGCTAAAGTGAGCCACTTATTTTTAATTTCTCTATATATTTCCACCGTCTGTTCCAGTGGCGCATCCTCCGCAAGCTTTAAAATAGCAAAAACCTTTTCCACCAGATCACCACCACCATTCTGTGAGATTTTATAAAGTCTACCTGCAGACTCCGTAGCTTTATTGCTGTGTGTATTCATTGCTTTGCTACTACCTCCTCTAATACTTTGGCGTCAAAGTCTATCTTATCTGCTTGAGATGCTAAGATAGTTGTAAGGGATGCTTTAACCGATTTTTCCAGGTTTTCTCTAAAGTCAACCAGCATTTTTTCCTTTTCCACCGCCAAAACTCCTTGCGCTTTAACAATAATTTCTCCGGCATCAATTTGCGCTTTTTCCAAAATCTTTTTGGTTTGATCGGTAGCTTGGTGTTTAGAGTCCGCCACAATTTTTTGCGACTCGGCTTGGGCATTTTCTATAATTTTGGCAAATTCTATTTGGGCTTTTTCCAAGGTGTAACCGGCTTCTTGGGACTTTTGGTCTGCCTCCAGATATTTTGCTTCCCTTTGAGCAATTATTCCGCCTAGCTTTTTAAGCACCAAAAAATGCATGAGTACAAAAAACGCCCCAAAAATTATGGTGTTAATGATAAAACTCTGTAAATTTAAGCCTAGGTTTGCCATGTAAGTTATACAAACCTAATAATTAAAGCTACCACTAAGGCATAAATGGCAATAGCCTCTGCAAAGGCGATACCCAAAATCATCAGGGTTCTAATTTTACTCTCCGCTTCGGGATTGCGTCCGATTGAATTTAGTGCCGACGAAACTAAAAGTCCAATTCCAATGGCCGGACCTAAGGAGCCAAGACCTATGGCAATAGCCATAGCAAAATATTGTGCAGATTCAGTTTCCATATTTTCCTTTCTGTCATAAAGACAAATAAATTATTCGTGTGCCACCGCCACACTAATAAAAACCGTGGTCAATAAAAAGAAGACCAGCGCCTGGATAAGTCCAACAAATATCTCCAGTCCAAAAAAAGGCAAAGTAAAAATGCCGTAGGTTAAAGAGGTTATAACCGCAAGCAAAACCTCGCCCGCAAACACATTGCCAAAAAGCCTAAAAGAAAAACTAAGTACCTTGCCAATTTCCGAAACTAATTCTAACACGCCCACTACAAAATCAATAGGACTTTTAATGTTTACATATTTGGTAAGATATTTTAATCCGCCAAAGGATATGCCCAGCGCATTAGTAACCAAAACGGAAATGATGGCTAGAGATGCGGTAACAGAAAGATCGGAAGTTGGTGCTCTAAAAACAGGAACTTGGTGTCCGTTGGTGTGTAGCATCAGCGAGCCTACAAAGGGTAGAAGTCCAAACCAGTTGGACATTAGAATGTAGATAAATACGCAAAAAAGTAAGGAAAAAAGCACGGAGTTTTTGTAGTCTTTATGCATAATTCCGGTGTAAAGGTCGCCTATAAAAGTGTAAATAAACTCAAAGATTACTTGAAACCCGCCCGAGGGAATCGACTTAAAGCCTACGGACTTGATAATTAGGACTATCAGGAGGGCGAGTATTACTAGAACGGAGGAAAAAATGGTATTGGTGATGGTTACTCCAAACAAATTAAATAAAGGTTCCGCTTTTAAACTTATCTCGTGCACCTAATCACTTTACTATATCTTAAGCGTTTTTTCCAAAATTATAGAAATTAGATCGCGGTTGCGTTCGCGGGTTAAAAGTCTAACTGGAAAGATAAGGTCAAAAACCAAAAGCGTTATGCTAGCGGTAGCCATGGATAAAAGTTTAAGTCGTGGAAACATAATAAACACAATAATAAGAGCGGTAGTAAAGGAAATAAACCGCACAAAATCGTCTTTAGATTCGGCAAAAGCCAGGCGGATCGACTTTTTAATATTTTGATACCTTTGGCGATCCGTAGCATTGTTTTGGGGCTCGGTTTCCAGCCAGCTGGTGTAGTACTTTCTGGAGGAATACACAACTTTTAGAATGTTGCGTAAAACCTCCACAGTAATAGCGGTGGCAATAATAATAAGAGTAATTTTAGCGTCGTTAAGTTTAAAACCTCGTAACATAAAGTCATAATTTAAAATATGAGCTTGGAGCGGAACATTAAGATCTGGCGGAACATAAAAAAGATGGGTTGAATCCATAGTCAAAAAGAAAATAAATAGAACCACCTCAAATGAGTTGATAAACGCTTTGTTAATTTTTTTGCCAAACTCGTACCGCCAACCAGTTTTAATGAGGTTGTTGCGACCAGGTAGATTGATAAAAGTTAAGAGCGAGATGCCAGAGATAGTAATAAAAATGGTGAGGGCGGTAACATCAAAACTTTTGCCCACCAATTTATATAGATAGAGTGTGCCAAGATACAGAGAAATGGCTAAAATATAGGAAAAAAGCGGGGCAAGATTAAGAAGCGCCTCTTTAACTTTTTCACCAAAGAGTTTAAAAACCTGTTTAATAAAGTCAATGAGATCTAGTACGGAAAACGAACCCTCCATAAAGATTTCCAAGAGTTGTCCCACTTCTTTTTTCATGCCCAAGATTGCCATAATACCCATGGCTATAAACATAATTGCTACGCTTAAGGCAGTAAACCACAAAATGTTAAGCACTATTTTTGTGGCGGAGGGGTAAACCATGTTACCTATGGTTAGGAGGAGAGCAAAGGTTATGAGGAGAATAAGTATGAGGCGAGATTTTCTAATCATAGTTCCAGCAGGGAAAAAAGGTGGGCGGGAATAATGTAGGCATCTCCTCGTACCTCCAGAATGTCTTTAGAAATCATGATCTTTTTACTTAACCTGTTGGGAAATTTTATATCGTCGTTGGTTATCTTGTTTTTGTACTTTACTTCTATGCCTATGCTACCGTTCGGTATAAAAAAATCCGTCTCATGAGAGTTTTGATAAAAATATACCGCCTCTCCCCTCTTGGTTAGTTCCGTAGCTATAAAATTTTCTGCCAGTTTTGAATCGTCAACTAGTCCGCGTAATGATTCAAAGTCCAAACTGCCAGTAACAAAGCTCTGGAAAAGCCATACTATGTACGGATCGGTGGTATAAAACTTTTTATTCTTTTTTAAAACTACTTTTTGTTGAGCAATGTCGTAAAACTTGGCTTCTTTAAGAAAATAGGAGTCGGCAAGAAAATTTAAATACTCAATGGCGGTATTTTTGGAACCAAGCTCTGCTTCTTCTGCAATGTTGGTGTAGGAGGTTTGAGCCGACAAAGAGTTTACGATTTTTTTAAGCACCTCCCGTAGCGAATCCTCCTTGCGCCCGTTTTTAAAAAGCTTACTTTTGAGGGTTTTGAGATACAATTCCCCAGTTTCTTCCGAGACACCGTAGTTGATGTTTCTTAAAAATCCCCCTGTCAGCAAAAAATCTTGATAAGGCTTTTGGGTCTCTTGGGCTAGTTTTTGCAGTTCCCACGAATTGCTAACCTTATTAAGCGGGATTTTGGTAACTTGGGCGCCTTTTAGAATCAGGTAGTCGTAAAAATCTATGGGTAAAAAGGCAATGTCTATACCTTTTCCTCGTCTGCCGGGCAACATTTCCCCACTTTTTTTAAGATTAATGCTAGAAGAGCCCGTGAGAAAAAGTGTAGTATTTTTAAATTGATCGGCATCAGCCAGCCACTTTATACCCTGTGGCCAATTTTCCACGGAAGATATTTCATCCAGTAAAACAATAGTTTTTTCTCCCTCTCGTGATTTATTAAATTCCAGCAAAAGGTCAATGATGTCTTTTTCGCTAGATAGAGCGTCGCAGTTAAAATAGAGGATGTTGGTTGGTTTTACGCCAGCCCCTAGTTTCTGTTTAATATACAGCTTTAGGGCAGTGCTTTTACCTGTTTGCCTTGGACCGGATATAATGTGTACATCCTTTTCTACCGCTTTTATTGATAAGATTGACCTAGGAGTATAACGATAGGTTAGTTGGTTAAATTCCTTGATTCTTTCGTCGTCATCTATGCTTTTTATGTTGTCCCACCAAGGGTTTTGGATTTTTAGGTAAAGGTAGTCAATCACACTGACTATTATAGGGCGTTATTAGTCAGTGTCAACACCTACGCAAGATGGTGGGCTCCACAGGATTTGAACCTGTGACCTCTACAATGTCAATGTAGCGCTCTAACCAGCTGAGCTAGGAGCCCTCATTTCTTTTGTGTCTCGTAGATTTTATCGATTAAACCGTAGTCCAGTGTTTGCTTTGAGTCCATCCAATTATCGCGTTCTATGTCGTTCATGACTTTTTCATAATCCTTACCGGATTCAATAGATAGAATTTTGGCATACTGTGCGCGTAGGTTAAGCATATGTTGAGCGGTAATGCGTAAATCTGTTTCCTGACCTTCCGCTCCGCCAGAAACTTGGTGAATCATGGTGTACGACCCTGGCAAAGCCGATCTTTTTCCTTTAGTTCCGCCACAAAGGATCATAGCTCCTGCCGATGCCGCTAGCCCAACATTAATGGTAGCAATATCGTTTTTAACATACTTCATGGTGTCGTACATGGCGCGCCCCGCGTAAGCTTCCCCGCCCGGCGAGTTTATGTACACATGAATATCCCGCTTTTCATCCTGGCTTTCCAAAAATAGTAGTTGGGCAATAAAGGTGTTGGCCACCGCCAGGTCAATTGGACCGGTTACAAAGACAATAAAGTCCTTGAGCAACCGCGAGTAAATATCGTACGACCTTTCGTACCCGTTGGGATCTTTTTCCACTACTATGGGGATCAAAGTATTATTTTGCATCTTCCTCCTCCGCACCACTTAACTTCCAAATTGCCTTATTCTTGGCAATTATAGCCTTTATATAGGCTTTTTGATACGCGTCTCTGCTGTACTGCTCTTTTAGCTTGGCGTCGCCCATAGCGTTTAGCGTCTGCTCCACCTCCGCATCCGTGGCCTCTATTCCCTCTTGTTTAATAACTTCCAGCATGGCTAATTCACCCGTAATATTTTTTTGCGCAATTTGGGCGTATTCTGCCCTAAGGCTCTCACTGGTTTTGTTTTGCGACTTTAAATACGCGTCCATATCAAGCTTAATAGCCTGTACCTGATTGACTAATCTGGAAAGCACTTTATTAACTTCTTCTTCAATTAATAAATCGGAAATTTCCGCGGTGGTTACGGAGGTTATGGCCTCGATTATTTCATTAGGCGTTAAATGTACGCGATCGTGCGCGGATTCAGGAGACTGCTTCGCTTTGATACCGCCCTCGCGAGGAGTCGTAGGCGACGAAGCGATCTCGGCGTTTTTCTTGTCATACACATCCTTAATAGCCTTTTTATAGTCGCCCACTGTAACTTGCGGACGCGTAGCAAGGGTAACGGAAAATGTGTAATCTTTTTCTAAATCTAGCTCGTTTGTTTCCACTTTAGGATCGGCAACGGGTGTAAGCTTTTGTTCTTCTACGACCAGCGGATAATAGGTAGAAATAAGGTCAACAAGAATTTCTTTTTCCACCTTATGCGAATCTACCTTGCTTTTTACCAGCTCCGCGGGGGCTTTACCCTTTCTAAAGCCGTCAACTTCTGCATTTTCCACTATTTTTGCCCACACTTTTTCTTGTGACTTTTTTATCTCTTCCACGCCTAGCGTAATAGCCAGCTTAAAGGTATTTTTTGGCAAATTTTGTATCACAACTTTCATAGGAAAACATTTTACCACAACTTTTAACAATCATCGAAACAAGGCATAAAAACGGACGGATAAATCGAAACAACCAGTTATTTATAAAGTTGGCTGTGGGTCCCTAAAGTTTCAAAATATGCAAACGGTTGACCCCCCTCGTTGTTTTTGACTGTATAAAGTGCTCGCCAGTCGTCTGTAATGTTAATGCTATGGTACATGGAGAATTTTCCTTTTAGTGAGTGGTTTTTTAGCGAAAAATCAGAGTCGTTGTTACAGAAAATCGCTAGTTTATCATCGACCCTTTTCTTTATTGAAGAATCGCATTTGCTATAAATTTTGTTGAAGTTGTTAGATAGCTTGAACACCATTTTGATACTTCTTATTGGGGCTGTTTAACCATTCCGACATAGCTTCTACGCTGTTGAAAGTAGGAGAAACGAAACCATCGTTATATTCTTTTTCAGAAGACTCGAGCCTTTTTGCGGTTTCTTCGTTGGGAATTTCTCTATCGCGAAAAATACTAAACTCTCTTATAGTTACTAAATAACCAACAAGTTTATTACTGGCTCTACCCAACACCGCACCAATTTCACTAGTTAAAGTTGTTGCCTGCACTTTAACATGGAAGTTAGATCCTGTATTTACCGCTACTGTTTGATTCGTGTTCATGTTTGCATTTTACACTCGGGATAGTATGTTTGTCAACGAAATTTTGTACATCGGTAACCATATTCTGCGATGTCTGCTCCGACGATTTAATACCTGTATCATAGGTTAACACCGGAATATTGTTGTAAAGCTTAAAAAGGCGCGGATACTGTTTCCGAACTTTTTCAAGAAATGATAACTGCTCATACTTGTTTGTTTCTTTTCGTAACAAAAGTCGTTCCTTAATCTTCTCCATGTTGCAGGTGAGGAATATTACAAGGTTAGGTAATATAATCATCTTTGGTAAATTTAAATCCTTTCCTAGTAGAACAGAGTGGTAGGCAGAAGTTGAAAAAGCGTACCATTCGCAAATAATTATTTTGTTTCTATAAAGTGTTTTTAATGCTAATGTTGTTATTAAATTTCCCAGTGAATAGTACAGGTATCTGATCTGAGGACTACTTCTGTCAGCCATTTTTCTAAAAGAAGTAATTAATTTGGGTGGAGATTTATAATATTTTACCCCAAGTTTCTCCGCGAGACTTTTGGACAGAGTAGTTTTTCCTGTAGCGTCTATTCCTTCGATAACTATAAACATAATTGATGGCGATATTTTACACCAAGCGTGAGATAGATTCCCACCTCTAGTATCCACGAACGAGAAGATTTATATAGTCCAGTTGCTCCTTTGTAAGGTGGGCGCGAGGGGGTGGAGTTGGGACTGGTGGGACGGGAGTTGTAGTGACAACATCTCTTTTAGCATCCTTCTCGGATTTCTCTGGTTCTCTAGTCAGAGAAAAAGAAATGGTTTTGGTTCTTACAAAGTTTTTTATGGAGGCGTTTATATACGCACTCAAGGTTATTCCTAATTCCTCTGCCAGAGCCATAGCCTCCTTTTTTAGGGTTGGACTCATTTTGATGCTAACTCTTGTAAATTGTGGCATAAATATTTGTATGCATATTATACACACTCCGTGTGTCCTCCGTACATACTATTTAGACG
This sequence comes from uncultured Candidatus Saccharibacteria bacterium, assembly GCA_964574405.1. Classification (GTDB taxonomy): domain Bacteria; phylum Patescibacteriota; class WWE3; order UBA101185; family UBA10185; genus JBBAAW01. The sequence continues at coordinate 8,979 of CAZNNN010000008.1, read as the reverse complement.
ACTATTTAAAAAAAGATACACGACCCGTCCGCATGTTAAAATGTAGGACATGAAAAGTCTTGTTGTTAAAGGTCGCACAATAAATTTGCCGGATTTTTTTCCTGATGCCACCAAAGGAGTAATTCGCGCGTGTTCCAGCGAGGATGTTGCCCAAGCGGGCATAAACGGCTTGATTGTGAATACCTATCATTTATTAACTCAGCCGGGAACCACGGTTTTGGAACAAGCTGGAGGAGTAAAAAAGTATATGAATTGGAACGGTACTATTATTAGTGACTCGGGTGGCTGGCAAATTTTTAGCTTAATCTACCGTAATTCCAACCTGGGGTCAATTAACAAGGGTGGCGTAACTTTTATAAAGGAAACTATGGGCGGAAAGTTTAAATACAAAATTACGCCGGAAAAGTGTATTCAAACGCAATTTGGCATTGGCGCAGACATTATGATTTGCCTGGATTACTTTACCCCAGAAAATCCAAGCAGCGACGATTTAGACATTAGTGTTAAACGCACCGTGGAATGGGCTGGCAGATGCAAAGAGGAGTTTGATACCTTGTGTAGACAAAAAAAGCTGGTCAAAGAAGATCGTCCACTACTATTTTGTGTTTTGCAGGGCGGGCGGGACAAAAAGTCCGTAGAGAAGTGTGCGAATGGTTTGCGGAAATTTAAGTTTGACGGATGGGGGCTGGGTGGTTGGTTGTTTGACAAAGAAGGCAAGCTGGATTTGGATATCTGCCAACATTATTACAATTGTATGGAGCGTGAAAAACCCACCTACGCTTTAGGTATAGGAAATCCTCAAGCCATAGTAGATTGTGCCAAAATAGGTTTTGACATTTTCGACTGCGTTTTACCCACTCGTGACGCTCGTCACAAAAGGCTGTATGTGTTTAACAACGAGATCGCTTCCTCCGCGATAACGGAGGGTGTAAAGTGGTACAGCACTTTTCAAATAGACCGCGAAAAATATATCCGCGACTTCTCTCCTATTAGCGAATTTTGCGACTGTTTTACCTGCAAAAATTATACCCGCGCCTACCTGCGCCATTTATTTGAAATTGAGGATACTTTAGCGTATCGTCTAGCCACCATTCATAATCTGCGAATGTACTCCATGTTGATGGGGTCGTTAAGAGGAAAATAGTCAGCTTGAAAAAGCCCCAAAAATAAAGTATTCTTATGTAAGTTATGTATAGACTTTACGCTTATTTGTTTTTTGCATGTGTTACAGTGGCAAGCTTAACTGTTGTTTTTTTAGATAAAAACTGGATTCCTCTTATTCCCACCATTCTCATTTGTTTAATTATCTATATTTCCTTTGTACTTTATGAAATTTTTAGCCGTTTTTTTCTTTTAAAGAAGAGCATCCGTAATAAAATTAGCCCGGCTAATCTGTGGCTTAGTAACTTGCTTAACACGCTTTCGTGGGTCGCTTTTATAGTAATCTTTTCAGTCATGTTGGCAAGCTCTTTTTATGCACTTGGGATCTTTTCACTAAAGAACTTTGGGGCAGATGTTCTAATTTCACTCTCTGCTCCTCAAGAAAAGCTGGATGCTATAAATAGCCATATAAATGATTTAGCAGTGGAAAGCTCAAGGAGTTCTCAAGCACTTAACTACCTATTGGAAACTACTTTTAAAGACAAATTTCTAACTAAAAACTCTCAAAAATATACCTCTAACGCGATCCAAAACGGTATCTATGCCACATTAGTGTTTGATAAGGTGGAATATCGTGGGGGTAGCGTTCCGGAGGTCTGGGCCGTTTATAATCTAGCTTTTGTTAATCCATCCAGTCTAAACACACCGATAACCAAATATAGCAACTATTACCCCTTTTCATTTGAGGTCAGCTCCACTGTTAGGCAAGTACGACTTTTAGGTTACTACCCCAAAGATCTTAACGGGTTACCGATTTTTATTTTGACCGTTGTTTTGAATGATTCGCAAAATGTGGCAGTTTACTATCCAAAAAATACTAACCTTTCGCTTGCCACTTCTGATATTAATAACAACTATCTTACCGACTCTGATATTTACGGCATAGTTAACACTGTCGACTACGAAGAGTTAGTCGACGGTGGCTTTTCACTAACCTTTAAAACTCCCGAGGGAAAAAAGTATCAACATCTGTATAAACCCGATTTAAATGGCGAGATGTGGATTTCGGACTAGTTGAAAAATTTAAAGAAACGATCAGGAAATTGCTAATGGCAGAGCGGGCAACACGGTAGTAGTACCTGCTAAATAGTTCCAAGCCGGCTAGCAAGGGTCATAACTTTTTCACCCCAGCGGATTCTTTGTAAATTATCGTTTGCAATATTGAGCATCTGGTTTTGATACGCCACCAGCTCCTTTTTTAACTCCATGTCGTTTTGAAGATTGTTTTCAAATTCTAATTTAGCTTTATCTATAAACACATCGGCCACTGTAGTGTTAAAAGGATTTTTTAAATCCAGTGCCGTTTTTGCCACTCTTAAAAGATCCATTTTTATGTTTAATTTAGTTCTATTCATAATCAAAAATCCTTCGGATGACCTTTTCCATTTTTTCTCTAATTTCTGGAAAGGTAACTTCGTACGACAGATGTTTTAAATGCGACTTGTAATTTGTTAGACCCATAAAGTCAATTTCCTTATTTTCAAATTTAAAACCCCCACCCCATAAATTTTCCTGTGAGCCTCCGTTGTTAATCAACACTTGCTCGCAGTCGATGTGATATTCCCCTCCCGCTGATAATATTTCCTGTTCAACATCAACTACAACCTTTGCATAACCACGGTATGCTTTGGTAACCTCATCCACCTCTTCTTTTGTGGCTTTGTTTCTTAGTATTAATATCATATTAGTTTGGTGGGCGAAGAGGGACTTGAACCCTCACCCCTTGCGAGATACGGTTCTAAGCCGTACGCGTATGCCAATTCCGCCATTCGCCCCAAGTATACTAATTTTACCACGGATGTTGGTTATTCCGACTCAAAGTTTTCAATTAAATCAGCAAAATACTTTACCCCCTCACACCAAGAACCTTTAGAGGGTGGGGTGTAAATTTTCATAATCTCACAAGGATCGGTAATTCCTTTGGTAAAAAAGTTTGCGCCAAAATATTTTGACACGGCAGAAATTCCTGCTTCCCAACTAGAAAAAGTTTTTATATTTTTCCCCCAAACCCCGTAGCCCCAAGCGTTATACGATTCTTCCAACCCCGCCACATTAGGCGTTTTTTTACCACAGCCCGACTCTTGAAAAGATACCGCGGGAATTAACCAGTAAGGAATGCTGTGTTCGTCTGCCTTTTGCACAATAAATTCACTATTTCCTGTCAGAGGACAATTAAATCTAGCAAATACCTTTTCTATCTTGAGCACCCGCGCGTCTATCTGGGTAGTTTCAAATTGCGTTTCTGGAAGTCGTAGAGTTTTAGCCCCAAATACCTGTGGGTTTTTTGCATCGTTAGTAAAAGGTGTAGCGTAGACAAAACCCACAATAGAGCCTATGGTAATAATCCAAACTAGTCCTAACCAAATAAACGGTGCGGTCATTTTGTAAATCATAAATTTAGTATGGAGTATTTAATCGACTTGTCAAATGCTAATTGCTTAAGCCAATTTTCAGCTAATCGCCGTTAAAGTGTACAATACAGTATGCGAATTTTAGTGGTAGAAGACGAACATAAAATTGCCAACTCTATAAAAAAGGGGTTGGAGCAGGAGCGGTATGCCGTGGATGTGGCGTATTCGGGGCCGGCGGACTTTTAGGAACAGTTTTAGGCGCAGAAAGCGTCTAACTTGCAACCTATTGAGGCTTTAAGGTATGAGTAGCCTTTGAGGTTTTTGATCCGTTTGACAAATCGTTTCAAAATGATACGCTAAATGGTATGAATGATACGATACTTTCACCAAGACAAAAATCTATCTTGAACCTAATTAACCAGTCAAATGGAATTTCTCGCGAAGCAGTTGAAACTAATATCAAAACTCTGTACGATGTTTCAAAACCCACCGTTATCAGAGATCTAAATACTTTAATAAAAAGTAAGCTAATTACATCGGTGGGCGAGGCCAGAGCTAATAGATACTATCCAAACGAGCAAAATCCCATGCTTAGAGAGTTTGATTTGGAAAGATATTTTCTGGACGACCCAGATAAAAGACTTGGGGTAAAAGAGAATTTTGATTTTACTATCTTTAGTCAACTTCGCAATCTATACACAAGGGAGGAAAAACTATTATTTAAAACGGAAAGTAAGAGTTTTTCCAAGGTTGAGCAAAACTATGACCCAACAAGCTTTAAAAAAGAGCTGGAGAGGTTTGTAATAGAGCTTTCTTGGAAGTCGTCAAAAATAGAAGGAAACACTTACACTTTACTGGAAACGGAAGCGCTCATAAAGGACGGGACTCAAGCTGTGGGCAAGAAAAAGGAGGAAGTAGCCATGATTTTAAACCATAAACGCGCGTTTGAAACGATTTTGCAAAATAAAAACGATTTTTTGAAAATTAACATGACTAATATTAGAGAGCTTCATAACGCTTTGATAAAAGACCTAGAAATAACAACGGGTATTAGAAAACATGCGGTTGGTATAACCGGAACAAAGTACCGCCCCTTAGATAACGAGTACCAGTTAAGAGAAGCGTTAGAAAAATGCCTTGATATCGTTAACAATCTGCGCGACCCGTTGGAGAAAGCGTTAGTGATTTCTTTTATGGTCCCCTACATTCAACCTTTTGCTGACGGCAATAAAAGAACTGCTAGGATGCTTACTAACGCCGTTCTTTTAGCACATAATCTTTATCCGCTTTCATATAGAAGCGTAAGTGAGGACCAGTTTAAAAAATCGCTTATCCTTTTTTACGAACAAGGCAGTGTTGTTAGTTACAAGAAACTTTTTGTAGAACAGTTTATCTTTGCCAACAGAACATATTTTATTTAAAGCGTTGTTAGGTACGAGATTTTCTCGCTACTCTGTGTACTATTTTTTGAACCGATTTTACATTGTAACCTAGTTCATGAGCAATATCTCGTAATGAAAAGGGTTTGTTAGCCTGTAAATACTCATCCAGTAAACGGATTGTTTGTAGCTCAATTGGAGTAAGATTATCTGGATAAGTAAGTTTTTCCCGTAGGCAGAAAACTACCCTCTCCAACGAAGAATTCAGTCTTACCAGTCGTTCGTTAATGCTAATTAGTCCACCTACGGTTATGTTGGTAGCTAGTTTGCTCATAGTAACGGTGGTATCCGATAGCCTTTTATTTGTACCGAATGCATCGACTATTTTTTTTGCTACCGACGCTAAACCAATGCGATATGCTTCTGCAGACATACCCAACCCATTAAGCGCACTTTTTATATCTGGGTAATTTTGAAAATAGCCTAGCCAAATTAGTACAGAGGTTTGTTCTCTAACCCCCAATGTTGTTATATAGGTGGTAAACTCGCGATAGGATATAGATTGCGCTACTTCTCTTATCGCCCTAATGCTGTCACTTCTACGAGTCCAACCATCTGCCATATCAGGGTAGTCGTAAACTACGCTAGATATATACCTATCGCTATCTAATTCAAGGTTTCTTCTAAACCTCTTTCTTAACTGGTCGTCTATATGGTTTAAGTTTGCTGCTACAGTTGCAGATAATTTTGCGGCGGCTTCCGGCACATTGGAAAAATCTAAATTTATGGTACACCACACTACCCGATCCACCATCTCCTTGGCTAACATTTCCGTATCGGATGTGTCCGTACTTACGCCCTGAAGACTGGCTATACGATGACCAACCTTTGCTTTGAATTCGGCCAGAGGGTAATAAGTGTAGCACAGCTCTTGTACTTTCCCTAAACTTATCTTGATATCTTCGTCGGACAAACCGGACTCAAATTCTACATCCGCTTTTCTTTGAAAATAGATGTCGGGAGGTGGGATATTGTATAGCGTGCTAAGTCTGCGCATAGGTTTAACAACCTCAAATCCTCGTTGTACTTCAGGCGTTTCTAAAAGTTCCTGCGCTACTGTACACCCATGAGTTTCGAGCTGTACTAAGAGGCTAGTAGTTTCTACAACAGGCTTAGTATTATAGCTTTCATCGTGCATGCATTAAATTATATACTAATATATTCCTTCAGGAAGTTTTAAGGTAAGAACATATACAAATGAGTGGTAATACTAAATTTAAAAAGAAAGGTATTTATGACAGGTTCAAAAAATATTTTAATAGCAGGTTTAGGGGCAATTTTAATTGGTGGGGCAGGGTTTTTTGGCGGAATGCCGTATCAAAAAAATGTTACGCCCGCAAATTTTAATAGACAGATTGGAAATAGAGACGGTGTGGCGAGTGGAGCAAACGGAGCGGGCGGACAAAGAGTTGGTGGCGGGATGGGATTTAGACCTGTGGTGGGCTCAATTATAAGTAGGGACGACAAAAGCATTACCGTAAAATTACCGGACGGTAGTAGCAAAATTGTAATGCTTTCTGCCACTACGCAAACGAATAAGGCTGATAAAGTTGATGCTACAAGTTTAACTGTTGGGGCAACTGTAAGGGTGTTTGGAACTACTAACGCGGATGGAAGTGTAATCGCACAAGATATTCAATTGAATCCGGAGCAAGTGCAAAATCAATAGACTCAACATGGTGTGAGGGGTGGGGTTTTGCTGTCTCCGCCCCGTCTTCTTTCTCTTCCGGCGTAGTCGGCTAAAGCTTTTTTAAATTCTTCAAAATTAAAGTCCGGGCAATGGACATCGGCAAAATACAGTTCCGAGTAAACCCCCTGCCACGGCAAATAACCACTTAAGCGTTTTTCGCCGGAGGTTCTTATAATAAGATCCGGATCGGGAATATTTTTAGTATAAAGATGGTTGGAAATTAATTCCTCCGTAATGTCCTCCTCATTGTGTCCTTCCAAAACAATGTTTTTTACTGCGCGGATAAGTTCATCCCGTCCCCCATAGTCAAAAGCTAAATTAAAAAAGTACTTATCAAACTTAGCGGTTTCTTGTTCCAGTTCAATGAATTTTTCTGCCAGTTCTAAGGGAATTCTGTCTTTTCTACCCAAATGCGTGAATCTGGTTTGATCTCTAATAAGCCGAACTTTTTCCTGGTCAATTTTTTCTAAAGCAAGATTCATTAGGTACGACACTTCAATTGGCGTGCGTTTCCAATTTTCCGTGGAAAAAAACCATAGGGTAAAATATTTAATTCCCAATTCTCTGGCTTTTTCTGAAAGCTCCACTACTGTTTCAAATCCTCTTCTATGTCCCTCTAGTGCGGGAAGCCCTCTAGCTCTAGCCCAACGCCTGTTGCCATCTGGGATGATAGCTACATGTTGCGGTAAGTTTTCCATAATGTGCGTTAATTTTACCACTAAACAAGGGCTTGGTAGAAGGCATCCTTGTGGGAGGGGTCAACCAGCATTTTGGTAAACTTTTTGGCTTTAATGATGTAGGCGGTGTTAATGCCGGCTCTATGCAAAAAGTCGATATTATGAGAAATTACCATTACTGCCCCCCTAAAATTGGTAAGAGATTTAATTAAAACCTCCACCGTTTCTACATCTAGGTTGTTGGTAGGCTCGTCCATGATCAAAAGATCTATGGGAAAAGAGGTTATCATAGCCATAATGAGGCGCACCATTTCACCCCCACTTAAATTTCCACCGGGTTTTGCCATTTCCGATTCTAATTTAAATTGAAACTTCCCCAATTGTTCTTTTGCTTTGGACTCGGTAATTTCTTTGTTGTAGTCTAAAAGATTTTGGAGCAGGGTAAGCTCTGGTTTAATGAGACTGTAATTTTGATCAATATACACCCACGCTAGGTTTTCTCCCGTGTAGATTTCACCAGATAACTTTGCCAGCTCGTTATGACGAGTGGGATCGGCATGCGCCAGGAGGGCTTGGATTAAACTGCTTTTTCCCACGCCATTATTGCCGGCAATTACCACGCGATCCCCGTAAATAACCTTTAGATTAATGTTTTTTGCTAAAACTTGCTTATCAATAGTTAAAATCCCCTCTTTAACTTCAAAAATAGTGCGACCTTGATTTGCCTCCGTATTTTTCATGTTTATAAACGCCAGATGGCGATCTTCTGTTTGAAATTCCTCTAGTTTTTCCTCGGCCTCGACCGTTAGGCGATCAATAGTGGTGCTTTGGGCATGTTGTAGGTCTCCCGTGGAATCTCTACCTGCGCCGTGAGCGGTTATTCTGGCTACTCCGCCCTTTAGGAATGCGCGTTTAGCCCGATTGGCCCTTTTGGCTTGATTTTCTATGTTTTTTTGTTCCAGCAAGGCGGTTTTTTCCAATTTGTCTTTTGCTAAGTCGTACTGCCTTTTTAACCCCCTCAAATGCAATTCCTTTTGCTCCCTATAGAAACTATAATTACCCCCATAAGAAGTTATTTGTTGATTTTCCAGTTCCCACACGGCGTCAACTACTTGGTCTAAAAAGAAAATATCGTGCGACACAATAATGTAGGCATAGTTCTTACCCTCACCGTCGTTGATAAATGAGATAAGTTTAGCAATAGACGCTACATCTAGGTGATTGGTGGGTTCGTCCAGCACCAAAACCTTGGGGTTATGCCTAACGGCAATAGCTAAATTTAACTTCATAAGTTCGCCGCCAGAAAGGGTTTGGACTGGCAGTTCCAGGTCGATAATAAGATTAAAAACCTCTTCCAGTTTGGCAGGAATTTCCCACCAGTCGTCATAAAATTGGGAAATATACTCGTAAATTGGTTGCGCCTTTTGGAGGGCGGACAAATTAATTTGCGGAACATAGTGCGTTTTGCAGTTAATGATTTGCTCGCCTTCTTCCAGCTTAAGGTTGCAGGTAAAGATTTTAAGCAGAGTACTTTTACCGCTGCCGTTTGCGCCCACAATAGCCACTTTTTCACCTTCTTTAAGAGTAAGTTTTACTTTAGTAAAAAGGTAATCCCCTGCCGGATATTTAAACGCGGCGTTATTTAGTTGGACTAAAATTTT
>CAZNNN010000007.1:0-24461 GCA_964574405.1 uncultured Candidatus Saccharibacteria bacterium | reverse complement strand
CTCTGATTTCAGAAAAAATGTGACATCAAACTAACATAGATGGCATAATACCAGCATTAAATTGTGTTAAAGGAGGTAAAATGCCATCCACTGCTCTAATGTTATCAAAATTATCTAATCCCGTTAAGCACCTTTCGGGTTTTAGTGGTTTTTTCACAGTACCAGATAATGTACACAACCAATTCGGTGGAAAGCTATCACAGGGTGTTAAGGAAATATACCAAGACCAAATCAGTTTTTCCCAGTGAATTATCGGCATTAAAAACTTTGTATTTGGCAAGCGAGGGAATACTCAGAAGATGGGACAAACAAGTTGCCAATTGGAATATAATTCTAAGCCAGCTTTGTATTAAATTTGAAGGGAGGATTGCTCAATAAAATATGATTTACACAAAAGTATTGACACACTCTTCTATATGTCAATTTCTGTTTGTGTTAGTCCAGAGCCAGTAAAGATTCCATGGGCTAACCCGTTTCTGAGTTTTCTCACTTCATCAAGCGCATGAAACTCAGCGGGAGGGCAAGCAAAACGGCGCTTCTATTACCGTGCAAAAGGTCAAAGATCTATCGATGGTAATTTCCATGAGCAGAGCAGGCACTCCCACGGATAACCCGTTTGCTGAAAGATTCGTTAGAACATTTAAACTAGCCATAGTTTACAAAAGACCCTATTTTACTTTAGGGGAAGTGTTAGAGGTCACATTAAAATGAATCAATTTCTACAACGAACGACGACCACACGAATCGCTAAAATTAATGTCACCAAATAACTATGCAACAAGTATTGGAGAGGAGTTAGTCTCGATAGAAAGAGTGTTTAGTGTCTAACAAAATGGGGTCTTGACAATATGCAAAACGCTGATTTAACATTCGTAAGTTCGGGGTTTCCACCCTCTTTAATAGTAATACTGTTATAGCAAGTTAAAATCGGTGGTTGGAGAGTCAGAATTTGAACCTAGAATCTTTACATTTGGACGCCTTGACAAACCGGAGTTTCGCCTGTAAGCTCTTAACCAGAAGCGGATAGGGTTGTAAGCTTCTTACCATCTTTTGATATTCAAAAGAGTGAACCTTCACCGTAGGGTGGAGTTCACGAGGGGTTTTATATTGATAGAAACTCTCGTTGACTTCATCCTTTTTTTGTAACCATTAAAGATAGTTTCTTATATTTGAAACGCCAAAAGAGTCATTTAGTTTGTACAGTTTGATCCTACCCCTTAATTTTCCCCACGCCTGGCTTAACCCCACATCTTTGTAAAAAGATATTTTTCGCTCCAAATACGCAAAAACAACAAAGGATGTGAAATCCGCCAACTGAATACCGTTAGACAAAGCTCCTTTATCAGCAAAGGTTATGGAAACCAGACTTCTTTTTGCTAAATCGTAGTAAGCGCTGGGTAATCCGCCTCTAATATTTTTCTGCTTAATGCGTAAAAAAGCATCTAATAAATCTCTGTCCTGATAAGTACGCGAATCGGCGTGAATATATCCAACACCGTCCTCTGATTTTAAATACTTTGTAAATAGCTGCAACTGATTTAACGCCGACAAATAATATATTAGCCCTCTTTTTTCCTTATTTTCCTTGGAACCTTTTAGATCCGTTTCTTTGATCTTAAACTGTTTTCTAAAAACGATTTTATTAGTATGAATGGCTACGATATTCATCGGAACAAGTTCGATAAACTCGCACATGGATTTTATAAAGCTTTTTGCACGAGCTGACGAGAACCGACTTGACGGATTTTCCAACAGGTCGTAAGAATGAAAGGGGGCTGCATCAGACAAACCGTACTTTTTTTTAATCAAGGAAAAATACCCATAGATTGTGTTGAGTTCGCTGTTGTTTACAGTAACCGAGGTTAGTACAAAATTCTTGTACTTGTGGTCGGTTAGGTCACCTACGCCCGATTCGTCTATAAAACTTGTCATCTGTGTATTCATATCTTCCTTGGCTGGGGAGCTAGGACTCGAACCTAGAATCTTTGCGTTCAGAGCGCAATGTCCTGCCATTAGACGACTCCCCAATGACGGACTGGTGGGGCTATTTTACCCTGTCGTGCTAAAAACTCCAAAATGTGTACAATTAGGGCATGAAAAAAGTCCTGTCACTACTCGCTGTATGCGTGTTGGCGATTGTTGCTATAGTTATGAGCGCAATTGTTTATATAAACAAGCGCCCAATCACAAACAATGTTACATCGCCCATATATACACCAGGCATGGAGTCGCTAAACTCATGGAATTACCCAGAGCCACCTGAAGAATTCGCTTGGGAAAAAGTTGTACCAACTGTCGCCGATCTCGAAAATTCTAGGATCTACGCTGACGACCGCTACGGTCGCGATGAAAAGGATTATAAATGGACTTACTATGAAATCCCTGTAACAGGAGTTTTGTACACAAACACCACAAAGGATATCGATCCGTTATATCAAAAGGTCGGGATAGAGGGAGAGAAACAGTTTAGAAAAGATATGGAAAATCTTGGCTGGAAAGAAAGCGCCATCTATCAAAAATACTCTTTAAACAGTACGATGGCTAGCGGTCCCAGCGGGAGCGCATATGGTTATTTAAAGCTTATCGATAAACAAATTGTTACGGTAGTCTCCAGTTATAACTATAAAGCTACCAGTTACGAAGAGACGAAAGGTGGGTTAGAATCCAAATGTCCGTGCGAGGTTGTAACCAAATTTTTTGTAAGCGATCCAATCGCGTTAGATAAATATCTACCATGACCCCAAGTCAACCAAAAAATCCCAACTCGGCAAAGCATAAGGAACAACGCGTGGCGGTCTTTGTGGATGTACAAAACATGTACTATTCCGCCAAAAATCTGTATAGCGCCAAGGTGGATTTTGGTAAAGTACTAAAAGACGCAGTAGCTACGCGCAAATTGGTGCGGGCATTTGCGTATGTAATTAAAGCGGATGTGGGTTCGGAAAAAGAGTTTCACGAAGCTTTAAGTGCACAGGGTTTTGAAGTACGCATAAAAGAGTTGCAGATATTTTTTGGTGGGGCTAAAAAGGGCGACTGGGATGTTGGCTTATGCATGGATGCCGTGCGGATGATGTCAAAAATTGACGCTATGGTTTTGGTTTCTGGCGACGGCGACTACGCGGATTTAATTGAATATGCCAGAAGTCAGGGCGTACGAACCGAGGCTATTGCCTTTGAAAAAACTGCTTCCGGCAAACTGGTAGAGATGGTGGACTCGTTTACAAACATGAGCGACGATCCTAGAAGATATTTAATAGCCCAACGCAGACCAATAACGGACTATCAAACCCCTACAATTGCGTAACCTGTCGACTTGATGTGGTATAAACCGTATAATGAGCATGTGAGAAATCTTCTAAAAAGAAAAATCAAGGGGTACGCTATTAAATTGTACAAACCTGCTTTCTATGTACTCGCGTCAATCCTGCTTGTATCAACGGGTTATCATTTGTATTTTGCCAATAAAATAGTCCCCGGAGTTACACTGGCGGGAGTAAAAATAGGTGGACTTAGCTACGAAAAAGCGTTTGAAAAAGTCGTCTACCAAGAGTCGCAAACAGAAAAGGAACTAAACCTGTGGGCACAAAATGGAAAAAATTATCAAATACAAGCGGTGGACATTGAGCTTAAGTACAACTGGGAAGCTGGGCTAACTCGCGCGTTTGAAGTAGGTAGAACAGGTAATATATTTGTTAACACCAAAGATAAAATTGCCGGACTTATAAAACCTCTAAAACTTAACGCTAAATATAGTTATAACAAAGATCTTTTGGGTGGCAAGGTGGCAGAAATTAGAAGTGAAGTTAATATCCCTTCGGTAAGTGCAAAAATGGCGCTTAATGCGGATGGAAAGCTAGAAATTGTTCCAGAAGTTTACGGAAAAAGTTTGGATGAAACTACAATGTATAGTGCTATAAGAGCTGGTTTTGACGGTTTAGATTTTAGTCAAAAGTTACTAGAGGTAGAGGACAGCAATCCCCAATTTACTAAAACCAATCTAGACAAGGTCTTAAACGAGTCGCAAAAACTTGTAGCTAGAGAAATTACCCTTAAATCAGGTGATAAGGCGTATAAACTAGAGCCGGCAGATCTGCTAAAACTTCTTGGCTTTACCCCCAAAGGGGGTAAAGCGGAAGTAAATATAGATAAAGTGGAATTGGAAAAAGTAGCCCAAACTATTGCGCTGGAATTAAATAAATTACCGCTGGGTCAGGTAGTAAGTGTAAGGGATGGACGCGTGCAGGAGTTTAAAATTATTCAAAACGGATTGGAAATTGATCAAGAAAAATTTGTGAGCGACTTTAAGAAGTTATTTTTTAATACCGATGGAAAACTTAGTATGGAAATTCCGCTTAAGCGGATTAAAACTTCCAAAAATGGCGCGGAGTACGGCATTTTTTCTCTTTTGGGAACGGGGATTAGCAAATTTACCGGCTCCGCCCAACCAAGAATTACTAATTTAACTCTGGCCGCTCAAAGAACCAACGGCGTTTTAGTACCTCCCGGTAAGGAGTACTCATTTAACCAAGCTGTGGGTGAGATTAGCGGGCGCACGGGCTATGCTACAGCCTACATCATTGCCCAAGGTCATACGGTACTCGGCGAAGGTGGGGGCGTTTGCCAAACTTCTACCACACTTTTTAGAGCTATCCTAAACGCTGGGTTACCTATAACCTCCCGCCACCCTCACGCGTACAGGGTTGCTTATTATGAAATTGAATCTAAAGTGGGGTTTGACGCCAGTGTTTACCAACCTTCGTTGGATTTAAAATTTTTAAACGACACGCCAGGCTATCTTTTGATTCAATCGTCCGCTGATCTTGCTACCAACTCTTTGGAATTTAAAATCTACGGCACTCCCGATGGTCGTAAAGTAGAAATAAGCGAACCCACGCTTTACAATGTAAACGCCCCACTTGCGCCGTTATATCAAGACGATCCCACTTTACCAAAAGGCGTAATTAAACAAGTGGATTTTTTTGCTATGGGGGGTACGGCTGAATTTACCCGCAAAGTCACCAAGGGCGATAAAGTTTTATTTGAGGACTCCTTTAAAAGCGTATATCAGCCTTGGAGAGCTATTTACCTAGTTGGAACTAAATGAGATAGAAAACACCGTCTTTTCGCTGTCACCTAAGGATAAAACGGAAACTTCAATCTTCTCTTGGTCGCGAGTATAGACGGCGGAAAGCAAATCCTCCGCGTAATATTTGGTTTTCCAGCCCTTTGAAACTAAAACGCTCCTAAAAAACTTGTGAATTTCTTGATTTGACTTGGAGTTAGATAAAGTAATTTGGGAAAACCCCCCACGCTCATTTCGTCCAATTTCTTGCGAACCCGTAGGTAAAGGGATGCTATCTAAATAACTTTTTTTCTCCTTAGCAGATTGCGCACCTTTTACTTGGGAAACAATATCCGGTCTGTAAATAGAAAATAAATAGTACGACAGCCCAAAAACAAAGCATAGGGCAAAAAATATGGGTAGGGCACTTTTAGCTGATTTCATAATGTATTCATTACAGCAAGCCACTTACAGTGGCGCTGATAGATGTAGACAAATTATAGCACGATGCTAAAATTCCCACATGTTGATTTTAGCTATTGAATCCAGTTGCGATGAAACTGCCTGCGCGGTAGTAGAAAACGGAGTTAAAGAAATTGCCTCCACAATTGCTAGCTCCGCGGATTTTCATCATAAAACGGGCGGAATTGTACCAGAAGTGGCCGCCAGAAAACAGGTGGAATTTATTGTGCCGGTAATAGAATCTACTATAGAAAAAGTCGCCGATTATCGTAAAATCGACGCTGTTGCCGTAACCGTAGGACCAGGTTTGGCAGGATCGTTAATTGTGGGGGTTGAGGCAGCAAAGGCTCTGGCGCTAGCTTGGAACAAACCCTTAATTCCCGTAAATCATTTGGTAGGGCACATCTACGCCAACTTTATTAACAACACTACGCCAAACGATCAAATATTTCCTGCCGTCGTACTTATTGTTAGTGGAGGACATACGGATTTGGTTTTAATGAAAAATCACGGCGATTTAGAGTATTTGGGTGGAACCGTTGACGACGCGGCAGGTGAAGCTTTTGATAAAGTTGCTAGGTTGCTAAACCTTGGCATGTATCTGGGCGGGGCTAATCTCTCCAAAACCGCCCGCGAATACACTGGATCTGCGCTTCCGGAAAAACTTCCCCGCTCGTTTATTTATGAGAATAATTTTGACTTTTCTTTTTCCGGACTTAAAACCGCCACAAAACGGCTGGTGGATAAAAACATTTATTCCGTACCCGCTATTGCCAAAGAGTTTGAAGAAGCAGTAATAGAAGTTTTGGTGGAAAAAACTCTTAAAGCAGTAAAGCGTACGGGCGCAAGATCGATCCTATTGGGTGGGGGTGTTTCTGCTAATCAAAAACTAAGAAAAGATTTAGCGGACAAAGCAAAAAGCCAGTTTAACAACATTGAGGTGCGCATCCCGCTATTAAACCTGTGCACAGACAACGCTGTTTATATTGCCTCCGCCGCCTTTTTTAACCAGAATTACCAGCCTTTTGATCAGGTTGTCCCTAACCCCTCCCTAACTATCAACGGGGGAACTTGCATCCCCCCGTCTTTCCCAAGCTCGATCTAACTTACGAACTATCTAGTAACCGAAATTGGAGTGGCAGGAACCATCTCTCCTGTAGCCGAAACGGTAATCCTTCCTGTAGCAGTTAGGGTAACGGTGTACTTTGTATCCCATCCAGCCGCAGCACATGTTGTAGCATCTGTGGGCATAGTTCCCGTGGCCGTAGTAGGATCTCCCGGCAATGCGGCAATATAGGTAGGAACAATGGCCTCACATAACACTGCAGCATCTGTGGTATTTAAATTGGTAGCCGTCCCAGCTGCCTTTAAAGCCAGTCCTGTTAAATTGCCTTTGTTATCCGCGCTGTATTGCGTTATGGCGTTAAGGATAGCGTTAACATCGCTAGTCCTTTTAGTATCGTTAGCTTGCTTAAATTGTCTTGATGGGTTAATAGCCACCAAAACAATAGCCAACAAAACTGCCAAAATACCAATAACAACTAAAAGTTCAATAAGAGTAAAACCCGCTTGTTTTCTTTTTATCATATTTCCACCCCCTTTCTAAGCCCAATCTATTTGTATCTATCAGTTTTGGGCAGTAACATATCTTTTTTATTATTAATCAAACCTAACACGCATGTCAATCTTTTCTAATTAATCCAAAATAAATCACCGCTACCAGCACAATCATTAAGATTCCAAATAGTCCCAACATAATTTTTAGATTCTTAGTATTTTTAGGACTATTTCTAGCAATAAACGATTCTGGGGCAAAGTGCCTTTCAAAGTCGCTTAAAAAATTAAACTTTTTGTAGTCGTCTAAATTTTTAATAAGATGGTCTACTTTAAGTTCTTCTGGGGATTTAATATTTAAAAGCGACGCGGGGAAAAGTGCCAGGACCCTAATATATCGTTTTTCCAAAAACTCCAAAAGGAGATCATAATAATCCCGCCCCAAAGCAATTGCTTGCTTGGAAGCATCATCCACTAAAACACGGCTAATCATCTGCTCCAAAGGAACTGCTCCCAAAAATGTTTCTATTTCCTTGTCCGCAGAACCGTCGCCCGCCAAACTTTGAACGGCATGTTCAAAATAAACATTCTCACTAAGAACCAAGATAACATCACAGGCAGAAATTTTATTGTTGTCCATCCAAAAAGCTAGAGCTTGAATAAACTTTTCTTGGGAAACAATTTCCATGTCCTTTATTACTTCGGATTCTAAGGTTAGAACAATGGGCTTTTGACCACTTTTGGCATAGAACGAGATAGAATTCTTGTCTACATACAAAATATTTTTTTGTCTTAACGACTTAGTAAAGGGCAGTTTCATAATTATTTATAATTAGAGGACCGCAGTCCCTCATATTATCTGCTTCCAGCTTACCAGAGTTGCCTTGTTGTTGGCAAGGCTAACTACAGCCTGCACTTTTTTGGTAAAACCATTGTAGGTGGCGGTGGAGATTATGGTACGCGAATCTCCAACCCCTGTAACCGTAATACCAATAACGGTATCCGCAGATAGAGGCAAACTCCCGCCACTATACGCGGGATCTCGGATAAGTCGTAAAATTGCCTCTTCTGCTCCCGCTTCCGCATAATTTGACGCCTGCTCGCTTTGCGCAAGTTTTGCAGTGTTTTGGATATTTATAACAGTAAGAGTGGCAGAAAGCGCAATTACACTTAACCCAAAAGCCATAAAAACCAAAACGGAGGTTAGAATTTGCCCGGAATCTTTTCTCACCTTAAACCTCCTGCCCCCACAAAAGTTTGGGTCTCGTGTTGCGTTGTTCCCACTTCTCCAGACGACGCTGTAAACGCTATTGATACAACAGGCTTGCCTCCAACATTGCCTTGTTGGCTAAACACTAAGTCCGTTATTTTAGTATCCAGGTTTGACATTAAATAAGAAGGACTGCCCACATCGTCCCTAGAATAAAGATAGAATTTGTTATCAGCTAGATAGAATCGGTACTTACCGCCATCAAGTTCAAGGGTGTTAGAGGTCTCGCCTAAATTTAGTGGTGTTGTTATAGAATCCGCGTTATTAATGCTGTATCTAAGTCGCGCCAAAATGTATCTGCCGTCCGTTTGCACTGCCGAGTAATTTTGCGTTTCCACACTTTCATTTAAAATACTTACAAACAGCTCGCTCAAAATTACCAGCATGATACTGGCAAGCCCCAAATAGATGAGCAGTTCTACTAATGTAACCCCTTTTTTGTTTAGTTGCATCATGGCGAATAATTAACCTTTATACTATTAAAAACCGGTGTTTTATCTTTATCGCTGGACTTTAAAAAGACTTTATAGCTAAAACATCTTGCCGGATTTATACTGGGAGAGGGTAGGTTAGCAAAGGGTATGGTACCTTCCGTTCCATAGAAAGATTCTGAAGTTCCATCCACTCCATAATAAGCGGGTGTTATATCACCACAATCTTGAGAACCATCTCCATAGGTAGAAACCTGATACTTTAATTCCGTATCGTCGGGAATGGTAACATCCGCAATAACGCGGTTAAACATGGCCGTTTTTCCCTCTCCCACATCGAAAACCTCCGACTCAAAACTTCCTTCTGTGGTATATTGACCACCTGGTCCTCCTTCAATAATTTTTAATTCCTTTCCTGCGTCCTTTGCAACAATATAAGCATAGGCATCCCCGTCCTGTTCAAGAACTGTGGCTACGCTGTTTATATCGTAAAGAAAATCTAACTCCCCACAACTTTTAGGATGGGCTTCGTCGCTGATGTCAATAACTTGGTACTCTTTACCCCCCGAACCAACTAGAATTGCCTTGTTTCCGGTTCCCACGGCTACACCTCTTGGATCCATTCCGTTGGCATCGTAAGAACCAATAGAACTACGAAAACCGGTTTTGCTGGAAGTATTAATAATAAAAAACTCTGGCTTTGAGCTATCTTTGTTGGTTGCAATATAAGCTCTGGTTCCTGTAGGATTAACATAAACTTCCTTACCACCCCCTGAATTTACATCCGCACCACCGATCCAAGACATGTGGCTGGGGTCGCTTATACTGGCAATAGAAAGCTCCAACAGTGCGTATCCGTCTATAGCTATATATGCATAATTACCAACTATGTAGAGTTTCCTTGCCGTACCAAAAAGACTTACAGTTACACCGCCAATATCTAAAATGGGTCTGGATCCTGTTTTGGAGGATAGATCAAAACTATAAAGCTTGTTACTGCTTGTTACATACCCTACAGTACCTTGAACAAAGACACCCATAGCGTCGGCATTACCCGGAGCATTAAAATAACCAACCTCTGTATTAGGGTTAGTGCTCGTATCGATGATTACTACTTCCCTATCATTAGTATCTGTTGCTAAATACGCGTAATCCCCCTCACCAAAGATTGCGTTGGTTTTATAACCATCAAACGATCCCTCTATCTGCGTGGTGGGCGGGTTGGTATTGTTAATCTGTACATTTACAAAGGATTTTCCCGAAGAGTTTTCTCCTGTCCCCGCATAAACTCTTCCTTCTCTTGCCCAAATTGCGGCGGCACTGCCATTACTCTCTAACGATACCTCTATATAAGGGATTTGTGTGGGCTTACACCAATTTCCATAACCACCTGCACCAAGAATTATCTCGCCCCCATCGTCGTTCTGAATTGCTGTACCTGTAAATACACCGTCTTCAAAATCGCTTTCCAAAGTCTGCTCCTTAAAGTCGTTCTTCCCATAACGACTAAGGTACTGACTGGAAGAAACACCTTGATTCACTAAAGTTCCCCACGATACAGTTATCATAGCTCTTTTGGAGGCGGGGTCGGTTATATCGCCAGCGGGAACAACATTGCCAAAAGGGTCGGTGGAACTTCTTAAAATGTCGGCAATAACAATTTGGGTTTTATATCCGTCAACACTAGGACCTTGCCCGTTTTCCAGTTCCCACATTGACCCGTTCAAGACGGGGTGATATGTTCCATTAACAGCAACCAACGCCCAATCGCGCTCTCTTACACTTCGCAAAGCTTCCACCGCTTGATCCAAATAACCCTTGGCCACTAAAGTTTGCTTCTGGGCAATCTTTCCATCCCGTACCGATATAAATCCGCCAAGCACGGCGGTGGCAATAACCACAAACAACGATATGGCTAAAAGAACCTCCACTAAAATGTGACCGTTTCTTGCGTGGCTAGATTTTATTAACATAATCATTTGACTCTTTTTGCAAATAGTCAAATGCTATTTGCATAGTAAACATTCCCCAACTTATTGAATTTTATTGTAACGCTTCTATTGTTAACAGAGTTAAATGTTACCTGATTTGTTACCTCACTATAATTTTTTATGTCGCCACTAAGGGCGGTAAATGTAATGATAGAATCAGTAAATCCGCTACTAGCGGTAATGTTTTGAGGATAATTAATTGTGTAGTTTCCAGGTGCGCCTGCTACATAAACCAAACCCTTAAATAAAACATAACTATTAGCGTTTATCTTAATGCTGTAATCAGACAACAAAGCCCCGCCAGACTCGCCCAACATAGCAGAGTTTTGCTGAGCTTTAGCATCGGCCATAAAACTTTGTGAGATTTCCGTAAGCCCTGCATTGGGGATAATATTTAACAGATTAATCCCAGCAAAGGCAAAAATAGTCAAAATTATAAACATAACAACTAGTAGTTCAGGAACAGTAAAACCCTTATTGGATTCAATTTTGTTGCCAGACTTAGAGATCATTGATACTATACATAGTACACTCTTATGATCAAAAAAAGCATTCTGATAATTGAGGATGAAAAAGATATTTTGGACTTATATAAAGAGTATTTAACAGGTGTGGGTTTTCAGATCGACACAGCGTCAGACGGAGAAGAGGGACTTAAAAAAATTGTGGCGGGGAAAAATAATTTGGTGCTTTTAGACATTATGATGCCAAAACTGGACGGTATTGGCATTCTTCAAACTATTAAAGATCAAAAACTTAATCTCCCTACCACTATTATGCTAACTAACCTTTCTCACGATCAAGCCCTTAAAGACGCTATAGCTTTGGGTGCTAAAGATTCTATTATTAAATCGGAAGTTACACCAGATCAAGTGGTGGAAAAAATCAGTAGATACCTGGCGTAATCGCCATCGCATTAACGATTCCCCACCTGCCCGATCATGCTGTACATAGGAGAAATAATTGACATCATAATTCCACCCACACAAATCCCCACAAGAACCAGCATAATAGGCTCCAAGAGCGTGGTAACGGTTTTTAGGTTCTTGGACACTTCGTAGTCCATGTACTCTGTAACATCGTTCATAGCCTTATCCAAGCTTCCGCTAGATTCCCCAAGCTCTATTAGTTTAATTACCAGCGTAGGCATAACACCTTTTTTAGCCCTTAACCCCAAACTAAACTCCTTTCCCGCGTACACCATCTTCTTGGCATTTTCCAAAAGACTTCTAAGGTCGCGCCTAGTTACTACATCCACAGAGAGTTCCAACGCATTTACAATAGGAATGCCAGAATTTAAAAGCAAACCCAAGCTTCTGGAAAACTTTACAATGTCCACCTTCTTATACAGAGAGGACACAATGGGAAGCTTGGCTAACATACTAAATAAGAAGCGTCTCTTTTTGGTATAAAAAAGGTAGAGAATCAGTACACAAAGCGCTACCCCAATACCCACATAGAGAGTGTTTTTAATTACAAAGGCAGAAACAAACATAAGAATTTTAGTGGGTAATGGAATAGTAACCCGCAATCTGGAAAAAACCAAACTAATTTTTGGCATTACTACAAACAGCATTACTATCATAACTACCCCAAAAATACCAAAAACAAATGCGGGGTACATGAGGGCGGATTTTACTTTGTCGGAAAATTCGTTTTCGGCCTGCGTGTTCTTTTTAATGTCGGCAAGCGTGGTTTCCAAAGTCCCCGCTTCCTCTGATGCTCTAATCAGGTTTATTACAACTTTATCAAACGACTCTGGAAATTTGGCGAGCGACACATAAATTCTCTTGCCGGCCACCAAATCCTCTCGTAGTACAGAAAGAACCTTTTTAAGGTTGCCTTTAGAATCTTCCAGCAAGGACTCCACACCATTTAAAATGGGAATACCCGCCTTAAGCATGGTGTGCATATTGCTAACAAATTCTATTTTTTCGTTGGCAGAAAGCCTTACAGAAGATGGCTTCATTACACCTCCTCGGTTTTAATCACGCGCAAAATTTCCTCTAAAGTTGTTAAACCTTTTGACATCTTAGCTACCCCATCATCTAGCATAGAAGTCATGCCTTCTTTTAACGCCAATTCTTCAATTCTATCCGCATCACCCCGCTCATTAATAATTTTTTTGATTTCGTTAGAAATCTCCAACACCTCGTAGATTCCTACCCGTCCGTAGTAGCCTGTTCTTTGACATAACTTGCAACCCGTACCCCTATAAACTCTTACGCCCTTTTCTTTCCCTACACCTAGATAGTATTTGTCTACAATTTCTAATGGAAAGTGCGCCAAAAGATCGTTTTTGGGAATTACAAAAGATGTTTTACAGTTGTCGCAAATTTTTCTAACTAGCCTTTGAGCTATTACTATATTTACCGTGGACGCCACCAAAAACGGCTCTACTTTCATGTCAATAAGCCTAGGAATGGCGGTAGCGGCATTGTTAGTATGAAGAGTGGACATTACTAAATGACCTGTTAGAGCAGCGTTTACAGCAATACCCGCAGTTTCATTATCCCTAATCTCTCCTACAAACACATGGTCGGGATCTTGACGCAAAATAGAACGCAAACCGTTAGCAAAAGTTAAATTGGTTTTAGTATTAACCTGGATCTGATTGGCGCCTTTTATCCTGTATTCAACCGGATCTTCAATGGAGGTAATATTTTTATCACGCCCATTTAAAATCTTTAAAATAGCGTAGATAGAGGTGGTTTTACCGCTACCCGTTGGTCCTGTGGATAAAATCATGCCGTATGTTTTACTAAACGCTTTTTTAACCCGCATAAGATCGGGTTCGCGCATGCCAAGATCAGAAAGTGAAAAGTTTTTAGCGTTGCTAGCCAATATTCTAATCACAATCTTTTCCCCGTCCACAATAGGAATTATGGAAACTCTAAAATCCACATCTTCTTTATTTAAAACTTTGTGAATTTTTCCATCCTGTGCAGCCTGGTGCTCGTCCGTTCTTAAACCAGCCATAACTTTAATTCTGGTAACAATTCTATCGTGGATCGACTCCGGAATCTGTATCACATCGTGCAAGATTCCATCAACTCTAAACCTAACCAACGAAACATTATCCTGTGGTTCTATATGAATATCAGAGGCTTTTTGCACAAAAGCTGTTTCTATCATGGTGTCCACAATTTTTTCCACTGGCGGGTCTCTTTCCACCCCGTAGGGTGTGGTAATTTCTCCCTGCGCCAAAAGTTTCTCTATAATGTATTGCAAATTTTTGGTATATGTAAAAAGTGCGCTTTCAAGATCTTTGGGGGTAGAAAAATACACTAATACAGGTTTACCTGTTTTTTTCTCCAGATTTGTTTTTAGGTAATCAACACCCCGGCTTGGGGAAGAGGTGGTAATCTTTATACCGTCGCTTGCATAATTAAAAACTATTACCCTGTTTTTTCTGGCCACTTCTTCGGGAAGCAAAAAAAGTGTTTCATCAGGAATCTCCGTGTCGACCAAAGAAACAAAGGGAAGTTTGTAAAAGCCTGCCATCAAAAGCCCTAAGGCAGAATCGTCCATATACAACTTTTGGGAAAGGGCTTGGTATAAACTAATACCAGAAGTTTTAGCTAACTCTTCGGCTTGAGCAATTTTTTCCTTGGAAAGAGCTTTGGAGACAGTAACGAGTTCTTTTAATCTAGAGTCGTCTAACACTTGGGGCATAAGACTATAGTAACACGACAGTAAGCTATTGAGTAATAGCGATTTTTGCTGTAGATAGAGCTTCACCGGCAGATTTTCCGGCTATTACATCATTAACAGCTTGTTTTAACGCGTTGTATTGACGCCTGTTACCAGATCTACCGGCAATTTCGGCTGTTTTAGCGTACGGCGCGGACTCTATAGCCGCCTTTAAGTATCCGTTGGTAGAAAGGTTTTGTGCAAGTGTTACATTGCTATAAATTGACCCAAAAGGTCGTATTTTGGAAGCCTCGCTAAAAAGGGCAGTTTGTTGTTCTGCGTCAGTAATGTATTTAATAACAGCCCAACTTTCATTGGGGTTTGGGGAGCTTTTTGGCACTACCCATGTCCAGTAAGAAGCCCAGGTAACCGGTGTATCTTGTAGGGCTTGGGGAACTTGCGCCACACCTATAACCGCGGGGTCTTGCATGTTAGCTAAAAGCTCATACAACCGCCAGGTGGGAATAAGCACCATAGAAACTTTCTCGCTGGCAAAAGCTAAAACTGACTCGGGCATGGAGGCACCCCAAACCCCATCCTCTTTAGCAAAATTGGTGTAAAAGGTAAGGGCGTCTTTGGCTTGATCCGTATCTATTTCCTCCGGAATTTTTACTCCCGCCTGCAACCACATTAGCCCTAAAACATCGCTAAAATGCTCGGCGTTGTCTGCTAAACCCATTGCCGCACCCGCGCGCACAAGATTTGCCCCATCCCGTACCGTTAATGAAATGGCATCCCGCCTAAACTCCTCCCAATCCACCGGAGGATGAATAATCCCCACGCTTTCAAAATGCTTCTTGTTGTACACTAAAACCAACCCGTCGTAAGTGGATGGCAACGAATACAGACTTCCGCCAATCACGCCCACATCTTTAACTACAGGAAAAAAATTGGTGTCCAGATAACCCGCATCTAAAACTCCCGCTGGAACCGCCCAAGCCCCGTTACCTGCTACCAATCGTGGAACCCAGCTGGCATGCGCCAGCACAATATCGGGCTTAGTACCCTCAAAGGCACGCGTAAAAACCCGCTCCTTATAGTCAACCAAAGGCATAATAGATCTGTCTTCGTAAGTAATTTTAATATTTGGATGCTCGGCAGTGTATTTTTGCAGAATCGGCTGAAGGGTTTGCTCGGTTTCCCAAAGTCCCCAAATTGCTAAACTAACATTCTTAACCTCCGGCTTGCCTCCGCCAAAAAATTTACCTACTACCGGAAAGTTTTTAGGATTACATCCCGTAAGCAATAGCGGAAAAGCTAGTAACATGGCGTAAGTTTTATGTTGGTAGTTCATGGGCAGTTGGTATCTTTAGTATAAGTGAGTCCCATCATTAAAGTCAAGATAAATAAAAGTTGCGTCTGTGGAATGGTAAAAAAATAGTGGTCAAAACTAGAAAGAAAAACAATCTGCACCAAAGCAACGCCGTAAAACCATCCACCATTACGCGTAACACAGTAAATAGAAGCTGCAGTTAGACCAATAAAAAACATTGCACCAAAAACCCCGATCTCTACAGCAATTAGAGCGTAAACATTGTGTGCAGGTTGTAAAAATCTCACTGTATCGGGGCGATTGTAAAAAGGCTCAAAACTATAGATAAAGGAGTTAATTCCCCAACCAAAGAAAGGCTTTTGGATAAACATTCTGTACGACGCTTGAAGCAGGGCGGATCTTCTTTCTACGGACAGGGTCGAGGCAATCGAGTCGCCGGGCAGTAATGTCGTTAAACTACTACTATAAAGCGGAAACAAAAGCCCGGCAACAACAGTCATCAAAGTCAAAACTGTAAGCGCTAACGGTAACAAACGGGCTTTTTGCCCCAGTCGTATAAAGAATAAAAGTAAAAAACCTAGGGCAAAGGTTGCCCACGCGGTGTAACTTTTGGTAAGAAAAAGAAGAAACGCACACAGTAACACGCAGGCGATTGATATCAACCGTCGACTCCTCCGTAAATGGGCCAAATAATCTAGCAACAAAGTTAAAGAAACAACCAAAAAGCCCGCCAAAATGTTGGGGTGTAAAAAAGTAGCGTAGGGCGGAATTTTAACCACTCCGCCAAAACCCTCTTTGGCAATATACGGTGTATAAATACTGTACGGCTGTTCCCCAAAGAATAAGTAGTTATTAAAAACGGACGCTTGTTTATAAAACTGGAGAAACCCCAAAGCGCTTGACAAGAAGATATTTATAATCAGCGATATAGAAAACCAGCGACGGACGGAAGGCGATCGGAATAAATTCATGACGGCTATAAAAAACAAAAAATATAAAAGCAGTCGCGTAAAGGAATATACCGAAGGGTAAAACCGACCCGCAAAAAAAGTCGACAGAAAAACTGCCAGCAGGAAAAGGAAAAATAAGCGGGCAACCGTAGTACCACCTTTGATCAGAGGGCAGGCTTTGCGCAAAGATGCGATAGACACGACTAAAACAACTGCCGCAACAAGAACATCCTGCAAAAAAACTGTAGGAACAAGATAGGGAATCGGTACAGAACCTACAAAAGAAAATACCTGCTCGAGGTGTTTTCCTAGATTCCACGGAAGGATAAAAAATAAAATTATCAACAGTTTGTTACCATGTGTTTCTTTAGAGAAAGATGTATATAAATTTAGTAGAGATTGCATTAGAGGTAGTGGATCTGTGGTTATCTTTGATAACGCTTTTGCCTCCGCTGTTTTCCCAGTATTTCTTTGTTTATAAACTAGATTATTGTTGTTTGGCATTTTTTTATGTGCGACAATTTTCCCAACTTTGCACCTGCAACATCTGTTCTGTGTGGATATAGCCCGCCCGCCTGTGTATAAGATTGTGGACAAGTAGTGCAAGTTATCCACAAAACTTATAGAATCAGCTTAACTTATCCACATCCACATCACTTGGCGTAAACACTCTGCATAATGTTAGTAATGTCCTGCTTGGTTTTTGCCACCTCTTTAAGTTCTTCCTCCACTTTTCTAACCCCGTGCAAAATTGTAGTGTGGTCACGCCCCCCTAAAAAGTCGCCAATAGACATGTATGGGGTTTTGGTTAAGTCGTAAATTAAATACATAGCTATATGACGCGGAATAACCAGCTCTCTAGTTCTTTTATGACCTTTAATGTCGTCCGCCTTAACCGAATAATAGTTACATACGGATCTAAGAATTTGTTGCAAATTAACGGGTTTTCTTCCCTCGTTTACCACCCTTTGACCAAGCGTTTCCGCCGTAAACTTTTTATCAGGCTCCACCCCTTTACTTTTTGCATCGGTTACCACCTGCATGTACGAAGCCAAAAGCTCCCTAATGTTGCTGGAAATAGTTAACGCTATTACATCTAAGGCGTCATTTTGAATGCTATCTTTTGCTTCGTCGCGTCTGTTGCGTAAAATAGCAATACGCATGTCTAAATCCGGCGGTTTTATATCCACAATCATTCCGCTACCAAACCGCGATCTTACTCGCTCTTCTAGATTTACAAAATCTTTGGGTGGACGATCGGAGGTTAGCACAATTTGTTTTTGCGCCATGTATAGCGTGTTAAAAGTGTGGAAAAACTCCTCTTGGGTGGACTCTCTTCCTGCTACCACCTGCACATCGTCAATAAGCAAAACATCCGCAGTTCTAAACTTGGCTCTAAACTTATTAACTGTGTATTGCCCGCGACCCTTGGAGGTTTGAATAGCTTCCACCAGCTCGTTCATAAAGGCTTCCCCTGTGCTGTAAATTACCTTTAGATGCGGTTTTTCGGCCACTATTTTATTGCCTATGGCTTGCATCAAATGCGTTTTTCCTAAACCTATGCCGGAGTGTATAAAAAGTGGGTTGTACGACTCACCGGGGCTTTCCGCCACGGCTTTAGCCACCGCATAAGCAAGCTGATTATTAGAACCCATTAAATAGTTTTCAAAGACATATCTGGCGGAAAGCCCGTTTCCCCCGCCATTTGTTGACGCATCGCCTCTACTTACAGGTACACTTGCTGTTTTAACTTGCGGTGGGGCAAACAGTGGCGTGGTATTCAGGTCCACCGATTTTTCCTTATGCTCCACTTTTCCCACCACAAAGTCCACTTTTTTGTATTCAGGTGCGGATTTTTCCACAAAAGCCTCCACCAGTTTTCTAAAAGCTTTTTCTATTACACTTAACGAGTGACCGTCGGGGCAAAGTATCGCCAGTTCCCCACCGTCAACCTTTACACCCATTCTTGGGGAATATATTTTATACACGCTGTTATTTCCAGAGAGTTCAAGCTCGCTGGACAACTTTATCCACAAAGTTTTTTCCTGTTCTGTCATAGTTTTGCGGGTGGGCAGGGTTTTGTAAACTAGTTATAGTGAGTTATCCACAAGACATCAAGCAACCACCTTTGCCCAAAATTATCTTTTAGCTATTCCAAAAACCGCAATAAATGTAAACTTGACTCCACCCAAGATTTTAGGTCAGAATTCACGACTCGAGTCAAGACAGTCGGTATAAGATCGTCGCAAAGGCAATCGTTCAAGGCGACAAAGGCTCTCATAAACCTGTTAAATCCGGATACCGCAGGTTTTTCAGCCTCGCCGTATGTATTCCACCAGGTCTTTGCAGGCGCTCCTACATAAGAACCCTTGGTAAAGTACATCACACCCTTTTTCATCGTATTTCTAATACCGGTCTGGTAATCAGACTTCGGGTTGTAAGGGTCAACCCTCAAACGAACATACGCCCTACCTTTCCATTGAGAAAAGGCCAAAGTGCCCCCTAGCGTTTGCGACGCTGATAGAGACATTAAAGGTCCAACTACTCTAGCCATGTTAAATCACCTCCTTTCCCATACGCGTACTTTACTATGGGTCATCTAACCTTTGTCAAGTGTTGCACTTCGTTTGCGAATCTAAGGCGTTTCATTTTAGTATTAACAGGTGGGTTGTTACACATATCAGGTAACAGATTAGCTTTCCGGGCTTGCTCGCTCAGAATTTACAATAAAAGGGTCTCAAAAACTTCTCAGTTTACTACTTAGTTAATGCCCATTTTTGTTCCCAACTCTTTGGGATCGGCAAGTCACAGGCGTAAATAAAGTTTATAAGCTGTCCTTGGTGGTGCGCCTCGTGCTCCACTAAAAACATGTAGTTCATTAACGGACTACTGCCGTCTTTGAATTTCCCAAGTAAATCAACGCTTTTTAGTGCTACGAGTAGCTTATCGTCAGCCTCCTGCATATGCTGTTTTATAACCGCAACGCTTTTTTCCCCCTGTTCCGAGTCTAAACTGGAAGAGAAACCTTCCCACACGCCCTTGGTAATCAGCGGAATGTTACTCTCTTGCGCGCCGATCATACAATTAAATTGATAAAGAATATCCTGCGATTCCGGGAACGGTAGCTTCTTGTTAAGATCTTCTGGTTTCAACTCGTTGATCAAGTCGTAAGTCATTGCCCTGAGCTGTTTCCAGTGGTTTATTACTTCTTGAGTTAAATTATCATTCACAGTTTGTCACCTCCTTTTTTAGCTTGTCTAACATCTAAAATCTCTTTTCTTTCCTTGTCATTCTGAGCTCTAATGGCGTAAAGGGTAATCACCGAAGAAACGCCACTTCTTCTTAAGTCCTTTATGTAATCAATTACTCTTTTTTTTGAACCAACGATATTGTCTTTTAACACCCAACCCACAGCCTTAAGTACCAAGTCCTCTTCATCGCACAGTAACTTGTCACAAAACTCAAAAACCACATCTGTATAACTGCCGCTAGCACCCACTTTTCTTACAAAAACAACAACGCTAGCTCGTCGTTTCCACATATTTTTGGACCTATTCCAGCTATTTAACAGGTTTAAAGTGTCTTTAGTATATCTATTCAATAATGTCTGCATTACATTGATACTAAAATTGTCCACTTCATCCCAGTTGTTAAAATAACCCAATAACTTATCAATACGAGAAAAGTGTTCCGGTTTAATACCGTCTATACCCAAGGTGAGGATTGCGTTACCTACATGACCTTCCTCTGCACAACCTGATATATAGAAAAGCTCTGCAAGGTCAAACTTTTCTCCTAACGGTAACCTCCCTATTATCGGCTTAAAGTTTCGTATAACTGCCCCCACCTGCGGGATTTTTAGACCGTAAGATTTATAGCCTTTTTTATGATAAACCTTGTCTTTTTCTGCTTGAGTTTGATCGGATTGGGCTCTTAGTTCCGCAACGATCTGTGAGTATAAAGTTTTAATCTTCATTTCCTTTATTTTATCCTAAACTAGCATGGTTCTAAAATTTGCCCTCGCCTCACCGCGGGTATCATACCAAATCTTTTTGGATTACACTAAAAACTCGGTATGCGTTAGCCTCTATACTGCGTTTGTGCTTTTAAATATCTTTTAAGATACCGTGCATAACCTGTCATTTTTGTGGGGTATCTTGCTTTGTTGTAAATGTCTCTTACTTCCGCAGGAAAGTATTGCCGGCTGTATACTCCCCTTGCCACATATGCGCGCCAAAATTGTTGATCCGGGGTTTGTGGGTTGTATGGGTAATGCAGTGGGCCAACTCGCATTCCATACCAATAATGTTTAAACACGGCTACACCTCTTATTGCCCCTCTTACCCTTACGCCCAAGTATGGGTAAAAAAGTGGGTAATCGTATTTTCGGATGTAGAAGTTTGACATAGCATAATTAATACAATCTAACACTAGCGTCCGGCGTTGCCAGCGGTCTGTAATTTGCCGTCACATTTTTAACAAAGTTGCTCATAAAGGCGTGGTAACCGGAAGGCATGGTGGGATCCGCCGGAATACATGGGTATTTTGTGGCGGAAGATTTAAAAATGTAGCGTGATCACTACCCCGCTCACGGTGTCGCCTTTAGGAGAATGGTCTCATCTGTGGTGTAAATAAGTCCTTTATTTGGATTGTTTTCAAAGCCGATGTATACAACCTTAACACCTCTGTTTTTCATTTCTGTGATGGCTGGTTGCAAGTCGGAATCTGAGCTACAGAGTAGTGCCACATCTAACTTCTTGTCGCAGGCAAGGGAAACCATGTCAACAGCGATTTTTACATCGACCCCTTTTTCTCGAAAGACTGTACTACTTCCCAATTTCTGTGCTCTAACATTACCAGCGATCGTAAACTCATAACCTTGCGCCACTAAATTGTTTCTTAATTTTCTTTGGAATTTTATTAATTCCTGTGATTTCTTTTTAAAATCGGGATGGAAACGAAGCTTGGAGGCATAAAATATTTTTCTTGGTACCTGATGTTTACTGAATACTTGCGAAAGCAGTCCGTTTAAATCGACAGTTGATAAATCGATCTTGCTATTTACCTCTTTAATCTTATGTAATAAATTTTCCCCATCGACAAATAGTATACATTCTGGCATAGATTGTTGGGACAGTTTGAAATCAAATTTTAAAAAACCTCAGCGGGCTGTTAAGCACTGGCTGAGGCGTTTATAAAACGACTCTACTACAAAAACACATGCAAGTCAACATCTATACAATATAAATTAGGTATTTTTAAGACGGATATCTCGTTTTGTTGCAAAGCAACCAAAAATCGTATAAAATCCGTAAGTTATGGCAAAGACCAAAAGAACTTATCAACCAAAAGTTAGAAAACGCGTGCGATGTCACGGGTTTATGAAGCGCATGTCTACCGCAGGCGGTAAGCGCGTGCTAAAAAATAGAATGCGCAAAGGCAGAAAAGTTCTTGCTAGAGAATTGCGGAAGAAATAAAGCGTAACGGCGGGCTTTGTGATAACATCAACCCATGTTACCCAAAAAAAACAGAATTCATACTCGGTTTGAGTTTGGTAAAGTCAAAAAGTTTGGCGATCCTTATAGATACAGGTATTTTTACTTGTACGCGCTTCCCACAAGTAGATTAGAAAAAATTTCACAAGGTAGATGGGATATTGGTGGGCAGTCGCAGGTGGGCTTTTTAATGTCCAATAAATTACATAAAAATGCCGTGGTAAGAAACAGAGTTAAACGACTTTTTAGAGAGAGCGTGAGGCAAAATTTTGATAGAATATCCACAGGTTGGTGGCTAGTGTTCCACCCCCGATTTATTTGCGTAGGAGCAAAGTATGAAGAAATTAACGCTGATATTACTGCAGTTTTACAAAAATTATCTGTCGCCGGGAAGGCTGGGCATTAAAATTTGCCGGTTTGAGCCTAGTTGCTCTCGCTACACCTACGAGGCGGTGCAAAAGTACGGTGTAGTTAAGGGGCTTTTGCTTGGGGGCTGGCGTGTGGTAAGATGTAATCCACTTACTAAAGGTGGGTACGATCCCGTAAAGTAATAAAAGTTATATGATTGAACTTTGGAATACAATTTTAATAAATCCGCTAATGAACCTTATGGTTTTGCTTTATAGGTATCTAGGAAGTTTGGGTCTGGCCATTATTGTGCTTTCTGTTTTGGTGCGACTTGTGATGATTCCGTTTTTTGTTCCCAATCTTAAAACCGCTAAAAAGCAAAGGGACTTAAAGCCAGAGCTGGATAAAATGCGGGAAAAATATAAGCACGACAAGAAAAAGCAGGCAGAAATGCAGATGGCGCTTTTTAAGGAGCACGGCATTAATCCTATGTCTGGATGTTTAGGTAACATTATAACTATGCTTATCCCCATTGCACTATATGGCGTTATCAATCAAATTTCCCGTATTACAGATATTACAACTATTAATCCTAGAATTTACTTTGACGGATTCAAGTTTATCGCTGGCGAGGTTTTAAATAGTCGCTTTTTGTTGTTTGACATGACCAAGCCAGACAGAACCTTTATTTTGCCGGTGCTGTGTGCGGTTCTGCAGTTTGCGTCGTCCAAAATGATGATGCCGGCAATAAATAAAGCGGAAAAGTTAGCAGAAAAAACTCCCGGCAAAAGTGACGATATGATGTACAACATGCAAGAACAAATGCTGTACATGTTTCCCGTGATGATGTTGGTTTTTGGGTTTAGTTTGCCCTCTGGTGTAATGCTTAATATTTTTGTAAGCACCGTTTTTACTTTGGTACAGTGTTATTTTATTATGGGCTGGGGTGGGCTTACGCCTCTTGTGCAAAAGCTTAGCGCGCTTGCGCGCGCGTCCCAAAAGGTTTGAGGGTATGGTAAAATAACGCCATGAAAAAAGATATATTAGAAAATACACTTAAAGATACGCTGGGGTTTTTGGGTGTTCCACCCGATTTTACGCTGGAGGAGTTTGAAGAGGGTTTGCCCGCGCAGGCGGGGGTTTTGGTTTCCATTAGTGGTAACGAGTTAAATCACCTTATAGGTTATAGGGGCGACTCTTTAAACGCGCTCCAACACTTTTTAAATTCCGCCTATTTTAATAATGTCGGTGAGTATGTACGCATTACGGTGGACATAAATGGTTATCGTGATCAACGCAAAGGTAAGATTGAAGAAATGGTTAAAAATTTTATTGATCGGGTAAGATTTTTTAATCAAGAAGTAGAAATGCCCGCTATGAATCCTAGCGAAAGGCGTGTAGTTCACACCTTTATCTCTGATTACGACGATGTAGTAAGTGAGAGCGTGGGCATGGGTAGAGATAGACGAGTGGTACTAAAGCCTAAAAAAATATGAAACTCACATTGTTTCTAAAACCTACAACTCTGAAGATCCTATTAGCCACTTTCGTTTTTGTGCTGTTTGTACCATTCATTCATTATGATACCGGAATCCGATGTTTTCAAGCGCCGTGTCCGTCTGGTGCGTACGGATCGGTGGTCATGTGGTTGGTGAAATCGGCGCACCTTTATATTTATAGGATTTCATTAATAATTATGGGGGTGGGGATGGTCTTATCCTACATATTTTCCTGTGGAACTGTGTATACAGCCGAAAAGATTATAAGAAAATAACAATATGCAAATTAAATGCACGCAGGAAAATTTATCAAAAGGTCTTTCCGTTGTTAATAAAGCTGTGTCTGCCAAAGTGTCGCTTCCTATTTTAGGAAACATCTTGTTTAACGCTAAAGATGGCGTATTAACTTTGTCGTCGTCCAACTTGGAAACCT
>CAZNNN010000006.1:0-30586 GCA_964574405.1 uncultured Candidatus Saccharibacteria bacterium | reverse complement strand
ATGAAAATCGTTATTACAGGGGGACATCATAGTAGCGCGTTGCCGGTTATTAAAAAACTGCGCGAGCAATACCCAGAGGTGCAAATTTATTGGTTTGGGCACAAATTTTCCGCCCAAGGGGATAAAAACCCTACTTTGGAGTTTCACGAAATTACGACTTTGGGGATTCCTTTTTATCACATCCACGCAGGGAAATTTTACCGCACATTAAATTTAAAGAGACTCGCAAAAATTCCGTACGGGTTTTTTCAATGTTTAGGTTTACTAATCAAACTAAAGCCCGATGCGATTTTATCCTTTGGTGGATATATTGCCGTGCCCACGGTACTAGCGGGATGGTTTTTGGGCATTCCCTCCGTTACTCACGAACAAACTGTGGTGGCTGGTTGGGCTAATTTGGTAGTGTCAAAATTTGCCAAAAAAGTGCTTATCTCGTGGCAGGAGTCGGCCAAATACTTTCCCAAGAAAAAAACCGTTTTTGTTGGTTTACCTCTACGCCAAGAAATTTTTAAAGTTACATCCAACAATTTTGTTTTTAACAACGCCTTACCAGTTGTATACATAACCGCCGGAAAAATTGGCTCGCACATTATAAATAAGGTGGTGGGGGAGTGTTTGGGCAACTTGTTGAGTTTTTGTAATATCATTCATCAATGTGGCGATAATTCTGTTTTTAACGACTTTGAGGTACTAACAAATCTAAAAAGTAGGTTGGGTGATACCGTTGGAAAGTACTATCTCCGTAAGTTTGTTTTTGAGGACGAAATTGGAGAAGCCTTCGCTAAAAGCAATGTAGTAGTTTCAAGATCGGGAGCTCATACCACGGGCGAGCTTTTGGCGTTAAAAAAACTTTGTTTGTTAATTCCCATTCCGTGGGTGTCCCATAATGAGCAGTACGAAAACGCTAAAATTTTGGTTGATGCGGAGCTAGGAAGCATTTTGCCAGAAGCCAAACTTTTTTCCCAAAGCCTAACCGATGGTGTTAAAACAATGCTTAATAAGATAATCAATATTAGATCGCTTCGCTTCGCTCGCGATGACAACTCTACCATTCGCAACGATATCACAGAACCGGCGGAATTAGTTGTCCAGCAACTACTCTTGATTATTAAAGAAACCTAACCAATATGAAGAAAAAATCTGCCTCCACCTTAATTTACTTCCAAGATAAAGCTCGCAGAAAAAGTTTAATAAAAAGACCACGCCATGTGAATAAAGAAAAACGCACCAGTAATATAATAACTACCATTAAACTAATAGGACTCTTTAGTATGGTGGGGGTTTTACTCTGGTTTTACATTCAATATCAACCCTTAAATATTAAGTCGGTGGAAATATCTGGTGCAGAAAGATTTGTAAATCATGCAGATGTGCAAAAGATTGCGGAAGAAAAAGCTTTAGGTAAAAATATTGTTTTTCTCAATGCGGGGAATTTGCAAAAAGCCATAGCTAGCAATTTTTTGGCGGCAAAATCGGTGGAGATTAAAAAAGTTCTGCCCAGTCGTCTAAAAATTATAGTAACTGAAAGAGTGCCCATAGCTTTAATCTTGCCTAAAGACGGTAAGGATTTTGTTTTTGTAGACGCCCAAGGTTTTATTTTAGGTTTAGCAGATAAGTTAGCCACCAATTTACCCGTAATCAATTATAGTCAGCCTGTGGAGGTAGGAAAATTTGTGGAAGCAGGTGCGGTAAACTATTATTTTAACCTTATTAAAGCCTTGGATGAAGATAATGTTGCAGTTTCCACCATAAGCTCGTATCCTAGGTACACAGAGTTTTATACCGGCGAGGCAACACAGGTTCTTTTTACTAATAATCAGAATCCCAAACCTCAAGTTAAAATTTTTGCCAAAATGCTAGAGGCTTTTAAGGCGGAGGGAAAGCGTCTTAAGAAAATTGATTTGCGATTTGATAAAGTCATAGTAGAATTTGCTAACTAACATGTCAAAAGAAAAATATCTTACCGCTATAGATGTTGGCTCAACTAAAGTTTTAACTACTGTGGTGGTCGTTTCCCAAGATAAAATCTCTGTGGTGGGGGTGGCAAAAGTACCGTCCAAAGGTATTAACAAGGCGGTGGTGGTAAATATAGATGAGGCGGTAGAATGCATTTCTCAAAGTATCGACCGAGCAGAAAAAATGGCGGGGGTGTCAATTTCCCAGGCTTTTATTACCGTTTCAGGTGGACATATTGAGACGCTAAATTCACGAGGAGTGGTGGCGGTAGTTCCACACGAGAGTAGTGAAATTACTGCCGAGCATGTAGCGCGAGCTACGGAGGCTGCCCAGGCAGTGAGTCTGCCTTCATCTAGGGAGGTTATCCATGTTATTCCGCGCGACTTTATTGTGGACGGGCAAGATGGCATAAAAGATCCCGTGGGTATGAGTGGCGTGCGGTTGGAAGTGGAAACTAACATTATCCACGGACTTTCTACTTCCATAAAGAATATGGAAAAGTGTATTAAAAAAGTGGGTGTGGATGTGGCGGGGTGCGTTTTTACGGGGGTGGCGTCGGCGGAAAGTGCTCTTACGGATACAGAAAAAGAGTTAGGCACAATTTTGGTGGACATTGGGGGTGGAAGCACTAGTTTAGTAATTTTCCTAGAGGGTGCGCCCATATACTCCGCAGTATTGCCTGTGGGTGGCAAGCATATTACTAGCGATTTAGCTATTGGACTCCGCGCAAGTCTTGATACGGCAGAAAAAATAAAAATTAAATTGAGTAATGAAAAGTTGGATTACATGAGCCTAGCCAGAGAGTTTGAGCGACCTTCTGTAAAGTCAACCAGCACCAACCCCGATGAATTTGACGCTACAGGTTATGGTTTGGAAACCAACACCGTCTCCAAAAGAGTTTTATACGGTATTATCGACCCAAGGCTTCAGGAGATTTTTGAATTAGTGGCGGGAGAAATTAAAAAGGCTAATTTACAGGCCAAGCTTCCTGCGGGTTGCGTGTTAACGGGTGGCGCATCCCTTACAGTGGGGGCAGAAAGAGTAGCCAAGCAGGTGTTAAAAATGACCACCCGTGTGGGTTTTCCCAAAGGTGTTTCAGGTTTAATTGACGATATTCAAGGACCAGATGCCTCCGCATGCGTAGGAGCTATTATTTACGGCTCAAAAATGGCACACAATCAAGGCCTCTTGAATTCTAGTTCGTCATCAGGTAAAATAGGTTCAGTATTTAAGAATTTGTTTTCAAAACTTAAAAGCTTTCTGCCCCAAGCCTAAAAATTAATGTTAGTAAAACCAGAAATTGAGAAATTTGCAAAAATTAGAGTAATTGGTGTGGGTGGTGCGGGGTGTAATGTAATAAACACCATGATTGACTCGGGGCAAATTTCCGGCGTAGAATTTGTTGCCGTAAATACTGATGCCCAAGCCCTTTCCATTAGCAAAACTATGGTAAAAATTCCTATTGGTCAGGATCTAACTCACGGACTTGGAGCAGGCTCTAACCCGGAAATTGGCAGAAAGGCCGCCGAGGAGTCGCTAGACATCTTACGAGGCAATTTAGAGGGAAGCGATATGGTTTTTATTACCGCTGGTATGGGTGGAGGAACGGGTACAGGTGCGGCACCAATAATCGCTAGTCTGGCAAAAGAGTTGGGAGCTTTAACGGTGGGCGTGGTTACCAAGCCCTTTGTTTTTGAGGGGGCGCAAAGAATGAGTAATGCCGAGCGGGGGATTATTGAGCTTAAAAGTGAGGTTGACGCGTTAATTACTATTCCTAATCAAAAACTGTTAGAAATTGCGGACGACAAAATGAGCATTTTGGATGCGTTTAAAGTGTCGGACAGCATTTTAAATCAGGGTGTGCAGGGTATTTCGGACTTGATAGTTATGCCAGGACTTATAAATGTGGACTTTGCGGATGTAAAAGCCATTATGAAAGACGCCGGGTCTGCGCTTATGGGTATTGGTATTGGTACAGGTGACGATAGAGCCGAGCAAGCGGCTAAATCCGCTATCTCTTCCCCACTTTTGGATGTTTCTATAGAAGGCGCTACGGGTATTTTGTTTAATGTAATTGGCGGTAGGGATCTTACTATGCGGGAGGTGGATGTGGCAGCTAGAATCATTGGTCAATCCGCCTCTGCTGACGCTAATATTATTTTTGGCACTACTATTGATGAACGCATGGAGGATCAAATTAGAATCACCGTTATTGCTACGGGTTTTGACGGCGCAGAAAAAACACCTTACGGGCTTCCACGGGAGAAAAAGGTGGGATTTTCCATTGACCAAAAAGACCAGCGATTGGATGCTCAAAAGCCTTTGGATAGACCTCAATCGGAATTTCAAACTACGGACAAAGAACCCCAGGACGACAATAAATACGACATCCCCGCCTTTTTGCGCGGGAAGTAAGCTATTTTCTAGTATTCCTAGAATATATTGTTACGACGCCATATTACAGGTCTTTACATTTTGCTGAATTCTGATAAGATACTACTAAAGTGCCGACAGGCTCCGAGGGTCTGCCTTAGGCAGATTCCGATTTGAAGCGCCGAAAGGCTCCGAGAAATCCCGTTTAACCGCGGGATTTCGATTTTCTATAGATAAGTTTTTAAACGATTCTTAATATCGTCTAACTGGTTTTTTGGAAGCTTATATATCTTTCTTTTAAGGCGTTTGGTGCTAATAAGCCTTAGTTGCGCCAAAATTAACGAGTTTGGTTGTTTATAAGGATCGACGAAGTTAAAATAAAAATCAACTTTCTTTTGTTTTGTTGAAAGCGGAACAACCCAAACCATTTGGCTATTGAATTTGCTAACAATCAAGACCGGACGGGCAAAATTGATACCTTTACCATTTTGTTCAACACCGATATTTTGCCCTAACGATGCTATCCATACATCGCCACTATTTGCGTACAGTCCAAAGGCACTACTTCTTGCGTGTATTTTCTGTTTGAGGATGTTCCACGAATCAAAGTCGTTCATAAGTTCTCACAAAATAATCCTCAAAATTGATTAATACAAGATGGTGTATTCTAGTAATACTAGAATTTATTATCGTACAGGGCTATAGACTTGTGACGCCTTGTGATTCTATTACCATTGATTTTGTTATCCAGCCGTCAAAATTTACCCAATCGCCAGTTCCCACTTGTCGTACAAACATATTTAGAACAACTTAACAACACTCATTGTTTGCAGTGGCATATTTAATTTGAGAAGATATAAAAGTCGTACAAAAACGACCAATAAAAAATTTAGTTGGATAATAAAATCCAAGAAAGATTGTGGGCTAATAACTTTCTCGGCAGTGCAAAGTTTTTAACCCATAAAGTCTGCCTATGAAAAAAGCAAAAAAGGCGTTGTCTAAAGACAACGCAGTAGATTTTACCCCTAACTCTTTAAAAATCTTGGAAAAGCGGTATTTACTAAAAGATCAAAACGGTGTGGTGGCGGAAACTGTGGAGGGGATGTTTGAGCGGATTGCTAAAGTAGTGGCTTCTCCCGATGCCCAGTATGGATATGAAGAAAAGTCGCAGATTGAATTTTATAATCTAATCTCTAGCAAGAAGTTTTTTCCTAATTCACCCACATTTACCGGTGCAGGAACACCTTTAGGGCAACTTGCCGCTTGTTTTGTTTTGCCCATTGAGGATGATCTTGGCAAGCATCCAGATGGGATTTTTTCTACTTTAAGAAACGCTGCTTTAATTCAGCAAGTAGGTGGCGGGAACGGTTTTTCTTTTTCTGATTTGCGACCCAAGGGAACCTTGGTAAAAAGTAGCATGGGTAAAGCCACAGGACCTGTAGGGTTTTTGGCGGTATATGACAAGGCTTTTGGTGAGGTGGCGCAAGGAGGAGTACGGAGGGGTGCTAATATGGCGGTTTTGCAGGTAAATCATCCGGATATTCGCGACTTTATAAAATGCAAATCGGATGAGGGTGAAATAAGCAATTTTAATATTTCTGTGGCAGTAACGGACGAGTTTATGCAGGCAGTTAAAGACGACAAAAAGTTTGATCTGATTGATCCGCATTCTAAAAAAGTTGTGGAGTCGCCAAGAGCCCGCGAGATTTTTGAGATGATAGTGGAGTATGCCTATAAAAACGGCGAGCCGGGGGTTTTGTTTATTGATGAGGCTAATAGATATAATCCAGTTCCTCATTTGTATAATCTTAAAGCCACTAATCCGTGTGGAGAACAATGGCTCGGAAAGTATGAAAACTGCTGTTTGGGTTCCATAAATTTATTGGAACATCTGGATAAGGATGGTCAAGTGGATTGGGAGTCGCTTAAAGAAACTACTATCTTGTCCACCAGATTTTTGGACAATGTGGTTACCGCCAATAAATATGTTGACGCAGTGCCACAATTAAGGCAGGCCGCAGAAAATTGTAGACGCATTGGGCTAGGTTTTATGGGGTTGGCGGATGTAATGTATTCACTGGGAGTTAGGTATGGATCGGAAGAAGGTTGTGATTTTGCCGGTCAAGTAACGGAATTTATTAGATATCACTCTACGCTGGCCTCCATAGATCTAGCTAAAGAGAGAGGAACTTTTCCTGCTATAAAAGGCAGTATTTTTGATGCTAAAAAATTAAAATGGCAAGCTCCTAAACCCATAAAACCCTTTAAGAAAGATTTTAGCCGACCAAAACTAGATTGGGATCTAGTGAGAGCCAAAATTGTAAAGTATGGGATTAGAAATGCCGCGCGAACTACCGTAGCACCCACCGGCACTATTTCTACCGTAGCGGGGGTAGAGGGGTATGGGTGCGAACCCGCTTTTGCTCTGGCTTACTCAAGAAATGTGTATCAAGCAGCGGGCGATGAAGAAAAGCTTACTTTAACCTATGTAAGTCCGCTTTTTGATAAAGCACTGAATAGCTTAAACTTAAAAGAAGAGTCAAAAAAGAAAATTGTAGAACGAGTTTTGGAAACCGGCTCTTGCCGAGATATTTTGGACTTGCCGGAAAAAATTAGAAACACCTTTGTAGTGTC
Organism: uncultured Candidatus Saccharibacteria bacterium; assembly: GCA_964574405.1. GTDB lineage: Bacteria > Patescibacteriota > WWE3 > UBA101185 > UBA10185 > JBBAAW01. Next base: position 23,623 of record CAZNNN010000006.1, on the reverse strand, counting down.
TGCGGATGTTTTGCCGGAGGAGCACATCAAGATGCAGGCTTCTATCCAAGCTTTTATTGATAATTCCATTTCTAAAACTTGTAATTTCCCGCCCACCGCCAAAAAGGAAGATATTGCTAAAGTGTACATGTTGGGTTGGGAAATGGGTTGTAAAGGCTTAACGGTTTATGTGGCTGGTTCTAGGCAGGAAGTAGTTTTAGAAACCAAAGAAACTAGGAACAAGAAAGATGGTAAAGTGGAGGCGGTAGCCGTGGTAGAACCTGTTAAAAAAGAAATGGAACGAGGTTATAGGCTTACCGGAACTACTTATAAATTAGATACGCCACAAGGAAAAGCCTTTATTACCGTAAATAAAGATGCAGAGGGTAGTCCTATGGAAGTTTTTGCCAATGTGGGTAAAGCGGGCAGTGATGTGGCGGCACTTTCAGAAGCTTTGGGCAGACTTATTTCTGGCTGGTTACGGGTTTCAGAAAATCCTTTGAGAACCGCTAAAGAAATTGTGGTTCAACTTTTGGGAATTGGAGGCTCTCGCTCTGTAGGTTTTGGGAGTAAGCGAGTAAGCTCTATTCCAGATGCGGTAGCCAAAGTGTTAGCGGAAGACTGTGATTTCCATGTGCGAAGCAATGGCGCTAATGTAGTGGAAAATGGGGTAGATAAAAAGGAGGTTTCGGTGTTTTCGCATGTAAATATGTGCCCTGAATGTGGAAATTCTTCCTTTATAAACGAAGAGGGCTGTTCTAAGTGTTATGAATGCGGTTATAGTGTGTGCTAGTGATATGTCAAAAATTTATACAAAAATGGGCGACTCTGGGGAAACGAGGCTTCTATATGGTAAACGAGTATTAAAATCCTGTAACTCTATTAACGCGCTGGGCGATTTGGATGAACTAAACGCTTGTTTGGGAATGGCGCGTTTCCATTTAAAGAAGGCGGACTCTCTTAAATTGGCGCAAATTCAAAAAGACCTGTTTACCATTGGATCGGTAGTAGCGGGATTTAAAGTGGTGGATGGTGTTAAAAGATCTTTAAATAGTCAAATAGGTTTAATGGAAAAAGATATAGACGCGTTGGATAAAAAGCTACCCAAACTCAAAAATTTTATTCTGCCAAACGGATGTGAGTCGTCGTCTACACTTCATTTAGCACGGGCAGTTTGTAGGCGGTGTGAAAGATCTTTAGTGACTTTGGGCAAGCACGCTAATCTTATTCCTTACCTCAATCGTCTCTCCGATTACTTATTTATTCTAGCCAGATATGAGAATTGTAGACACAAAGTTGAAGACGAGTTGGTTAATTCAACCCTGCAATAATTAGCAGATCAAAGTCCGTAAATTTGGCGTCTACATTTACAATTTCCACCGAGTAGTTTGTTTTAAGGTCGTTGGTGAGCAAATCTTTATAGTCAACTAGATCTCTTGGTAACTTAATCATAGTTTTGGCGTAATCGGTTCTATCAGAATTACCTACGGATACAACTGTATAACCAAAGCCTTCCAGATAAGTTTTTAATTTTCCCGCCGAACCCGCTACGCCGTTACCGTTTTCTACTCTAATTTTAAGATCTGTTCGTTTTACTTCCTTTTGTGGTTTTGCAGGCTCCTCCTGTTTAGTTGGCTCAGGTGTTTTTGTGGTAGTTTGATTCTGTCCGGCTAAAACCGTTTGATCTTTTTGATTTGGTATCTTTGTAGCAAAAATATTAGTAAAACCCACTGTAAGCTGTAATATTAGACCTCCCACCAATAGCACCGAGGCTATTGATGCTACGGCTACGGCAGGAAATGATTTACCGCCGATTGCCTGCGGCACAGGCAAAAGATTTAACAAATTAGTTTGGGAATCTAGCATCGTGGGGTTTTCTTCCAGCGTTCTTTTTGTAAGCCCTATTTCCTCGTAACCTTTTTCCAAATCCCCGTTTCCCAAAGGTAGTACCTTATGTGAGCTAAAAATGTGTTCATTAGGAAAAAACGAGTAAATGTTTAACTCACCGGCTTTAGTATTGTATACAGAAAGTTTCCAATAAAGTTCTATTAATTCGTTTAGACCAATTTTTTTATCCAATTTCTCTGCAAAGCTAGTGCCAGTAAGTTCACTAAAAACTACTGTATTAGAATCCCCGTGAGGCAAAACAAACAGGCTAGAGATATCGGTGTTGGTTTTAGGCAAAATTAGTCCAAAGGGTAAAATCCCGCCAATTTCTAAACCAATCTCGTTTCCAGCGTCCAAAAAAGTTTGCAAAAGATCCTTTTTTATCCCCACAAATTGATAAATAAAAGGCGCAAGTTTAAAATAGCCAAAGTATAAGTTATCGGGGTTTTCATCCACCAAACAATCCTTAATCTGGTGTAGAAATTGCTCGTAGGTATTTTCGTCACTCTTATTGGTTGTTAAAAGAAAAAGCTCGGTAAGTTCTGGTTCAAGTAAAAAGTACATAGGTAGCTTGGGCAAGGTGTTACCAAGATCTTGAGCCAAAATTCTGGAAAATTCCTTGGCAAATTCATGGGCGTCCACAATCCTAGAATGTGAGGAAGCTGTGGGAAGTAAATCCTCCGTAACTAATTTTGTAGGTTGCGTGCCGTTGTAAAGAGCTATTTTTAGGGTGCTACCGTTTAAATTAATAAAGTATCCGTCCATACCCTTTATCATAGCAGACAATTGCCACTTGAAAAAGCCCTCCAGATGTTGTACCATTCCCAAGTTATGACATACGCAATAATAGAACTAGCGGGCAGGCAGTTTATGGTTAAGGAGGGCGACACTCTAGAAGTTACCCGTCAGAGCGAGCTTGCTTGCAAAACACTTTTTTACAAAACTGAGACTGAAACTAAAGTTGGAACTCCGTATTTGGAGGACATTGTAGTGGACTTGGAAAAAATTGAAGATAAAAAAGACGCCAAGGTTGTAGTGGCAAGGTATAAATCTAAATCAAGGTATAGACGCAAAAAAGGACATCGCCAACCTATTAGTGTGATTAAGGTTAAAAGTATTGGAGGGAAAAAGTAAATGGCACATAAAACCGCTACCGCCTCAAAAGCTACCCAAAAAGGCAATGTTGCAGGAAAAAGGCTTGGAGTAAAGCGCTCCCATGGACAGGGTGTTAAAATTGGGCAAATAATTGTTAGACAACGGGGCAGAAGTTTTATTGCAGGTGAGAGCGTAAGAATGGGCAAGGATTTTACTTTATATTCGGTTGGTAACGGTAGAGTTAATTTTGCCAACTATTTGGGCAGACGCAAAAGAGTTAGTGTGGTAGCCTAAATTTTTCTAGCTGGTGGCCAATAAACCACAAAGGCTTTTCCTACTAAATTATCAAGGGGGACTAACCCAAACATTCTGGAATCAAAGCTTTCCGACCTATTATCACCCATCACGGCAAGAAAACCTGCTGGAATGGGGGAATTGGTATAGGCAACTAATTTCCCTAAGTCGTCTACTCTCACATCGGTTGGTAAATAGCTTTCGTTTACTATATCCCCATTGACTAATATTTTTCCGTAGGTCAGCCCTAAAGTGTCACCAGGGAGGGCAATAACGCGCTTGATTAAAAAAATCGCCTCGTTTTGCAAACTTCTAAAAACCACAATTTCCCCCCGTTTAGGTGGACGGCTCTTATAAGTGACCTTTTCCACCACGATGCGCTCTTTATTCTTTAAAGTGGGGTACATAGAGTCGCCGGTAATTTCTAGCGACTGTCCCACAAAAACCATTATTAAGATGGATAGAAAAATGCCTACTACAAATGTTTCTAAAAAGCCTATCAGCGATTTTTTCACGGATTGATTGTATAATTAACCGCGTAGGAAGTCACGGCCGCTTAGCTCAGCTGGTTAGAGCGCTGCATTCACATTGCAGAGGTCAAAGGTTCAAATCCTTTAGCGGCCACCAGATAAAAAGTTTTAAGTTAAAAAATTTATAAAATTATCCCTATTTATTAATTCAAAAGTAGCTTCCGGATATGTTTCTAGGAATAGTTTAGGTTTTGGGACACTTTCTTTTGAATATTTAAATTCAAAACTAAACAGCTTCCCATCCCGCTCTTCTATAAAATCCAACTCCTTTTGTTCCCAAGTCCTCCAAAAGTAGTTGTTAGCGTGAATGCCCGTGTATGCCTGTTTTTTTAACCTTTCAATAAATAAAAAGTTTTCCCACAATGCCCCCACATCATTTCTATTAGCGAGATAGTTAAAATTACCAATAACAGCGTTTCTTATTCCGTTGTCATAAAAATAATATTTAGAAGTTTTAGTGATCTCACTTCGCAAGTTTTTAGAAAAGCCTCTTAAGTTTATTATTACAAAGCTTTTCTCCAGTAGATCCAGATACTTTTCCACTAGGTTTCTAGTCATACTAAGTTGTTTACTAAGTTCTTGGATAGAAACCTCGTTACCCACCTGAAAGGCAAGAAGTCGTAAAAGGTCAAAGATTTTCTTGGAATTTTTTATTTTCTCCAGTTCAAGTATATCCTTGTATAAATATGAGTCTCTAATGAGGTTTAAATATTCCACCTTTTGATTATTGGAGCTACTGTTTAAAACTTCCGGATAGCCCCCGTAAACTAAAAGGTTTTCAAGATTTTCTATTACCCAACCGTTTCCGTAATTTTTAATAAGTTCTAGCACAGAAAGGGGGTAAAGAATCAAAATTTTTGCCCTGCCTACAAGTGGCTCGCCAACTTTGTTAGAAAGTTCAAACGAGGAAGATCCCGTAGCAATAATTTTTATGCCGGGTATTTGATCAACTAGTATTTTTAAACCCTGCCCAATATTACTAATTTTCTGGGCTTCGTCAATAAAAATAATCTTGTATGACTCAAAAAAAGGGATTATTTTTGAAAAATCCGACGATTCCAAGACTTCTTTGGTAGTAATATTTTCTCCTGTACTTCTATACACACTTATATTAGTGGAAGAGTCCAAAGTATTTAGGAACGATTCCACCAGTGTAGTTTTACCAACCTGTCTTGGTCCGTACACTATTAGTACTTTGTTAGGTATTACTAATGATTCTAGGTTGTTGGTGTAGAAACGCTCTATCATACCCCCATTATGTCGGATTTTTCTATTTGTGTCAATAGATGTGAAACAAATTGGGTGATTTGTGTAAGCCAAGGTTAAACAAATAGGTAATTTCGACTACTTTGCGGAATAAGTACGGGAATTACAGGTTAAAACAACTAGTGCCACAATTATTATCTGGGGGTAAAAGAGGGAATTAATAAATAACGAATCTATCGTAAGGGCTGAAATCAATCCAACGGTAATAACATCGCGCGTCTTAACTGTACGCATCAGAACGACAATAAAAAATCCCGCAAAGAAAATAAGTCCAAAGACTCCGGTGGTGGCTAAAACTAACAGCAAACTTGAATCACTTCCTGCCCCAGACCGGGCGATTAAACTAGAGTCGTTCAAAAACCCGTATTCTTTTTGTGCGTATCTAAAGGCATTGTAACCTACACCAAATACCCAATTATCTTTAGCAATTTCCCAAGTATTTTGCCAGGAGATTAGCCTAAAGCTGGCGGAATCTTGCGGATCGGTAATGCCGGAAATTCTAGTTTGCACTCTGGGAACGGCAAAAATCGCCAGTAATACAATTGCCAGGGAGACAAGCAGGAGAAGTTTTTTTCGCAACAAGGTAAAGAAGAGTAAGACGGAGGTGGCAAGCCATGCGCTCCGAGAAAATGTGAGAAAAATACCAGCGAGAAAAATTAACGAAGATAGAGGATACAGACGCCTGCCAAAAAGGGACTGCTTCGTCGCACCGGTTCTCGCAATGACAGAACGCATCCCTGTTGATACAGCAAGGCAGATAGTAAAGTACATCCCAAGAAAATTAGGGTCAAAAAAGGTGGAAGCCATGCGGTTTTTGTGAGGATCCCAGCCAAGTAAAGGATCAAGAGTTTCTAGATCAGGCAGTACGGCCAGCTGAAAAAGTCCAATTACAAAAAGAACAAGTCCAGTAAAGATGATAATGAGATGTATCTTGTCGACCTGAAAAATCCTAAGTTTAACTAAATTCCAAGTTACCAACGCAAATAGTACATAAGAGAAAAAGCGCATCAGATAACTTGCCGAGGTGAGAAATTCCGTGGGTTCTAGATTCAACGGTGTAAAAATCAGGGATATCGCACCTAAGGCGCAAAAAGCTATAAGAAAAAATATTGGTAGGGGAATCTTAATGACTTTTTTCATCGCAAGCAGGTATAAAATACCGATAAAGTCAAAAACTGCAATTAAAATATCAAAAAGATATATACTGCCCTCGTTGAATTTGTAAATTACGGAAAATTGCCCAAGCGACAAGGAAAAAAGACACAGAGCAAAGAGTGGGAAAAGAAGTCGTGCTAATTTATCTTGGTGCATAATGCTCCCGCCTGTCGGACGGGCAGGCCTGCCAAGATTTTACGGCAAAAAAAGTTAACATGAGAAAAATCAATCCTTCGGAAATCCAAGTTATATAAGCGGAGGCGTAAAAGCTGTACTTGGGAATAAAAATTAGGTTAGCGGAAACATTAAAAATAGCACTTATTAAATAAATAGCAGGCAAATACTTTTGTTTATCTAGCGTAACAATAAGATAAGAAATAGGTTGGGTAAGAAAAAAGATAAAAAGTCCCACCGCTAAAATTTTTAGAACTTCCGTAGACTGATCAAACTCCTGCCCACCCAAGATTTTTACGACCACTGGAGCCAGCAGGTACAATGTTGCGGATGTTGTTAAACCAAGTGCTACCATATATTTAAGGGTTTTGAAAAAAATGTTCTTAAAGCCATCACGGCTTTCCTGCAATTTTCTTACAAAAATTGGATAAACGGCGTTCATAAAAAAAGTGGGTAAGACCAGCGCTACCTCAAAAATCTTGTATGGCAGAGAATAAATGGCCACCGTTTCAATGTTGGTTAATTCTGTAAACGACGGAAGTTTAAGGAGAGATAGCAATATGGAGTCGGCTTTAAAGCTAATTTGGGAAAAAATAAACATTAGGCCAAGAGGCAGGGAACTTTTGAGGACGCCTTTAGCTAGATTGGTGTTTATGTTTAGTGTAGACCTGTAACCCAGCTTTTTTACAAGTTGCGCGTTTACTATAAATGCTGCTATTCCGCCCAGCACATAAGCAAAACTTAATAAACGAATGTCTAAACCCAGCTTCATAAAAATCACCACCAAAGAAATAGTTAAAACGCTTCCCCCCATATAGCCCAGCGAGGATAAGTCGTACCGTTGTTTGTATTGGAAAATCAAATTGGTGCTAGAGTACAGAGCTTGCGTGAGAATTAACAGCGACGAAACTAAAATACCCGTTTTTAAAAAACTTGAATAAGGTAAAAAGAGCGTGATAATATTTAGTACGGCAATAAAAGCAACTGATAGTAGTAAACGCAAGCCTAAAACTGTTTGATAGTATTTTTGGGCGTTTTTCTCATCACCGCCTATTTTTTTAAGAGCTGTGGTATTGAGTCCAAAGTCAGCTAAAATATAAAACAGGGCGGGCAGGGTTTGCATTAAAGAAAATTGACCGTAGCCTTCTTTGCCAAAAGCCCTAGTAATAAGAATAGTTGCTAATACGGTTAGTGACATACTAACAAATTTGGCGATAAGTTGGGCTGTTGTATTATAGAAAACCGTGTTCTTCATAGTTGATTTTGGCAGTTGCTAATTTGCATTCGGGTTTTTTGCAAACTTGCTGGTTCTCCCTCAACCTTTTTAATGTTTTTGACAATTTCGTACTGATCGTAAGGTACACCATCACTATTAATCCACGAAAAGTGGTCGTACGGAGAATTATATAAAACGGTAAAGGGCGTTATTGCACGCACCTTATCGTCTTTAAGCCACACTTCCTCAAACGCAGTTTTGTAGTTTTGGGCTACGGTTTGTGCATTAGAATAAGAACCGTTGTAAGGATTTCCCTCCGCATGTGCCCAACCGGTTTCGGTGATAAAAACGGGAAAGTTTTTCTTTACGCCTAAGGTGTTTTTTAAGTAAGTTAGTTCGCTCTCGTACGCCTTGATACTCCAAAGTCCCGTATCGTAAGGGCTACCGGAAAAATTAGGTTGTGGGTAGGGATGGCTTGCCCAACCATCTAGTTTTTCAAAAATACCTGGAATTTCCTGATTTATTTGGTATAGAAACAACAGTGGATTAATATAACCGCCCCCATTAGGCGCGCTAGCGTTTAAGGCTCCGTTAAGTATAAAAAAGTTGGGGTTTTCCTGTTTAAAAATGTCAATAGTGTAACTTAAGATCTGGGCGTAGCTTTTAGCATTGGCGTTGCCCTTCCAAAATTTATCGTCGTTTGGTTCATTGTAAACACCTATATATCGTTCTTTTACAGGCCACAAAAAGCTATTTAAAAAGCTAGCCGATTCTTTGGTGTCGTTTTTATATTTAGCCGTATCTATATCCCATAGTTGAATAATAGGTATCAGGTGTTTGCTATTAAGATTAGTAAAAACCCTTTTCCATTTGGTGTAATCTCGATCTTTTACATTGTAGGGGATTAGCACATAGCCCCAATCACCTCCGTTGGAATTAACCAGTTTTTCTGCTAATTTAAAAAATCTTTCTTCCTCCGCATAAATATAAATCCCAAATTTATTGTTTGGTTTGGTAAAGCTGGAGTAGTTTGGGTACGACATGTACTCTATGGAGGAAAACTGATTACATTGTGTGTACGGAGGAGTTTCTTCTCCCTTGTTAACAGGGTTGATAATCTCAACGGTTGCTTTTTTGTTCACAGCGTAATTATAGTTATAAATTTTTACCCCCAAGACCACTAAAATCGCCAAAACGCCCAATACCCAAATATTCCTCATCTTCATGTAGTCATTTTAACCCATTTCTATGCTAGACTAAAACGATGTTTATTGACCGCAATAAAATGCTTGCCGTTTACCTATCTTGCGCATTGTTGTTTGGGCTTGTTTTAGGATTTAATCCTGGTAATAATTTAGAAACAGTTTTTCTTAAGCCACTCGACACTTCTTATAGTATTTTAGGGAGTCGCTCTGTTTTTAAGGAATTAACGGGCGGCAATAGGGTTTACGCCTTTTTACCTTATTGGAATCTAGGTCATAACAATTTAAATGTGGACTCAATAACGGATCTTTCATATTTTGGTTTAACGGTTAACGCTAAAGGGCGAATCATAACCAATGACCCGCCCTATACTAAATGGCGCAAAGATGAAAAGCTGAAAGAAACCATGCAAAAAGTTAAAAAGAATGGCGGAAGAGTGTCGTTTACACTAATCTGTCATGTGGAGGAAGATATTGATGCCATTCTGGCCTGTCCAGCTTGTTGGAACAATTTAATCGAGGATGTAGAACAAGAACTTACCTGGGCCGGTATCAAGGATGTAAATGTTGACTTTGAATACCCCGCCTACACTACGCCGGAAAACGCCCAAAAATATTCCCAACTGGTAGGTGTATTAAATAAACATCTTGATAGTACTATCGGTGATTCGTTTGTGGTAGTTTCTGCCTATGCCGACTCTGCTGATAGGGCTACCAGAAGCGATGTTAGGCTTACCGACCCTAAAAGTCTGGCAGAAAACGCTGATGCACTTTTTATTATGGCATACGATTTTCATCAACCAGAATCAGCTACCGCAGGTCCCGTGTCTCCTTTGGAGGGTTCCTACACAACTTCCCGATTAAACCTTACTACCGCTCTAAAGGCGTATTTAGAAGTAGTGCCTGCCAGCAAATTAATTTTAGGTTTGCCGTTTTATGGTTACAACTGGGTGGTGGAGGATGCGTTACCTATGTCTACAAGAATTGCCGGCAATGAGAGCATTGGATTTTCCAAATCTATTAGTTATGCGGAAGTAACGGATCTTTTAATAAAAAAGCAACTTACGCCTCTTTGGGATAACACCTCAAAAACACCCTATGTAAATTATATAGATAAAGAAACGGGTTCAAAGCACCAAATTTGGTACGACAACGGGGAATCGCTAAAATACAAAGCAAACTTGGCGCAAAAAAACCACTTGTTGGGCGTAGGCGTATGGGCGGTTGGTTTTGAAGGAGGCTATATTAACCTTTGGGATGCTTTCAGAACCCAGCTTTAAGGTACTTTACTTTAATAGTTTCGGTTGATTTATTTCCAGCTTCGTCTGTTGCCTCAATTCTAATTTCCATTTCGCCTTGGGTAACCCCCAGCAACAACTCAAAGGTGTTGTTGGCACCAACCACGGCCAGTTTATCGTTTATTTTTACCTCGCATTTTTTATCAAGGGACCCTTTTACTACAACTCGTTGGTTTAGATTTCTTATGGTTGCCCCATCCTTTGGCTCGGTAATGGTAATTTTTGGTTTAGTAGTGTCGTAGGTAATTTCCAAAATTTGGGATTTTTCACTTTGGTTTTGGTAGGCGTCCTCCGCTTTGGCAAAAACAGTGTTTCTTCCTTCTATCAAGGTAACATTATCAAAAACAAATGTGCCTGTAGTATCGGCTTTCACGGTTGCGCCTTTTGGCCCATTAACAAAAATTGTAACTTTGGAACCTGGTTCAGAAAAGCCTTTAAACAAGAGTTCTTTTTTGTTAGTAATAGTTGGAGCATTATAAAAATATGGCGGTGGAGGGGCGGAAGTATCGTCTTTTACTTTTGGTCTACTTATTCTGGAAATTAGTCCAAAAAATGAGCCAACATCGGTAGCAAAAAAGCGTAGGACAATAAAAACTACTCCAATAATTACAAAAGTAGCCAGCAAGGTTTTATATAATCTTTTTTTAACCTCCGCTTCATGTTGTGGCATAAAACCTTTAACCCTGTAAATTAAACTCTCTTAGATACTCTTTTAAGTCTTTTGCCAGATCTTCTCGCTCCATAGCAAATCTAAAAGTTGTTTTAAGGTAACTAGAAGGATCCCCCGTGGTTAGCCATTCTCCATCAATGGGCTGGGCAATAATCTTTTCTCCTTGATGCGCCAAATTATTGTTCATGTCTGCTATCCAAAGCTCTCCACCAAGTCCAGTCTGTAATTTTTCAGCCTCTTCTATGTATTTGTAAGAAAAAACAAATCTACCAAATTGAGCCATGTTGGAGGGATTTTTACCTAATGGCGCTTTTTCAATTTGCTCCTCAATTTCGTATTTATAGGAAGCGCTTGTTTTGTATCTAACAGTTCCGTACTTATGAACTTCGCTATCTGGAACCTCCTGCACTGCTAATACTCCAGTTGCTTCTTCTCGCTCAAAAACATCCATTAACTGTTTAGTTACCGGTGTTTTTGCTATGGTCATATCATCACCAAACATGTACACAAATGCCTCATCATCGTCTATTAAATTTTTAACTGCCAAAAGAGGAGTAGCATTGCCGTAAGGTAGGTGTCTTTTTTGTCGCACATACACAAAATTAGCAATTTGTGGAATTTCTCGCACCATTTCCAGCGACTCTTTTTTGCCATTTTTTTCCAGTAAATACTCAAGGGCAATGTTATTATCAAAATAGTCCTCCATAATGCTTTGACCAGATCTGGTAACAAGAATAATGTCCGTAATGCCGGAATCCACCGCCTCCTCCACCAAATACTGAATGATAGGTTTATCAATAATAGGTAACATCTCCTTAGGCTGATTTTTAGTGGCGGGCAAAAAACGCGTTCCATATCCTGCTGCGGCAATAACTGCTTTAGTAATTTTTTTATGGTTTTTCATGCACTGTTCACTTTCTGCCTATTAGGCAACTTATTTTGTATGACTTGTGGAGCCAGAGGTGGGAATTGAACTCACGACCTTTCCCTTACGAAGGGATTGCTCTACCAACTGAGCTACTCTGGCTTATATACTACACCTGTGGAATCTATTTTAACAAATTTGGACTTTAGTATCTGTTACTTACTAGTTTGTAGTTTCCCGTGTTGTCAATTTCCACATAGTTTGCCCAGCCAAAGTTAAAAAAGCCAATATCCAAAAACCCCGTCTTTTTGTTAGCATGGGGGCGGTGCGTATGACCGCAAACCAGTAGCTGGTCTGGTAAACCTATCGATTGTCTCTCTTGCGCAGAAATGTAGTTTATAAAGCTTGGCAAAATCTTAGGTCCAAATAGTCCAAAGCCTACTTGTTGGATTACATTTGCCACCGCCAGTTTAAATTTGCGTACCCGCGTACCAGCTTGGTTCATGTGTTCCCGCAAGCATTTTTCTGAGTGTTTGGGGAACAAAAACTCATGACCGTGTCTAAATAAATACTTGTGCAACGGGGTTTCAAGGGTATACTCGGTAACGGCTTGGTTGCAGAATTGATACACGCGGTCGTCCGAGTACATCTGATGATCGTGATTGCCGTAAATATAAATGGTTTGTTTTTGTTTTAATAGTGGGAAAAGCTTATTCCAGTCCGACGCCAAAAAGTCGCCAAACGAAATTGCCAAACCCTCCCAAAAGTCCCCGTTAATAATTATTTTGTCCGACTTGGAGATTAGCTTACTAAGGGCGTCAAAGCGTCTCTTGTGGAATTTTTTCCCAAAATGTGTATCTGAAAATACTAAGGTTGACATTTATTTAGCCTGTTTAATGAAATCCTTTAACAAATTAAACTCTGTTGAATCAAAATCAACAAGCTTTAGGATGCTGTCCACATATCTATCCGGATCTGGAGTAGCCGTAAATATTCTAATTTTCGACTTTGCGCTGTTATTTTCTGTCATCTCGCTGTCTAAATTGGAAACGCACCCCATATACTGACCCACACAGTGTAATTTAGAGTCAAGGTGAAGATGCTTTAGTGTTTTTAGACAAAGGGTTTCTAGACTTCCTGGATTACGGCAATCTGGAAATAGAAATATTCCTACATTAATTTTATTTGTCGATTTGGGTAAAGACGCACCAAGCGACGCCTGAACCTGAAAGACATTTGAATCAAAGCACGCTTTTAGTTTAGCAAAACGCTGTTTAGGATTTTCATCGCTGTCAACAATTACCAAAACATTTTTAGCTTCTTTTGAAACTATATAGGTCTGATTAACCAATGTATTTTTAAGGAAGCCCGTAACATCGTTAATACTTCCCGGAAACCTTGTTTCTATGTAGTAACTGGTCGTTGGAAGTAACGCATGTCTTTGAATTAGATTTTCCAAAAGGCGTTTATCCGTACCGCTTGGAGTGTTTTCGCATATAAGGATGTTTTGGTACTGAGTCATAGTTTATCTAAACTCTTCGCCGTGGGAGATGGCGTAGTCAAGCTGTTTCTCGTCGTAAGTAACTAGTTTTATAGCATTGTCAACATTCTGTAATCTAAAAACCTTTATTAAATCCTGGCAATTTTCCTTTACCGCTACTTTTTGAAGATGCTCTAACATCTCTTTTGAATGCGTAGTAATAAATAATTGCTGATGTCCCGTTTTAACTATAGAAAGTATAAATTTCCATACAAGCTCCTGTTTAGACCAGTGAAGTCCGTTTTCAATTTCGTCAATAAGGACAATGTTGCTTTGTTTTGATATTACGGGCAAGAGTATATGAAGTCCGCGGACTATGCCGTCTCCGTATGTGTTTAAAGGAACGCGTTTATTGCCAAATAGCCCATCTTTTACAAGTAGTTTTTTATAGCGATCTAACTCGATATCCTCAATCCCAGCATTGAATGTTTTTAAGAATTCAATTACCACTTCTTTTCCAAATTCCTGATTGACGCCATCAAATTTTTCTGCCAGGTCTAGCTCCCCTGCATATGTTTTATTATTTAAATAATGCCCCTGTAAGGTTTCTTTGTAAGAGTTGTTTAAATCAAGATTTGCTACATCGGGCGCTGTTTGTTCTATCGAGGTTTCGTATTTTTCACCAGCTATTTGGAAGGATATGTTTAACCCGTTTAAAAGCTTTTCAATTTCGCTTCCCGCTTTAATATTTCCCCCATTAGAAATTTCGGAGGCAGGAGAAACTGTTTTAGAGGCTGACATTCTTGGTTTTATCTGTACTTGCCTTTTATTATCGCCTTCAGATGATAGCTCTATTTCGTTTTTTGTATCAAAGTTATAGAAAAGAGATTTCCAATAGGAAGAGGTATAAAATCCAAGATTTCTCCAATCGTTTGTCCTTAAGGGTAGTTGTGGATTTCCAGGGTTTATTAAGATGTAAACAGCATCAAGAACGGCGGTTTTTCCCACGGCATTGTCCCCAACAAAAATGTTGATGTGTTTTAAACCATCGACCGTTAAATCTTTGATCCCACGGAAGTTTTTGATTCTAACTGATTTGAACATGATTGGCTGATTATACTAAATTCAAGCGGATTTGTTAAATTTATCTTATCGACTCGGTAATCTGCTTTTTAGGCAGGTTATAGTAGAGATTCAGTTTCAATTATCAACTTTCTTTAATCAGGTGTTTTGTAAATCCTCTTCCTATCAATTCCTCAAAAGCTAACCAAACCTCCTCTGGAATTTCTTGTGGAATCTGAAACCCTTTTTCTGGATACACCTTAATTCTTTGAGTATCGCCAACCATAATATTAATCAATAAATCTTTAGAAATTGTTTCATTGGAGTATTTTTCATAGCCGATCTGGGGGCTAGTTATAACAAAATCTTGTCCTGGCCACTGTTTTCTAAATGTAGCGTATGTCCGTCTCAGCATGTATGGTTTCTGAATTACAATAAACGAAGCGATCTTCAATGCTTTTTCCTCGAGTAACTTTTTTGTAAAAATTATGTTTTGCCCAGTGTTAGTAGAGTGTCTTTCTATTAGTATCTTTTCCTGCGGAACGCCCATTTTTATCGCCTCGTTTGCAAACACTTCTGCCTCTGGTTTACTTTATAAATTTTGCGTAAGTGCACCGAAGCCACCTGAAAATATAATTAGAGGGGCATATTCCTGTAGTAATAGTTCCGCCCCTCTTTGCGCGACTCTAATATCGTTGCTTCCTAAAACAAGAATTGCGTCCGATTTTTTAAGAGGTTGGTTGAGATTATTATAATCCCAGAGTATTTTTGCTAAGTCATCTAGTGAGAGATTATTCATTAATGTAATTTTTTATCAACTACAGCGGTAATTGTCAACTGAGCTCGCTCAACCTTAAGTAGAAAGACTCGCTATCGGGCAAACAAATATAGACTTTTTACTCTTCCTGTTTCACAAAGTTTCGAACGATCAAACCCGACGAGAACATACAATCCATTTTTGTTAATATCTATAATGTGTGATTTTCTCGAGAGGATTGCGTAAACTCCAATATAGATAGGCTTTCCTTCTGTAGTGTTTCCGTTTAACTGAAACCAAGGAACTGATCCACTCTTCACCTGTCCATCAATACTTTTTTGACTTGGTCCAGCAAACGCTTGTATCTCAAAGTTGATAATATCTTTTGGAATCGGTAAAAGTACTTCTTGGTTTCCGTCCCTGCTTTTATGTTTACTCAGACCCTCGAACTTTTCTAAACCCTCAAATCCGATTGTAAAAATTGGATCACCAACCAACTGATCAAGAGGGGTGCCTTTCAAAACGGCGAGTTTTAAGCATCTGTCTTTACTGTTAGCTACTATGTTTGTTGGTTTAAAATGAATATTTCCATCTTTATGATACGAAAATTTGATGGGGATTTTGCTAACCACTCCGTTTCCTGTCATATCAAAAACCTCGTTTTTAACGGGAGATTGAGGAATAGCAACTGTTCCACAATGATACTGTTTGCATTTGTAGTATGGGAAAGAAATATAAAAATCGATATCGTGTGGTGCAAATAACCATTTAAAAATCTTTTTCTCCTCTTTCTGCTGTTGCACAATAAAAGTAATTGACTTTATTTTTCCCCTGTAGTTTGAATTGACTTCTTTAATTTTGTCAGGGAAACCACTGCACTTCATATCAGTACCTCTTTACACTCTGTTGCGACAAAGCGCCACATCTCACTCCGACGCTTTTCCTAATAGGAGATATCTTTTTTTAAATCCCCCTCTAATTTTAAATTTTTTCTTTCTTTCTTTTTCGACATCGGAAATCGACCCTCCCACATATATTGCGATTGCGTTTATCAATTCCAGAATATCTGCCAATTCTTCAATCGAATTTGTGTTGTCCTTAATAGCTAGTAGCAATTCTTCCGCTTCTTCACGAATTTTTTCTACAAGTCTTTCACCATAATCTTTCTTGTTTAGAGTTATTATGATTGCTTTTACACCCTCTGCTTTTTCAATAATTTCAGGAATTTTATCCCTAACTAGTTTTGGTTTCATTTCTATTGGTAGGTTTGTATGTTTATAGTCCATATTTCTTTGGAGCGGGGAACGGGGCTCGAACCCGCGACCTCTTCCTTGGGAAGGAAGCATTCTACCACTGAACTACCCCCGCATACTGTCTATGGTATCACTAACACCTGCCCGGGGAAAATGAGGGCTTGTTGGCCGTTGAGTAAATAATCAACGCTAGTGGAGTTGACATGCAAAATGTTTACCCATTGCGTGCCATCGCCGTAGACTGCTTCCGCGATTTCCCATAAAGTGTCACCACTTTTAACGGTGTAATTTCCCTTGCTAATATCCCCTTGCTTATAATCCGTTGCGACCCAGATATTATCACCGGATGTATTACTACCCGAGGATATAGTGGAATTAACTTTGTCGGCAGTATTATTGTCGTTTAAATTTTGAGTAGAGGAAGAACTAGTGTCGGGTAAATTCTCAAAAGATTTGCCTGCATTTTTATCACGGTAAAATTTAACTTGATTAAAAGTCCAGTAAGAAAAAAGCGCCACAAAAATTAAGGCAAGAAATGCCAGAGTTTTATTGTTTTTCATACCAACCTTTCCGGGCAAGTAATGGCGGGACCGGCCGGTCTCGAACCGGTGACCTCTTCCGTGACAGGGAAGCGCTCTAACCAACTGAGCTACGGCCCCTAAACATTGTGAATTTACCAGAACGAGTGGATTTAGTCAACAAAAATTGTTAAAATACAATGGTGCAATTAAAATCCCTAACCGAGTATAAGTTTACCAACAAAGAGGTGGTACACCGCCTTAAGGAGGCTTTGGCGGCTATGGAAATTAAAGGTGCTAATGTTTTTAAAATTCGCGCCTACCAAAACGCCATTATGTCCATAGAAAGCATCACAAATAGTGTGTACGACTTGTGGCAGAATAATCAGCTCGATCAAATTATGGGTATGGGGGTGTCGCTAAAAGGGCATATTACCCAACTTTTTACTGCGGGTAAGGTGGATGAGTTTACAGCCTTAAAAAAGGATTTACCGGCGGGCATGTTTGCGCTTATTGGAATTAAAGGTGTGGGTGCTAAAACAGCTTTTAAGTTAGCTACGGCATTTAAATTGAATAACGCGGAAACGGCCGTGGAGAAGGTAAAACAAGCTGCCATAGAGGGTAAAATTAGAGAGCTGGCTGGGTTTGCGGAAAAGAAAGAGGCGGATATTTTAAAGGCTATTGAGCAAGAAAAAATGAATAAAAATGTTATGCCTAGATTATTATTGAGTCAGGCGGAGGAAATATCGGAGAGAATACTAAACTACATGAAGAGTGACTCCAGTGTGGAGAAAATAGAAACTTTAGGATCTTTGCGGAGGCGCGCGTCCACAGTGGGGGACTTGGATATTGCGATAGCCACAAATAATCCCGAGGCGGTAATTAAACATTTTTTAGCATTTTCGGAAATAGAAGAAGTTACTGGTGGAGGCGATAAAAAGGCTTCTGTACGCCTTAAAAACGGCGTGCAGGTGGATGTGCGAACCAGCCACTTGGCAAGTTTTGGCTCCATGGAGCAATATTTTACTGGCTCAAAGCAACACAATGTGCTTTTGCGAACGCACGCCTTGGAAAAAGGCATGTCACTTTCTGAATACGGGATTAAGGTGGGTGGCAAGTTACAGGAATTTGCTAATGAAGAGACTTTTTATACAAAGATTGGCTTAGATTGGATTCCGCCGGAATTACGCCAGGGAAAAGATGAAGTGGATTTAGCATCAAAAAAACAATTACCTGATTTAGTAAGCCTTGGAGATATTAAGGGGGAATTGCATGTACACACCAATCTTTCCGACGGCGTAAATACTTTGGAAGAGATGGTTCATGCGGGGATGGTTAAAGGCTACCAATACATGGGTATTTCTGATCACTCGCCAAGTTTGCAAAGCAGAGGTAAGTACGAGGTTTTTGGTCTTATTGAAAGCTTTAGAAATAGAATTGAACACATAAATAGTTCACAGAAAGACATGCGAGTACTTTTTGGGTACGAAGTTAATATTTTAGTTGATGGGGAGCTATCTTTATCCAACGATGTACTGGAAAAATTGGACTTTGTAGTAGCATCAGTACATGGATCGTTTGATCAAAGTAGGCAGAAGGCTACGGAAAGGCTTGTTTCCGCTATAGAAAACCCGCTGGTTACCGTAATTGGGCATCCGTGTGGCAGACTAATTAATGAACGCGCACCACTAGATTTGGATTGGGATAAAATTTTTGATGCGGTCGAGGAGAATCACAAGATTTTGGAAATTAATGCCCAACCCAATCGTTTGGATTTACCGGATGACCTTGTTTACACCGCTCAAAAAAGAGGCATTAAGTTTTTAATTAGTAGCGATGCGCATTCTGTACCAGGGTTGGAGGTAATCAAGTACGGGGTGGATGTGGCAAGGCGGGGGTGGCTTACTAAACAACAAGTAATTAATACTTTACCAAAAGACGAGCTTATTAAACAATTTATGGGGTATAATAAATAAAATTTTAGTCACAAAGGAGGAACTATGTTACCAACATTATTATTGCTTGCTCTGCCGTTGCTGGCGGTAGCGTATTTAATTGGAATTTACAATTCCCTAGCGTCGCTTAAAGTTAAAGTAAAAGAGGCGTGGAGTGGAATTGATGTGCAACTTAAAAGGCGGGTGGATTTAATCCCCAATTTAGTGGAAACGGTTAAAGCGTATGCCAAGCACGAGAAAGAGGTTTTTGAGGCTGTCACTTCTGCGCGGTCGGCGCTAATGTCCGCAGGATCTCATAAGGACGCCTTAAAGGCGGACGACCAACTTACGGGCGCATTAAAGTCGCTCTTTGCAGTTGCCGAAGCTTACCCGGAGCTAAAGGCTCAAGAAGGCTTTGTGAATCTGCAAAATGAGTTAAGCGACACGGAAAGCAAAATAGCCTATTCTCGCCAGTTTTATAATAGCGTGGTGCGAGATATGAATTCCAAAATTGTAACTTTTCCAGGCAATGTGTTTGCTAACGCGTTTGGGTTTAAGCAAGAGGAGTTTTTTGAGGCTCAAGTAGCGGAACGAGAGCCGGTTAAAGTATCTTTTTGACACTACTGTGTTGCGTATGAACACGAGCATCTATAACCGAATAGACGAGAACAAACGGCAAACCGTGTATATTATGCTGGCTTTTGTAGCTGTAATATCAGCTGTGGGCTATTTTGCTGGGCAATATTTTGCGGACGGTAGTGGCGTGTCGTTTTTAGGTTTTGCTCTTATATTTAGCGGATTTTCCGGCTTTATAAGTTACTACTCAAGTGACAAGATTGTGCTGGCAATTTCTCGCGCCAAAGAGGTAAAAGAAACGGATAACCCCTATATTCATAAATTGGTGGAAAACCTTTGTATAGGTGCAGGACTTCCCAAGCCCAAGATTTACATCATCGAGGACACTGCCATGAACGCTTTTGCCACAGGCAGAGATCCAAACCACGCAGTAATCTGCTTTACTACGGGTATCATCGAACGACTTAACAAATTGGAGCTGGAGGGTGTTATTGCTCACGAACTTAGCCATATAGGAAATTACGATATTAGACTAATGTCCATTGTTAGTGTTTTGGTAGGAACAAT
The DNA here is from genome assembly GCA_964574405.1 of uncultured Candidatus Saccharibacteria bacterium. Classification (GTDB taxonomy): domain Bacteria; phylum Patescibacteriota; class WWE3; order UBA101185; family UBA10185; genus JBBAAW01. Next base: position 3,845 of record CAZNNN010000006.1, on the reverse strand, counting down.
AGTTCTTTTATCCGATTGGTTTACGCGTGGCATGTTTTACGGGGGAAGTCGTAAAAGAGACCGGAGCGAAGGCTCTGGAGCGTTAATGATTGTTGGACTAGTTTTGCTAATCTTAAGCCCACTTATTGCCTCGCTCATTAAATTAGCTTTAAGTAGACAAAGGGAATTTTTGGCGGACTCATCTGGCGCCCTGTTAACCCGCTATCCAAAAGGTTTGGCAGATGCTTTGCGGAAAATATCGTCCGACAAAGAAATTTTGGAAGTTGCCAACGGAGCTACTGCCCATTTATATATCACTAATCCGTTAAAAGGCGAACAAGCAAATTTTATGGCTAAACTGTTTAGTACGCACCCCCCCGTGGTGGAGCGCATTAAAAAGCTGGAGGAAATGTAAATGGATAGTCATAAAGTATCAGTGGATGATGTAAGATCTATTGCAAAACTAGTCAAGCTGGAGTTGACTGATGCAGAAATTGAGAAATTTAGGCAAACCATTCCACAAACGCTAGATGTTATTGATATTTTGAAAGAGCTGGATACAAGTAAAACATTGCCAACAAGTTCAGTTACGGGACTTTCTAATGTTTTTGCAGGCGACTCTGTAGAAGCAACTCTCTCACAGAAGTTAGCACTTTCCAACGCTAAAGAAATCAGCCGTGGATTATTTGTAACCAAGGCGGTTTTTGATAGACCATGAAAAAACTTAACGAACTTACACTTAAAGAGGCAGTTGAAGGGTTAAAATCTAAAGCGTTTTCTTCTTATGATCTTACCAAAGCCTGTCTAACACAAATAGATGCTAGCGACTGCGAACTTAAAGCCTTTGTTACCGTTCTAAAAGAAGAGGCATTGGAACAAGCAAGAACGGCAGATAAAACCATCAACGACATGGGTGTGCATGCTCTCGAACAGCATTCTCTTCTAGGAGTTCCTTATGCCTGTAAGGATAATTTTTCTACCCAGGGCATAAAAACTACTGCCTCGTCAAAAATGTTAGAAAATTATTTTCCACCCTTTGAATCTACCGTCACAACAAAATTAAAGAAGGCAGGGGCGGTGCTTTTGGGGAAAACTAATATGGACGCCTTTGCACATGGTTCCTCTACAGAAACTTCCGACTTTTTTACAACCAAGAATCCTCACGATAAAACAAGGTCGCCCGGTGGTTCTTCTGGCGGGTCTGCTTGTGCAGTAGCGTCTAATATGTGTATTTTTGCCATTGGATCAGAAACAGCCGGTAGTTTAAGAGGGCCGGCTAGTTGGTGCGGTATTGTGGGGTTTAAGCCTACCTACGGACGAGTGAGTCGATACGGGCTTGTTGCCATGGCGTCATCCACAGATTCTCCTGGTTCACTAACAAAAACGGTTTATGATGGGGCTTATGTTTTAAAGGTGCTAGCTGGAAAAGATCCCCTAGATGCCACAACTTCGTTAACGCTCCCCGACGACTATTCGATTAGAGGCCTGGAGTCACTTAAGAGTTTAAAAATCGGTAAACCAAAAAGTTATTTTAAAATAGACCTTGAGCCTGCCGTAAGAAAACAGGCAGAAAATTTTACAGACCTGTTAAAAAATTTGGGAGCGGAAATTGTAGAGATGAACCTACTTTCGCCCAAATATTCTATTGCCACTTACACAATTTTGCAAAGATCGGAAGTGTCTTCAAACTTAGCGCGATTGGACGGGATAAGATACGGAAATGATAGAACCAGTTTTGGTGCAGAGGCCAAAAACCGGATGATGCTTGGTGCATACACCTTAAGTGCTGGTTATTACGATGAGTATTACGCTAAGGCCCAAAAAGTTAGAACGCTCATTGTTGACGATTTTAGAAAAGCCTTCTCTAGGGTCGATCTAATAGTTGCGCCCTCTATGCCTTGTACAGCTTTAAAAATTGGAGAAAGCCAGAAATCACCTATTTTTGGGGAACTTATGGATGTTTTAGCCGAACCAAGCTCTATTGCAGGCTTACCTGCCATCTCCCTACCTTTTGGCGTGGACGAGAAAAATTTACCCATCGGGATGCAATTTATTGGTCCGCAATTTAGCGAGAAAAAAATTATCGGTGTAGCAAGTTGCGTGGAGGAATTATGCCAGCATTAGAAGTCCTTAAAAAGATCCTAAACTTTTTGTTGGGAAAAAAATCCGTTAGCAGGCGCGTTATAGAAGCGGTTAGGCGGGATTGGCAAGAAATTTCCGTGCTGGTAAAAGGTGACTCCCCAAGTCAGCTAAAACAGGCCTTAATTGTGGCAGATAGATCGGTGGACTCTGTGCTTAGGGATTTGGTAACGGGGGAAACTATGGGTGAACGCCTTAAAAATGCTAAAACTCTTTTTCGTCCTGTTTCTTACGATAAAATCTGGCAGGCGCATAAATTGCGTAATGCGCTTGTACACGAAAGCGGGTTTGAAGTGCAAGGATTTGTTTTGAAATCATCCATACAAAATTTACAAAGTGGGTTAAACGAGTTAGGAGTTAAGCTATGATTTATAGGCTTACATTGGGTTTAGAAATTCATATTCAGGTTAACAGCGTTAAAAAAATGTTTTGCGGGTGCAACGCTGATATTTGGCAAGCAGAACCTAACACCCACACTTGCCCAACTTGTTTGGGTTTGCCGGGAGCTTTGCCTGTGCCAAATTTTGAGTCGGTGCAAAAAACACAGCTACTTGGCTTGGCTTTAAACTGTAAATTAAATAGCATCAGTCATTTTGATAGAAAACATTATTTTTATCCAGATCTTCCTAAAGGTTATCAAATTAGTCAATATAAAGAACCTTTGTGTGGGCAGGGTTTTTTGGATTTAAAAAGTGGAAAGAGAGTAATTATTGAGCGGATTCATTTGGAGGAGGATACGGCAAAATCCTTTCATGAGGGTAACAAAACTTTGATCGACTTTAACAAATCGGGTATTTCATTAATCGAGGTAGTTACTACGCCGTGTTTTACAGATGCGGCGGATGCGGTGGACTTTGGTAAGAAAATTCAGGATATTGCACGCCTAGTAAGCATTAGCGAGGCGGATATGGAAAAAGGGAATATGCGTCTTGAGGCTAACATATCGCTACGAACGGCGGAAATGGAACAAAAAGGGGAGTTGGCAAAATACAAAGTGGAGGTAAAGAATATTAATTCTTTTAGGTTTATGGAAAAAGCGGTTTTGTTTGAGGTTAAAAGGCAGAGCCACTTATTGGAAGCGGGGCAAACGCCTAAACAGGAAAATAGAGGTTGGGACGAACATAAAGGAGCTACAGTTTCCCAGCGGGATAAAGAAGAGGCTCACGATTACAGGTATTTTCCTGATCCGGACATCCCACCCATGGCTTTTGATGGTGGTTATTTAAACGATTTGAGAAGACGCTTGCCGGAACTCCCTTATCAACTCCGTGCTCGATTGATTAAGGATTACGGTCTGAATCTTGCTTCCGCGGACTTTTTTTCCACGGGTACGGGAATTGAGCTTAGTAAAAAGTTTGAGCAGGCTGTCAAATTGGCGGGCTCGGGAAGTCCTCAAATGATAGCTAATGTACTAATCAATAAACAGGCTTATAGGACTGTGAGTGTTGAAGAGTTGGTTGAGGAATCGATATCTAGTACGACTACTATACTTAGTACCGATGAGGATATTGACGAGATCATTGCCAAAGTATTGACTGATAACCCCACGATGGTGGATAAGTACCGTGCGGGTAAACAGGGCGTTCTGCAGTTTTTAATTGGTGAAGCCAGGCGGGCAACTGGCGCTAGCGGAAATCTAAGCCTTCTTGCAGAAAAACTTACCCAAATTCTTAAATAACATATATTGTCATCTTGACAAAAGCTATTTTCTTTGCAATCATATACAT
>CAZNNN010000005.1:18645-31959 GCA_964574405.1 uncultured Candidatus Saccharibacteria bacterium | reverse complement strand
TTCATGCTATTATTTTGTAATGCCTTTATTCAACACATCGACTCTATCCATAAGCGATTCTAATAAAGTCGAACATAAAAAGCAGTCGCAGGAAAGTGGCAAGAGTTTCTTTTTTGAAATGCTGGAAACTTTAGTAAGTTCCGTAATTGTAATCCTAGTTATTTATTCCACCATCGCCTTTCCGGAGTTAGTTGTGGGGTCTAGCATGGAACCAAGTTTTTATACCGGCGAGCGCATTTTAGTGGAAAAGCTGTCTAAACATTTTAGTCCTTTTAAAAGAGGGGATGTGGTGGTTTTGCATCCGCCCGGTAACGATAACATTGATTATGTAAAAAGAATTGTGGGGGTGTCTGGCGATGTGGTAAAGATTTTTGATTGCAAAGTCTACATAAAAAACGGTGAAGAAAGCTTTTTGTACGAGGAAAATTACCTTAAAACTGGCGCATGTACCCAGGGAGGTGCTAAAATAAAAGACGGGCGTTCGTTTAAAATGGAGGAGGGCAGTTTTTTAGTAATGGGTGATAACCGCGAGCATTCCATGGATTCGCGCACCTTTGGGTTAGTGCAAAAAGAGCGGATTATAGGTAGAGTAGTTTTTAAATTTTGGCCTCTTGGCAAGGTGGGTTTTGTGAATAGTGTTGACAGCGCAAAGTAGATGTGATAGCCTTGACGCCAGCGCACGCGGTAATCGTGCCAGTTTCTTTTTTATTTGTAAATAAAAGACATCAATAAATGAGATACGACTTTTCAAAACGAAATGAAATTTTGCCCCTAGCCAATTTAACTGGCGTACAAACCAAATCTTACCAGTGGCTTTTAAAAGAAGGTTTGGAAGAGGTGTTAAACGAGGTTGGTGTTATTGAAGATTACTCTGGCAGAGGTTGGGTTTTAAGCTTTAGTAGCCCAACATTTGACAAGCCCAACATTACCATGGAAAACGCCTATTTTACCGGCAGAACTTATGATGCCCCCTGGTATCTTAAAGCAACTCTTAAAGACCCCTTAGAAAAAAAGGAAAATACTCAAAATATTTATATGGGCGACATTCCCGTTATGACAGATAGAGGTACTTTTATTATTAACGGCGTAGAAAGAGTGGTAGTGAGCCAGTTAACTAGATCAGAGGGCGTACTGTTTACCACTGAAACTTCTCCCATTACTGGGGCTACTTTAGGTGGGGCAAAGGTTTTGCCTAAAAACGGTGTTTGGCTAGAAATAGAAACCTCCAGAACCGGTATCATAAGTGTAAAAATTGATAGACGCAGAAAACTTGCCATAACCTCTTTGTTAAGAGTTTATGGGTTAACCACCAACGAGCAAATAAAACAGGCTTTTGCCAATGTGGATAATAACCCAGAGTTAAGTTACATAGATGCCACTTTAGCTCGTGACCCTTCCGCCAATTATGATGAAGCTTGTTTGGAAATTTACAAAAAAATGCGCCCTGGCGAACCTTTGGTTTTAGATAACGCCAAATCTTTGGTGCATTCCATGTTTTTTAATGCCAGAAGATATAGTCTCGGTAAAGTTGGTCGCTTTAAGTTTAATCAAAAACTAAATCTGGAAACACCAAACGATAATAAACATTGGCTTATGTTTCAGGAAGACTTGATAAAGATTATTGCAAGAGTTATTGAAGTAAACAACGGGTCAGCTGTGGCGGATGATATTGATCACCTAGCTAATAGGCGCGTTAAATCTGTGGGTGAACTTTTGCAAAACCAAATTAGGATTGGCTTTTTGCAATTAGAACGCAATGTAAAAGAAAGAATGAGCCTGCACCCCAGAGAGATTTTGCCAGAGCCTTCCGCGTTAATCTCCACCAGAATTATTGCTTCTAAAGTGCACAGTTTTTTTGCCACCGGTCAGCTTTCTCAACAGCACGATCAGCAAAATCCGTTAACTTCGCTAGAGCACACCAGGCGACTTTCTTTAATGGGTCCGGGCGGACTTACCAAAGAACGCGCCAGCATGGCGGTAAGAGATGTGCATTACACCCACTACGGTAAAATTTGCCCGGTTAGATCACCAGAAGGTCCAAATATTGGGCTTATTACCTACATGACGCAATACGCCATAGTAAATGAGTACGGCTTTTTGGAAACGCCTTATAGAAAAGTAGTAAACGACCACGGAAAAACGAAGGTTACGGATGAAGTGGTGTATTTAGCCGCCTACGATGAAGACAAGGTTTTTATTGCTGACGCCTCTGCCAAGCTGGACGCTAAAGGCTACATTTTAGATGAGCGCATTTCCATGCGAAAAGGCGCGGATTTTGTAATTAGAGGCGTGGAAAACGCTACTTTAATGGATCTTATTCCCAGACAAATTGTGGGAACTTCCGCGGGACTAATTCCCTTTTTGTCCAACGACGATGTTAACAGATCTTTGGTGGCTACCCAGCAAATGTCCCAAGCTGTACCTTTAGTTAAGCCAGAAGCCCCAATTGTGGGCACCGGTACGGAAGAAGCCGTGGCTCTAAACACTGGCTATGTTATTGTGGCGGAAAGTGATGGCGAGGTATCGTTTGCTGATGCGTCAAAAGTTGTTGTTCGCTACAAGGATGCAAAAGCTAAAACGGAATATAAACTTTCCAAGTTTGTTAAGTCTAATCAAGATACTTGTATAAATCAGGTGGTGAGGGTAACCACGGGGCAAAAAGTTAAAAAAGGCGATGTCTTGGCAGAAGGTCCAGGCATTGTGGGTAAGGAAGTGGCTATTGGTACCAATATAAAAGCTGCTTACATGATTTGGCGTGGGTATGAATATGAAGACGGTATTGTAATTTCCGACAGGCTTGTTAAAGATGATATTCTAACCTCCATTCACATTTCCGATTACAACATCTCCGTACTGGAGACTAAATTAGGTCCTGAAGAAATCACCAAAGACATTCCCAATGTTTCCGAGGACGCTTTAAGAAATCTAGGAGAAGATGGGGTTGTAGCCATAGGCTCAAAGGTACGATCCGGCGATGTTTTGGTGGGTAAAGTTGCCCCTAAAGGTGAAACCGATCTTTCCGCGGAAGAGCGCCTGTTACGGGCCATTTTTGGTGAAAAAGCCAAGGAGATTAGAGATAACTCGCTTGCTATGCCTCACGGCGAACGAGGCGTGGTTATTGGTATTAAACGCGTTACCAGAGATGACAACAAAGAGCTACAAAGTGGCGTTATTGAAGAAGTTACGGTGTATGTAGCCCAGCAAAGAAAAATTGAGGTAGGGGATAAGCTTGCCGGGCGACACGGTAACAAGGGTGTTATCTCTGCCATCGTGCCAGAAATTGATATGCCTCACATGGAAGACGGAACTACTATAGATATTATTTTTGCCCCTGACACCGTCTTAAAAAGAATGAATGTAGGGCAAATTTTAGAGGCGCCATTGGGTTACGCGGGTAGAATTCTTAACAAAACTTATACCGTGCCAGTTTTTGAGTCGCCGTCAGAAGAAGATTACCAAAAAGAATTAACAGAAGCGGGTATTCCTGCCACAGGAAAAGTAAAATTAATAGACGGACGAACTGGCGACCATTTTGAACACCCAGTTTTAGTGGGTGAAACCTACATTTTAAAGCTGTATCACATGGCGGAAGACAAAATGCACGCTAGATCCACCGGACCTTACTCCTTAATAACGCAACAACCTCTTGGTGGTAAAGCGCAATTTGGTGGACAAAGATTTGGGGAAATGGAAGTTTGGGCTTTGGAGGCGTATGGGGCGGCTAATATCTTGCAAGAAATGCTTACCATTAAGTCGGACGACTTTTCTGGTAGAACTCAAGCGTATAGGTCTATTTTACAGGGTTTGGACATTCCCACGCCCAGCATCCCAGAGTCGTTTAAATTGTTAGTAAGGGAATTAAACGGTCTGGCTTTAGGCATATCACCCGTAGGCGTAATAAAAGCTGAAGTATTGGAAAATGAAGCGGTAAGTGCAGAAAGCGTAGATATTGAAAAAGAAGTAAAAGCACAAATGCAAAACTTAGTTGTAGAGGAGGCAAAACTATGAAGCTAATTGGCGATCTAAAAGATTTTTCAGCGTTAAAAATAACTTTGGCGTCTACCAAGGACATCTTAGAGTGGTCGTACGGCGAGGTTATTAAGCCAGAAACCATTAACTACCGCACTTTTAAGCCAGAAAAAGATGGGTTGTTTGATGAGCGCATTTTTGGTCCGTCCAAAGATTTTGAATGTTATTGCGGAAAATATAAAAGAATAAGGTATAAAGGCGTAATTTGTGATAAATGCGGTGTGGAAGTTACTTCTTCTAGGGTACGACGCGAGCGCATGGGGCATATAAAACTGGCTAGCCCTGTAGCCCATGTGTGGTTTTTTAGAGGTATTCCTTCCAGAATGGCGCTTATCTTGGATATTTCGCCTAGAAACATTGAATCCATTGTGTACTTCTCGTCTTTTATAGTTACAGAGATCGAGGAAGCCAAAAAAGCTTTTGCCATAGATAAAATTGCCAAAAATTTGGAAATTGCCAAAGAAGAAGCGTCCAAGGTGTATGAAGAGCAGATTACGGATTTGGAAAAAGATTTTGGTGCCAAGGTACGAGATGGTAACAAGGGTTTTTCTGTAGAAGAGGCGGAGCATAAATTTAAAGACAAAGTTAACTCTATAAGAGCCAAGCAGGCGGAAAAATTGGGCGAGTTGGATAGCGAGTACAATATAATGCAACGGAAATTAGAGAGTGTGGAGCTTTTTAGTGTTCTTTCCGACAATGAATATGTTAATTTGGCAGAGTACATTGACGAGTTTTGTAAAGTGGATATTGGAGCCGAGGCGTTAGAGAAGATTTTGCAAAATTTGGATCTTAACGAGCTTTCTGCCAGCCTTAAGGAAATTACTCAAAATTCTAAAGGGCAAAAAGCCCAAAAAGCTACCAAGCGATTAAGAGCTGTGGAGGGCTTTAGACGAGCTGGAATTGAAACTTCTCGCATGATTTTAAATGTTTTGCCGGTTATCCCGCCAGATTTGCGACCTATGGTGCAGCTAGAGGGTGGGCGGTTTGCTACCTCTGATCTTAACGACCTGTATAGACGCGTGATTAATAGAAATAATCGACTTAAAAAACTTATGGACTTGGGCGCACCAGAAATTATTGTGCGCAATGAAAAACGCATGTTGCAAGAGGGGGTTGATGCTCTGCTTGATTCATCCAAGCAACGGTCTACCGTACGAACTGCCGTAAAAGGTAATAAAAAGCAGTTAAGGTCGCTGGCGGACATGTTAAAGGGTAAGCAGGGTAGATTTAGACAAAACCTTTTGGGTAAGCGCGTAGATTATTCTGCCAGATCCGTTATTGTAAATGGACCAGAGCTTAAAATTAACGAATGTGGAATTCCTAAAAATATGGCGCTGGAGCTCTTTAAGCCCTTTGTTCTGCGCGAGATTTTAGCCAAAGGTTTAGCTCCTAATGTAAAAAGCGCTAGATATGTACTTGAACAGGAAGGGGCGGAGGTTTGGGAGATTTTAGAGGAACTTATTAAAGGTCATCCAGTTTTGCTTAACCGCGCGCCTACCTTGTGGCGGTTGGGAATTCAGGCATTTTACCCCAAGTTGGTGGAGGGTAACGCTATAAGACTTCATTTATGTGTGTGTCCTGGTTACAACGCGGACTTTGATGGCGACCAAATGGCCGTGCATTTGCCTCTTTCTACCAAAGCGGTGGAGGAAGCAAAGAATCTTATGATGTCAACCAATAACTTGCGGAGACCCGCAGACGGTTCACCCATGTCTGTTCCAACCAAAATTATGCTGTTTGGTATTTACTGCATTACTTTAATAGACGAAAAATTACCCGCGTGGAAAAAGCCCTTTGCCAGTACAGATGAGGTAGTTTACCTGCTAGAGTCAACCAAACTGTTAGACATTAGGCAAAAAGTTAAAGTTAAAATAAACGGTGAGTTGGTGGAAACTACCCCAGGCAGAATCATCTTTAATAGGTCAATCCCCAGTAATTTTGACTTTATAAATGAAACTATGGACAAAAAACGAGTAAATGTGCTAATTGCTTTGTCCTTTGACACTGAGCCTTTGGAAGTTACCTCCAAATTAATAGACGACATTAAAGATTTAGGCTTTAAGTACGGTACCATGCTTGGACATTCCACCGCTTTAAGTGATGTAGTAATTCCACCTGCCAGACAAACCTTAATTGACACCGCCCAAGCAGAAGTTACGCAAATTAACCAGGACTTTAGACGGGGACTTATTACCGAACCGGAGGCCAAAAGGCTACGAGAAGGCGTTTGGAATACCGTAACTGCCAAAATAGACGAAGAAGTTTGGAAAGGGTTAACGGATGATAACCCCTTAAAAATGGAAATTGTTTCAGGATCCAGTAGGGCTTCACGCGATCAAATTAAACAGGTTGGAGGTATTAGAGGGCTTATTACCGACACGCAAAGTCGTATTGTGGAACTTCCTATTCTTGGTAACTACAAAACCGGGCTTTCTGGCATGGAATACTTTTTAAGCGGTAGAGGAGCCAGAAAAGGGTTAGTAGATAAAGCTCTAAAGACCGCAGATGCCGGCTATATGACCAGAAGATTGGTGGATGTTGCCCAGGATGTGGTAGTACGTCAGGAAGATTGTGGAACAGATAAAGGTAGAGAGTTAGTAGTGGGTGAAAAAACGCTGTTAACCTCTTTTGCCGACAAAGTATATGGACGGTATTTGGCGCAGGACGCAGTGGTAAGGGATAAAATTATAGTGACCAAGGGAACATTTTTAGATAAAGAGACCGTTAAAAAGATTGAGGACGCCAAAGTGGAAAAGATTATTATTAGATCGCCCATGACCTGTCAAACCAAAAGGGGCGTGTGCCAAAAATGTTATGGGCTAGATGTGATGTCCGCAGAAATTGTAGAAATTGGGGTAGCATCGGGTGTTCAGGCTGCGCAGGCTATTGGTGAGCCAGGAACTCAACTTACCATGAAGACTTTTCAAACTGGAGGTGTTACTACCGCAAAGGATATTACCCAAGGTTTGCCCAGAGTAGAAGAGGTTTTTGAGGCTAGGGCTCCTAAGAATCTGTCTACCATGGCAGACATTACCGGTACGGTGGCACTTTCCAGATCAGGCGACGAACGCAAGATTAATATTTTGCCGGCCGATAAAGATGAACTGGCAGTGGAATATCTGGTAGATCCGGTGTCGGAAATAATTGTTAAAGACGGGCAACTGGTGGTTAAGGGTGAAAAACTAACTTCTGGGCACTTGGATCTTACGGAGCTTATGCGAGCTACTGGGGTTGCGGCCACCAGAAAATATATTATTGATGAAATTCAAAAGGTTTATTCCTCGCAGGGCGTGGCTATCAATGATAAGCATATTGAAGTAATTGCCCGGCAAATGTTTAACCATGTACGAATTGACGATGCAGGCGATACCACCTTTTTAGAAAACGAGCTTGCCACTAAAGCTACCTTTGAGGAAGTAAATGAGAGAACTATTGCGGAAGGCGGAACGCCCGCCACAGCCAAGATTACGCTTTTGGGTATAACCAAGGCCAGTCTTAATACGGATAGCTTTCTTTCTGCGGCCTCGTTTATTCAAACTAGCAATGTCTTGACCGATGCAGCCAGCTCTGGTAAGCTAGACAGGCTTATTGGGCTTAAGGAGAATGTAATTATTGGGCGACTTATCCCAACAGGCGTTAGAGCAAGGATGGAAGATTAAATGCCGACCATAAACCAATTAATACGAAAAAAGCGTACTACTAAGTCAAAAAAGACTACTACACCTGCACTTAGAGCCTTTTTTAACGCTAAAAAGCGCGTGGTACGAACTTTTGCTTCCCCCTTTAAAAAGGGTGTATGTTTGCAGGTAAAAACTCAAACGCCTAAAAAGCCTAATTCTGCGCTAAGAAAGGTTGCTAGGGTGAGACTTTCTAACGGCAGAGAGCTTACCGCTTATATTCCCGGTGAGGGACATACTTTGCAGGAACACTCGGTGGTTTTAATTAGAGGCGGAAGAGTAAAGGATTTGCCGGGTATTAAATACACCATTGTACGCGGTAAGTACGACTTGCAAGGTGTAGAAAAAAGAAAAACTTCTAGATCAATTTATGGTAGAAAGAAAGAGCTTAAAGCAGGAGGAATGCTTAAGAAATGAGAACCTACGGTTCTCTAATTAATAAATTATGAGATCAGGACCAGTTAAAAAAGTAATTAAGCCGGGCGACTCGCTATTTAAGTCTAAACTTGTGGCAAGAGTAATTAGCCATGTAATGCGTAACGGCAAAAAAAGTGTGGCGGAGGGCGTGGTTTACGGAGCGCTTGCTAAACTAAATGAAGATAAAAAAGTGGCGTTAGATATGTTTGAAAACGCTATCAAAAACCTTATGCCCAAGCTGGAAGTTAGAAGCAGAAGAGTTGGCGGGGCAACTTATCAAGTTCCGCAACCTGTAAGATACGAAAGATCCCAAGCTTTAGCTGTAAGATGGCTTATTGGTGCGGCTAGAAAAAAGAAAGGCAAGCCAATGGAAGAAAAACTTGCTGAAGAGCTTAAAAACGCCCATCAAGGCATTGGCGACGCCATTAAAAAGCGCGATGATGTTCACAAAATGGCCGAGGCTAATAAAGCGTTTTCTCATTTTAAATTTTAAACCTATATGGCCACCGATCCTGTTAAAAAAGAATACCCGCTAAATAAAATCCGCAACATCGGCATTATTGCCCATATTGACGCCGGCAAAACCACAACCACGGAAAGAATTTTATTTTACACCGGTAAGTCGCACAAAATAGGTGAGGTGCACGAGGGTGCTACTCAAATGGATTGGATGGCGCAAGAACGCGAACGAGGCATTACCATTACTTCTGCCGCCACCACCTGTTTTTGGATGGATCATAGGATAAATATTATAGACACCCCAGGGCATGTGGATTTTACCGCGGAAGTGGAGCGCTCACTCCGGGTTTTAGATGGAGGCGTAATCCTTTTTGACGGCTCACAAGGTGTGGAACCTCAATCAGAAACTGTTTACAGGCAAGCAGAAAAGTATAATGTTCCTTTGTTATTCTTTGTAAATAAGCTGGATAAAGTGGGGGGTGATTTTTACATGACTTTAGAGTCAATTTCCCAAAGACTCACCAACAAGGCAGTGGCTTTACAACTTCCAGTTGGGATTGAAGGCGATTTTAAAGCGGTTATTGACCTAGTAGAACAAAAAGCCTATGAATTTCACGGCAAAAACGGCGAGGAAGTGGTGGAAATAGCCGTTCCCGCCAGTATGCTAGATGCAGTAGAAAAATATCGCAAGATTTTAGTGGAAAAGGTGGCGGAATCCAGTGATGAGCTCATGGAAAAATATCTAGCAGGCACGGAACTAACGGTGGCGGAAATTAAAGCGGGTATTAGAAGTCTTACTATAAAATCTCAAATGTACCCTATTTTTGGCGGGGCTTCGCTTTCAAACATTGGCGTGCAAAAACTGTTGGACAGCGTGGTGGCGTATCTACCGTCGCCCAAAGATGTACCAGCTATTAAAACTCATACGGTGCTAGGTGAGGAAAGTACTTTAATAGCGGATGAAAATGGTATTTTTGCCGCTCTAGCGTTTAAGGTTCAAACGGATACTTATGTAGGCAGACTTACTTACTTTAGGGTTTATTCCGGCAAGGTTACGGCTGGATCTTATATTTATAATGTTACCAAGCGCAAAAAAGAGCGCTTAAGCCGAATTTTGCTGATGCATGCTAACCATAGGGAAGAGGCAAAAGAGGTTCGCGCGGGAGAAATTGCCGCGGCGGTAGGGCTTTCGGATACTTTTACGGGAGATACTTTGTGCGATGAAAAAGCCCCTATTTTACTAGAAGCTATAAGTTTTGCCGAGCCGGTTATAGGCCTTGTTATTGAGCCAAAAACCAAGCTAGATAGAGATAAACTTGGTGAGTCGTTAAAGAAGTTTTTGGATGAAGATCCTACGCTTAAGATAAAAACGGATGCGGAAACTTCCCAAACTATTTTATACGGCATGGGTGAACTGCATTTGGAAATTATTGTGGATAGACTCAAGCGGGAATTTAATGTGGAGGTTAACACCGGCAAGCCTCAAGTTGCCTACCGCGAAACGGTTAGAAAAACGGTGGAAAAAGAGGGTAAGTATATTAAGCAGTCTGGCGGTCACGGTCAATACGGGCATGTGTATATTAAGATGGAGCCGCTTCCGAGGGGTAACGGCGTGGAGTTTGTTAATAAGATTGTGCGGGGCTCTATTCCTAGAGAGTTTATTCCGGCAGTGGAAAAGGGTGTTAAAGAAGCCTCGGAAACGGGAGTTTTGGCGGGGTATCCGGTGGTGGATGTTAAAGTTAGTTTGTTTGATGGGTCTTTTCATGAGGTTGACTCTTCTGAAATTGCTTTTAAGATTGCGGCTAGTGAGGCTTTTAAAGACGCCCAGCGTGCTGCCGATCCGTATTTGCTTGAGCCTATTATGAAGGTGGAGGTTATTACATCAGAAGATTATATGGGCGACATTATAGGGAATCTTTCCAGTAAGCGCGGGCAAATAGAAGGTACGGAAATGCGTGGAAATGCTAGGGTGATAAGTGCCAAGGTACCGCTTTCTGAAATGTTTGGGTATGCTACGGATTTAAGGGGTATGACGCAAGGTCGCGCTAGTTTTACTATGGAACCCAGCCACTACGCCGAGGTTCCACAAAGTGTGTCCGCTCTCATTGTTAAAAAGCCTTAAGCATTTACACTATCCAAATCTACACAACTGCAAGCCAAATCTACCCAAAAATAGAGCAATCTACTCATTTACTACGGATTTTTGGCTCTCGCCGTATGTATTCCACCAGGTTTTTTGTGCAGCCGCCACATAATCACCCTTGGTAAAGTACATCACACCCTTAGTTATCGTGTTTCTACTACGGAAAAATCCAACAACTCTAGCCATGTTAAATCACCTCCTTCCGCATACTTGGAGTTTACTATGGGCCATTTAACCTTTGTCAAGGGGTAACCTCTTGTAAATAACTGGTTAGTGTTTTTATATAAGTTTTGTGTGTTTTCTTTGTGTGGTGTATTTCTATGCTATTATTTTATTGTTATCCTATATTCTAAATATAGGTAAGCGTGTTTTTATATAACATTAAGTATGTCAGGATCAATAACATCTTTAGAAAGCTTGTCTCAAAGTCAGGGTTCTGATGCCGGGGAATCAGCTACAGCTATTTTTGAAACACAGAGTCATGAAGAAACTTATAGCTTCGACGAGATAAAAAGAGAATTGTTAGATCCACACGCCATTTCTAAGAAATATGATCAAGCGGGACGAGATTCAACCGCCTCAGCTTTGCATGATACACGGCGTAGAAGCTCAGATACCAGTGCAGAAATAAGCACCGGTAATGTGAGGCGGGGCGAGCTGGCCACGCAATTGTCCGATGTTATCGGATCTGAAAGGCAACTTGAAGTAGCCGTAGCAGATAGAATGTCGGCAGTAGTCGTTCGGCTTAAATCTGTGTTGGGTTTGTCAGACAAGCGTGTTGGTGCGTTGCAAGAAACCTTAGTAGCAACTCAAGCCAATGCAGAGAGCTTGGGGCAGGAATTAGATCAAATAGAGGCTACTTTAGAGGCGTTGAGAAAAGAGCAAGAGACTTTGCCAGATACTGCCACCTTGGTTGAGGCTTATTACTCTAAAATGGAAGTACAGCCTCTTACTAATGAAGAAAAAAGGCGTTTTCTAACACCCGAGTTTTTATCAAGTCTCTCTATGGATGAGTATGTGGCTTTGTGGCGTAGGTTAAATCCATATTTTCTTTCCCATGTCACCAGACAGGGTTTCCGTGACCATAATGCAATGGTTTATCACTCTGGCGGTTTACAGGAGTTCTCCACAACGGCTTTGTCGGTGTTATGGAGGATGAGAGGCTTTTAAGACCACCTTTTGCCCTGCACGGTTTAAGGGGAAGGGACAAGGAATCGGTTGAGCAGTGGATGGAAAGCTGGATACTGCAGGCAGAAGACGCTGATATCGCCAAGCAAAGGTTGGATGCTCTCTTGCACTTTTCTTTGGCAAGCGCTCCATCTTATCCAGATAAAACAGCTGTTCATTTTGCTGCACAGGTTGTTGCAAACTCGTACTACGGTGGCGAAACTTACAATGAAGTATTTTTCATATATCCGTCTGACGCGCTGGCTTCACAGCATGATTTTGCATTTAACGGCTGGGAAAAGGACTTCACTAAACCCCAAAGCGAAATGAAGTGGAACGATGTTTTTATGTGGCCTTCTAGTATAGAAAATCCTGGAATACCTATAGATGCGGGCGTCGTCTTTCTACCAAGTTCTACTCTTGTCGACAGAAATACAGGTTCTAAATATGCCTCCGAAACAGTAACAGATGGGGGTAAGGCAAAAAGGGTTATGGTTGAAGATACAGCTCTAGTTGACTCCTTTGTAAGGTGGGGAGCTATCTTAAATGATAAAGAATCAGCGGTAGTAAAAACCTTCGCAGAATATAAAGATGCCCCTTATTGGATGAAGGAAAGGTTGGAAAGAACGGTAGTAGAGACATTTTCTGGCGAGTTTCAAGCTCTCGGGTTTAGCGAAGATGCGGCATGGGCTTTAGGCAATAGGCTTCTATCTGAAATGCACTATCAGCAAGAGTTTTCCGAGGAAGTTTTGTTGCACGCCATTAATGAGTCGGGCGCGCAATGGGCTAGGGCTAAAGATGTGATTACTAGCAAAGATTACTGGGAGTCTCTTTTTGCTGTTAATCCGCATATGAGACCTAAACATGTGGTTTATTACGAAGGTTCCCCGACAGGTGCTGTATTAGAGTTTCAGCAAAGAAACGGGATAGGTTCAGCAGACACATCGGCTACGGAAGGCGCGTTACTGGGTTTTGATGATAGGCATATAAATCTTAATGAACAAATGGGTGTAGGTGATCCCGCATTAAATCAGAATATCAGAGCAATGAGAGGACACGATGAGTTAATAGCTACGGCGTCCAGCATAATTGATGAGCGTTATAAAGCTAAAGAGTGATCTTGATACCAAAAAGCTAAACCGGAAACTATTCCCTTTAAGAATGAAAGATTAGAAATCTTGCTATTTTGCAGTAAAACCCTTTGGTGTACTTTTGAATTATTCTGTAAATTCAGGGTGGCTCATGTTCGGTATCGCGCCTATGCTTTTGAATACATTTTGTGTTTTTTACTACAGATACGAAGATGCGCCCGTCAGAAATGGTTTTGTAATAAAGAGTTGCGATTACTCGCGAGCTCGTTATACTTTCCCATTCCCTTCGGGCGCATACTTCTTGTACTTCAACCTTCAACTCAACGCATGT
>CAZNNN010000005.1:0-18545 GCA_964574405.1 uncultured Candidatus Saccharibacteria bacterium | reverse complement strand
ATGACCGCTCCCGCCGCGCTTGCGTACACACCCCACCAGATGGGAGGCACTTCAAAGACCATGAGACCCGCGTTCTGGTTTGCAAGCCGATAGAAAAACCGGCTTGTCCAGTCTGCGGGGGTCATGACGACCCCTTGGATCAGATACGGCCATCCCAGCAAGAGTAGAGCGGCGGTCGCAACTAAAAACACCCAGTGCCAACGCCAGCTTGCTCCGCTTCTCTCCAGCATCGTGTTAACCAAGGACCAGGCCAGTCCACCAACCAGCCACGGCCCAACGGTGAAGACCACCAAGATCAGGATTGTCAGCAACAAGTTGCTAACCCACCTGATTCCAACCCCGATATCGCGTAGAAGGCTCCCGCCCCCGGGAAGGGTCAGCAAGATTGCCACTACAGCGATAAGGCCGAACAACATAACCGCGGGGATGACATTCTTCTTCATGTGACTAACTCCTTTTTTGTGTCGAGGCTTCCCACACCTTAAATTAGCATGTGAGGCTTCCGAATGGATAGCGTTTTAGGTACGAGAGCCATCATACCCAAAGCGCTACCCACTCAACAAAAAGGTGAACCATAAACAACCCGCAAGTTATCAAAGTACAAGAAAATGGAATTGCCAATAAGGGCGTTAGATGTGCCTCATCGGCATTACATGTGGTGTTATTATAGCCTATATTGCTCATTCTGTCAAGACTATAAGTTATGTTGTAGGAACTTGTCTATGTTCGGTATTGCGTCTGCGCTTTTAGATATTTTTTAAGGTACCTCGCGTAGCCTGTAATGTTTGTGGGGTATCTTGCTTTGTTGTAGGTGTCTTTTGTTTCATGGGTAAAGTATTGCCAGTTATATACACCTTTTGCCATATAGGCACGACAAAATTGTTGATCCGTGGTTCTTGGGTTATAGGGGTAATGTAGTGGGTCAACCCGTTGTCCGTACCAATATCGTTTAAAAACAGCCAGTCCTCTTAATGCTCCTCTAGTTCTTATACCTAGGTAAGGGTAATAGAGCGGGTAATCATATTTTCGTAGATAATAATTAGACATATCATATTTAATAAAGCCGGTTTACTCCGTCCGGGGTAGCCAGGGACTTATTGTTTGCCGTCACATTTTTTCAACTTGGCAGAAAATAATACAACTTAAAACACTATAATATCTGCGTTGTATTGTGTACTATACTGGACTGCAACAAAAGTGGATAAAATTTGACATATCCACCATATTGTGTAAGTATCTATTCACAAAGACCTGTTTTCCGAACTGCTACCGGATGGTGGCGTGCTTGGGACATCCAAGATAGGAAGCAGGTCGATTTTTTCTACTTAAACTCCCAACAATTTTCTATTTTGTTTTTAATAATCTTTCTGTAATCCAAACGGTCGGTTTTTCCTTTCTCGTAAGATCTTCTAATACTACCTGCAATCATGTCGACCATTTGAATTAGAATATTACTTTGCGAATCCACCATTCGTAAGTTCTCTAGTACCTTGCTTTTTCCGGAATTTAGTTCCTTTTTTAAGTAACTTGATAAATTTCTTCTGAATAACCTATTTCCGCACCATCCAGCCTTATTTTTGCCTTTAGCAATGTTCCGCTGTTGTGTTTCAGTAGCAACTTTATGAAATAATTATAAAAGGAGTCTTTTGAGCCTATTAATTCTCTGCTGTGTATCAAGGTTTTATCTACAACAATAGCTCTAACGCGATATTTATACCCTAAGGTTGCTTCAAGAAATTTCTTTCTGACATCGGGGCTGGATCCATTGAATTTGAATTCTGTTCTTTCCGAAAATCTTAGATTTTTCTTAAGATTTTTTAGCGCATCTGCTGTTACCTCTGCTTCAGCATCGCTGTAAAAAATTACGCACGCCATTACAAAATATTTTGAAGACCCCTCGCCAATTTTCTTAAGTATAGGATCTCCTGATTCGTCCATGAACACAAGCATTTTGCTATTATATACCTACATGCAATAGATGCGCAGGTATTATGGAAAACATAGTGGCGGGATTCGCTATTAAGTAATACAGTACGCTTTAATACAGATACAATTCTTTAGATTGGGGGACTGGGAATATTCGGATCCCTATACACACAAAGTAAACAAACCTCCTAAAACCATCTTGCCCGCAGGACAAAAACATGGTATTCTTGTCCTATGAACCAGCTATTGAAGACACTTTTATACGAATGGCGGGATAAAAAGCTTCCGGAGACCCTAGGCAGGGACAGTCAGTTGGATGTTTCACCGCAGACGGGCTCTAATACTGCCACGGTAATAACCGGCTTTAGGCGGGTGGGAAAAACCTATCTGGTGTACGAGGCTATAGAGAGGTTGTTAGAAACCCATTCTCGTGAGGAAGTTATTTACCTTAACTTTGAAGACGAACGCGTTGTTAATCCCACCGTGGAGATTCTTACGGATCTTATTCCGGAAATACAAGCCACCTTTGGGAAAAAGCCTAAATATCTATTTTTAGACGAGCTTCAACTTGTTCCAAACTGGTCCAAATGGGTGCGCAGAATCCTTGATTCCGAGTCGATACAATTATATATTACTGGTTCTTCATCCAAAATGAGTAGTTCCGAATTACCCACCGAGCTTAGAGGAAGAGCGTTGGAAGTAAAAGTAGATCCCCTCTCTTTTAAAGAATTTTTGCGTTTTAAAGAGGCGGTGGTGGATAACAACAAATTGCTGTATGTAAAAGAAGAGGCGGGTAGGTTTAGTTATCTTTTTAACGAGTATTTAGTGTTTGGGGCTTTGCCGGCAGTGGTTCTTACTGCCCCGGAAAAAAAACAGGAGTTACTCCAAACTTATTATCAAACTGTGGTGCAGAGGGAAATAGTTGAGCGTCATGGGGTTGAGAATGATATGTTACTAAAAACGCTTTTGCAACTACTTCTTAATTCAACCTCTGTTACTATTTCCAAATTGCACAACACCCTTAAAGGTATGGGTATTCCGGTTGGTAAAACCACAGTGGACAATTATATTTCTTACATAGAATCGTCCTATTTTATGAAGGAACTTTATTTCCACAGTCAAAATATTTTAAATCAACTTAATTACCCTAGAAAAGTGTATTTTGTGGATACGGGTTTTCTAACGGCACTGTCAACTAAATTTTCTAAAAACATGGGCAGACTTCTTGAAAACAAGGTGTTTCATAAGTTAGCTCAAATGTACGAAACACTCTATTATTATAAGGACGACAGGGATAATGAGATAGATTTTACTGTTTTGGAGGATGGCAAGGTTACCGCATTATATCAAGTGTGCTACGACTTAACAGACGAGGAAACACAGGTCAGAGAGCTACGCACTTTTACTAAAGCTGGAGATACGCTTAACTGCTCAAATTTTAACCTTATAGTACTGGAAAAACCTAAGTTGTTTACAATGCCCGCGGGGGTTAAGCTTATTACCGCTTCCGAGTTTTTTGGTTAAAACCTAGGGGGTGTTGCATTTTGTGTAATAATTTGGTTAACTATGCAGGCTAGAAGCGCAAAATTTTAAAGAAAGGAAATTTATGCCAGATTTTGTAAGAAATAAACCACATGTTAATGTTGGAACAATGGGTCATGTTGACCACGGTAAAACCACCCTTACCGCCGCTATTACCAAGGTATTAGCAGAAAAAGGTGGAGCTCAGTTTAGAGCGTACGACACTATTGATAGTGCTCCCGAGGAAAAAGCTCGGGGAATTACCATCAATATTACGCACATTGAGTACGAAACTGCCAAGAGGCATTATGCACATATTGATATGCCGGGTCATGCCGACTATATCAAGAATATGATTACTGGAGCCGCGCAAACAGATGGTGCCATTTTAGTGGTATCCGCGCCAGATGGTCCAATGCCTCAAACCAGAGAGCATATTCTTTTGGCAAAGCAGGTAGGTGTTCCAGCCATTGTGGTATTTTTAAATAAGTGCGACATGGTGCAGGACAAAGAAATTCTGGAACTTGTAGAGATGGAAGTTCGCGAGCTGTTAACCAAATACGGTTTTGATGGAGAAAAAGCGCCAGTTATTAAGGGTTCCGCCACTAAAGCGTTAGAGGGGGATCCAGAGGCTGTTAAAGCTATTATGGAGCTTATGGATGCGGTAGATAGTTACATTCCAACTCCTGTAAGAGATACCGCCAAGCCTTTTCTTATGCCCATAGAGGATGTTTTCTCTATTAAGGGTAGAGGAACTGTAGCTACCGGAAAAATTGAGCGAGGAGTAGTTAAAGTAAACGACGAAGTGGAAATTGTAGGTATTAGAGAAACTAAAAAGGTAGTAGTTACCGGCGTGGAAATGTTTAAAAAAACCCTCAATGAGGGTCAGGCGGGCGACAATGTGGGAATTCTTTTGAGAGGTATTGAGCGAGACGACATTGAACGCGGACAAGTTTTAGCCAAGCCGGGTTCTATTAAGCCTCATTACGAGTTTGATGCCGAGGTGGTAATTCTTTCCAAAGAGGAGGGTGGTAGACACAAGGCATTCTTTACCGGGTATCGACCACAGTTTTACTTAAGAACTACCGATGTTACTGGAGATATTACTCTTCCGGAGGGTGTGGAAATGGTTATGCCCGGCGATAACTCCAAGTTTAGAGTTAAGCTTATTACACCGGTGGCTATAGAGGAAGGCTTAAGATTTGCTATTAGAGAAGGCGGAAAAACTGTAGGAGCTGGAGTTGTTACAAAGGTTGTTGCTTAAAGATTGGGTACTATGGCCGTGAAAGAGGTAAAAAAAAGTAAAATAAAGATTAGACTTAATTCTTACGACCATAGAATTATAGACTTGAGCTGTGGAAAAATTGTTGATGTGGCGGTAAGAACAGGGGCCAGTGTAACAGGACCAGTTCCTTTGCCCACCAGGATAGAGAAGTACACAGTAATTAGAGGACCTCATATTGACAAGAGATCCAGAGAGCAGTTTGAGATGAGGACTCACAAAAGGTTGCTGGAGGTGGTTGATCCAACTCCCGCCACTATTGACGCTCTTTCTCACCTTAGCCTACCAGCCGGAGTGGGGATTAGCATTAAGGTTTAGTTTTGTTGTGGGTATTCTGTCCAAGCCAATGATAATTAAGGCATACATAGTAAAATAGATTTGATCTGGGTTTTTCAAGGGCGCCCAGAGGGCGCCCTTTTTGTAGACGGAGAAAGAAAGCGTTTATGGAAAAGAGTTTATGCAAAGCATCTTAACCGGAAAAAAACTAAATATGACGCAACTATTTACTGCTAGTGGTAAAGTTACGCCCGTTACTTGCGTTTTGGTGGACAATCTTTTTAAGACCGACCTTACTGACGAGTTAGTGGGTAAAGAAGTGGTTTTATGGGGATTTTCCAAAGGTAGAGGTTTTGCTGGTGGAATGAAACGCTACGGTTTTAAGGGCGGTCCTGCTACCAGAGGTCAATCCACCTCCCCCAGGCAGTCCGGTTCTATTGGTTCGCAAACTCCCGGTAGAGTCCGTAAAGGTAAAAGAATGGCGGGGCATTACGGCAACAAAAAAATAACTGTAAAGGGACTAAAAATTGCGGGAATCGAGAAAGATGCATCAAAAATTATGGTTTCTGGACCAGTTCCGGGAGCTAGAAATAGCAAAGTTAATTTGAGGTTTATATAAACATATGGCAATGGTTGTAAAGAAAAAAATTACAGACGACACGACAAACAAGTCATTGGGTACACAATCGACGCCTGCAAAAAAAGTTGCGACCAAAAAAAACCCGGTTAAAAAAACGGTTGCCGTTGATAATATCGAGGCTGGTAATGTGACTCCGTTGAATAAAGTTAAAGATATTGCCTCTTATGCCAATGTTTTTAACCAACCCAGAAATTCCGCTCTTACCGCGCAATATGTACGAACTTATCAAGCCAATCAACGACAAGGCAATGCTCATACCAAAACCAGAGGTGAGGTAGCAGGTTCAGGTAAAAAGCCTTGGAAACAAAAAGGTACAGGGAGATCTAGAGTTGGAAGTATAAGGACACCAGTTTGGCGACACGGCGGAGTATCTCATGGACCTCTTGCCAAGGATTGGAGTATGACCATGCCTAAAAAAATGAAAGCTAAAGCATTTATTATTGCACTATCGGATAAAGTACTAAAGTCGCAAGCTTATTTTAGTGAAGAATTTAAACTTACGGAAGGTCGTACTAAAGAGGTAGTAGCTTTAATTAAAGGCTGGAATTTGTTTGGCAAACTTGTTTTAGTAGTCCACCAAAAAAACCAGAACTTAGAAAAAGGGGCAAGAAATCTTACAGATCTGGAAGTTGTTAATTACAAAAATTTAAATACTTACCAAATTTTAGGCGCGGACGCGATAGTTTTTGAGGAAGGCGCGTTAAAACATTTTGTGGAGAAATATGCCAAAAATAAATGAAATACTAGAAAAAATACTTTCTACAGAAAAGACTACTAAGGCCAAAGAGAGTCAAAATAAATATACTTTTAGGGTAAGAAACGGTGCTTCACAAGGAACGGTAAAAACTGAAGTGGAAAAAATGTATAAAGTGGAAGTACTAAAGGTAAATCTTATGATTGTGGCTGGTAAAAAAAGACGCCTATCTAAAACCAGCCGATATATTAGATTACCCAAGTGGAAAAAAGCTACTGTACAATTAAGAGAGGGGCAAAAAATAGAAGATGCTAAAGATAAAGATAGGGATAAAAAGAAGAAAGAGGCAAAGGAGTAAGATGATTAAAAGTTATAATCCTACAAGTGAAGGCATGCGTACCAGAAAAACGCTGGTAAGCATAGCCACTAAAAGTAAACCAGAAAAATCGCTTATTAAAGCGCTAAAAGGTCCGGCTGGTAGAAGTAACGGTAGAATTTCTTCTAGGCATAGGCAAAGAGGTCACAAAAAATTTTATAGGATAATAGATTTTAAGCGAAACAAAATGGACATTTTAGCTACGGTGTCCGCTCTTGAATACGATCCAAACAGAGGTCCGGCCATTGCTCTCCTAAATTACGCCGATGGGGAAAAAAGGTATATTTTAGCACCAGAAGGTTTAAAGGTTGGAGATAAAGTAATGTCGTCTAAAAATCTGCTGGAACTAACGCCCGGTAACTGCATGCCTCTTAAAGATATGCCGTTAAGCACGCAGGTGCATAATGTAGAAATTAATCTTGGGGCTGGTGGTCAGATGATTAGAGGAGCGGGTTTATACGGCACTATTATGGCAAAAGAGGGAAATTATGTTAATATTAAGCTCCCAAGCGGGGAAGTTAAAAAGTTTATGCAAGACTCCCTAGCAACTGCAGGCGTTTTATCTAATTTTGATCATAGAAATAGGGTTTTAGGTAAAGCCGGTATTGCTAGACATTTGGGGGCTAGACCTCATATAAGAGGTGTGGCCGTTGCAAATCCCACCGATCACCCACATGGAGGTTCTTATAAGGACAAGGGTATTGGTAGACCTTCACCGGTTTCGCCGTGGGGTTGGAAGACTAGAGGTAAAAAAACTAGAAGTAGAAAGATTGGATTAAAATATTTGGTAAGTCCAAGAAAGTCTACAAGGAAGGTATGAGAACCTGCGGTTCTCTATTTATTAAAATATGACAAGATCACTAAAAAAAGGTCCATATTTGGATCCAAAATTAATGCTTAAGGTCCAAAAAGCGCTTGATGCGGGAGATAAAAAGTCCATAAAAACCTGGGCTAGACGCAGTACTATTACCCCGGAGATGGTGGGGCTAACCTTTGATGTGCATAACGGCAAGCTATTTTTACCGGTTCTTTGTAGCGAAAGTATGGTAGGGCATAAATTAGGTGAGTTTTCTTTTACTAGAAGATTCCCAGGACATTCTTCCAAGAAAGGCAAGGACACCCGTGACAAAAAGTAACGGAGTAAAAGCGATATTTAAGTATGCCAAGATATCGCCCAAAAAGGTGATGCCGGTGTTGAATATGGTGCGGGGTAAAAGCGTTGGCGACGCCATAAACTTTTTAACCTTTGATCCCACTAAAGCGGCAAAATTAATTTTAAAAACACTTACTTCTGCTGTTGCTAATGCCAAACAAAAAAATATTACTGATAATTTGTTTGTAGAAAAAGCGGTAGCTGATACTGCGCCTACGGCTAAAAGAGGTCGCCCTGGATCAAGGTCGCACTACAATAAAATTTTAAAAAGAAGCGCACATATAACAGTAGTGGTGAACGCCAAGGAGGGTAAGTAAATGGGAAATAAGATCAATCCTACTGGCTTTAGAATAGGGATAAATAAAGATTGGGTTTCCAGATGGTATCTTTCTAAAAAAGCTTTTTCTGTAGCTTTGTTGGAGGATCAAAAAATCCGTAAGTTTTTAACTAAAAGATTTGAGATGGCGGGAGTAAAATGCGTGGAGATAGAAAGATCTCTAAACGATGTAAGCATTTTAGTAAAAGTTTCCAAACCGGGTGTAGTTATTGGTAGGGGTGGAGCGGGAATTGACGAAGTAAAAGAAGAGCTAAAAAAGATTATTAGTACCAAGATGAGTTTAACGGTGGAAGAAGTTAAAAATGCAGAAACCGATGCCCAACTAGTGGCGGATTTTATTTCCCGCCAACTAAAAAGAAGAATGCCGTATAGACGAATTATGAACGGCGCAATAAATTCTGCTATGGAAAGAGGGGCTAAGGGTATAAAAATTAAGTTAGCTGGACTTTTGGGGAGCGGAAACACCATTGCCAGAACAGAAACATTATCACAAGGTTCTGTACCTGCACAGACCTTAAGAGCGGATATTGATTTTGCTAAAGTGGATTGTTTAATGCTTTTTGGAAAAATAGGGATAAAAGTTTGGATTTATAAAGGGTTAAAGGACATTTAAATATGTTGATGCCAAAAAAAGTTAAATATAGAAAGCAAATGCGGGGCATCAACAAAGGTATAGCCTTGCGTGGTTTTAAGGTTGCCTACGGGGATTACGCTTTAAAAGCTATGGATAGGGGGCTTTTAACCTCCAGACAGATTGAAGCGGCTAGAAAAGCCGTGTCGCACATTACCAAAAGAGGCGGAAAACTATGGATTAGGGTTTTTCCGGACAAAACCATTGCCAAAAAAGCTAATGAAACTAGAATGGGAAGCGGTAAAGCGCCTACGGACCATTATGCCTGTGTGGTAAAACCCGGCAGAATTCTTTTTGAAATGGGTGGAACTACGGAGGCCATTGCTTTTACCGCATTAGATAGGGCCAGTAGAAAATTGCCCATTAAGACAAGATTCATCAAGGAGGACCAATGAGTGTAAAAACATTTACTGGCAAAATAGTGTCAAATAAAATGAAGGATACGGTGGTGGTGGCGGTGGAGTTGCCCAGAAGGCACCCTATTTATGGAAAAATGATTAAGCACACCAAAAGGTTTAAGGCTCACGCTGATAAATTGTACGAGATGGGTGCAGTAGTGCAAATTACAGAAACAAGTCCGTTTTCTAAACAAGTGGCGTTTAAAATTGTGACCGAAAGTCAAAATAAGGAGAAAAAGTAATGCTACAACGCGGAACTATTTTTAAACCAGCGGATAATAGCGGAGCCAAGTCTTTTAAGCTTATCGGCATGCCGGGAAATTCCAGATTAAGGTTTGTAGGCGTAGGGGATTTAGTAAATGTAGCCATCAACGGTGCAAGCTCCACAGGTGTGGTTAAAGACCATTCCATTGTTAAAGTGCTCATTGTGCGGACTAGAAAAGAGATTAGAAGAAAAGATGATAGTTATGTTAGATTTGACGACAATGCCGGAGTTGTGGTAGATAACAACGGTACTATGCTAGCCACCAGAGTTTTTGGACCAGTGGCAAGAGAAATTAGAGATTTAGGTTATTTAAAGGTGGCTTCTCTTGCTAAGGAGGTTTGGTAAGCTCTCGCCATGTCCAACGAAAACACGCTTTGCGGAGTTTTCTTATGGACATGTCCGACAGCTTTACGCAATAAGCATTATGAAGATACGAAAGAACGACAAAGTTAAAATATTAGTGGGTAAAGACGCTGGCAAGCAGGGCAAAGTGTTAATGGTGCTTAAAGAAGCCGGAAAAGTGGTAGTGGAAGGTGTAAATATTGCTACCAGACATGTAAAACCCGGCAAAGTTTCTAAAGAGGGTGGCATTATTAAGATTGAAAAGCCCATTTCTGTAAGCAATGTTATGTTGATGTGCGAAAAATGTGGCAAGGCGGTAAGGGTGGGATTTTCTATTGTGGGAGATAAAAAATATAGAGTTTGCAAGAAATGCGGAGAGGTTTTTGGTAAATGAAGAACCGTCGGCTTACGCTGTAGGTATCTTCTATTTTGCGCGAGATCAAGATATGAAAACAAGACTTTACGATCTATATAAAGACAAAGCCATCAAAGAGCTTAAAAAGGAGCTGGGGGTAAAAAATGTGATGCAAGTACCCAGGCTCACCAAGATTGTGGTAAATGCCGGCATTGGTGGCTACAAAGACTCCAGAGAGGCTGTAGAATCGTTTGTAGCAGAGCTCTCGGCTCTTACAGGTCAAAAGCCGTCCCCAAGAAAAGCTAGGTTAAGCGAGGCGGGTTTTAAGATACGCCAGGGAGATGTGGTTGGCTACATGGTTACTTTGAGAGGTTCTATTATGTGGGCGTTTTTGGATAAATTGATAAATGTGGTTTTACCAAGAGCCAGAGGTTTTTGGGGTATGGGGACGGATTCCTTTGATGGCAACGGCAATTATTCTGCAGGAATAAGGGAACATACCGTGTTTCCAGAAGTCAACCCTAACGCAGTTAAAGGGATAAGATCTATGCAAATTACTATTGGC
Organism: uncultured Candidatus Saccharibacteria bacterium; assembly: GCA_964574405.1. Classification (GTDB taxonomy): domain Bacteria; phylum Patescibacteriota; class WWE3; order UBA101185; family UBA10185; genus JBBAAW01. Next base: position 7,784 of record CAZNNN010000005.1, on the reverse strand, counting down.
ACAACGGCTAAAGATGACAGCACGGCCCAAGCTCTGCTAAAATCCCTAGGCTTTCCGTTTAAGAAAGATTAAATATGGCAAGAAAATCATGGTTAGAAAGAATGAAAAAGCCTGCTAAGTTTGGTGTAAGAGTGTATAACAGGTGTGGATTGTGCGGGAAACCAAGAAGTTTTATGAGAAAATATGGCATTTGTAGAATTTGCTTTAGGGAACTTGCTCACAAGGGCGAGATTCCGGGCGTAAGAAAGAGTAGCTGGTAATGGATAAAATAGCTAATTTAATAAGTTCGCTTAAAAACGCTACTATGGCGGGGAAATCGTCCGTAGAAACCGGTCTTTTTAAACAGGGTAAAGAAATTTTAGAGGTTTTTAAAAGTAAAGGGTTAATTAAGGGTCTAAAGGTTTTTAAGGACGAGGAAAGTGGTTTTAAGGGTATGCACATTGACCTGGTGGATCTTAATGGGGCAGTTAGAAAGCTAGAGACGGTAAGACTCTCCAAGCCTGGTCGCAGAGTTTATAGCGACTTTAAAAAACTGCTTAAAGTAAAAAATGGTTTGGGAGTATTAGTGGTTTCTACTTCTCGGGGCATGATGGGCGGGGAAGAGGCTAGAAAAAAGAAATTAGGTGGCGAATTAATTTGCAAGGCGCACTTTATTTAAAAATATGTCAAGAATTGGAAAAAGATCATTAATAATACCGCAGGGCGTGGAGGTTATTACTTCTCCACGGGAAGTGGTGGTTAAAGGTCCCAAGGGTGAGTTAAGGGTGGTGGTACCGTTTGGGATAGTGGCAGGTGTAAAAGACGGTTTTTTAACTACCACGCCAGAAGAAGAAAGCAAAGCCAAATTTTTGTCTCCGCTTTTAGGACTCACCAACGCTCTTGTTAGCAATGCGCTAATTGGTGTAACAATAGGATTTTCCAAAAAGCTAGAGCTTTCCGGTGTAGGTTATAGAGCTAAAAAAGTTGAAAGAGGTCTTTCTATGACTTTGGGGTTTTCTCATCCTGTGGAATTTGAAATACCTGCGGGAATAAATGCTGAAGTGGAAGATAATACAAAAATTACAATTTCTGGTATAGATAAGCAGTTGGTGGGTTTAATGTGTGCAAAAATACGCAAGCTTAAAAAGCCCGAACCTTACAAAGGCAAAGGTATTAAGTACAGTACAGAAGTAATAAGAAGAAAGCCCGGTAAGGCAGGAAAGGCTCAGAAGTAAAAATATGATCTCAAAAGTTGTAAAAAGAAAAAATAATAGAGAAAAAAGAAGGTTAAGAATTAGACAAAAAGTTAAGGGAACAGCAACCATGCTCAGACTTTCTGTGTTTAGATCCAATAAATATATTTATGGACAAATTATTGACGACACTAAAGGAACTACTTTGGTAGCCATAACGGGTGCAAAAACTTTGGAAGAATCAAAAAAATGTGGAGGGTTGTTAGCGCAGAAAGCCCTAAAGTCAAAAATAAAAAGAGTAGTTTTTGATAGAGGTGGGTACAGATATATGGGTAGAGTAGCAAAATTTGCGGAAGGAGCAAGACAAGAAGGTCTTGAATTTTAAGTATGCGTGTACAGGACGGCTTTGAAGAAAAAGTTATTCAAATAAAAAGAGTGTCTAAAAAGACCAAGGGAGGTAATAAAATTGGTTTTACGGCTTTGGCGGTGGTAGGAGATAAAGCTGGTAAGGTTGGCACAGGTATGTCTAAAGCTTTGGATGTTACAACTGCTATTGCTAAAGCCTTAAGTAAAGCTAGACGCAATGTAGTAAGCGTTAACATAAATGAAAACACTGTTCCTCACGAGGTTTTAGAAAGTTTTGGTGCGTCTACCGTTAAGATTATGCCGGCGCCCAGAGGTTCGGGAATTATTGCGGGTGGAGCAGTTAGAGATGTTTTGGCCTTGTGCGGGGTAAAAGATGTGTCGGCCAAAATGCTTGGATCTAATAATAAAAACGGCGCTGTTATGTGTACCATTAATGCCCTTAAAAAAATGGAGAAAAAATGACCTTATCCAATTTACATAAAATTATAGGAAATAAGAGGCCCAGTAAAAGAATTGGTAGAGGCGGAGGTAGCGGAAAGGGTTTTCATACTGTGGGTAAAGGTAATAAAGGTCAAAACGCTAGAAGCGGGCATGGAATTCCTGTGGGTTTTGAAGGCGGTCAGGTTCCTTTGTACAAGAAACTTCCTAAAATAAGAGGTTTTAACAGGTCGTACAAAAAAAGACCCGCAGTAGTAAACTTTGCAAGACTTACCGTTTTTGATGCCGGCACGGAGATTACGCCTCAAGCTCTGCTAGCCAAAAGAATCATCAACAAAAACGACATAAAAAAAGGCGTTAAAATTCTTGCTCATGGGGAGTTAAAGAAAGAGTTTACTTTTTCCGGTGTTTTGTTTTCCAAGTCGGCGGCTAAAAAATGCTTAAAAAGAAAATAATCTTTACACTTTTTATTATTGTAATCTTTAGGGTTTTAGCAAACATTCCTGTTCCTGGTGTGGATATTACCGCCATTAGAAACTATCTTTCTGGTAACGCTGTTTTTGGCATGCTTAATTTGTTTTCTGGCGGAGGCTTTTCTAATTTTTCTTTAGTGACTTTGGGTCTCGGTCCCTACATTAATGCCTCCATCATTATGCAGATTTTTACAGTGGTTGTACCAAAGTTGGAAGAGCTTTCTAAAGAAGGTGAGTTTGGACGGGAAAAAATTAATCAATACACCAAGATCATTACTATCCCTATTGCACTACTCCAATCATACGGCATGTACTTTTTGCTTATGAAGCAGGGTATTATCACGCCACTGCCAGTTATTAATTTGGTAGTTTTTATGCTCACGCTTGTAGGAGGTTCTATGCTGTTAACCTGGATTGGCGATCTTCTTACAGAAAAAGGCATTGGGAACGGTATTTCCATGCTTATTTTTGTGGGTATTGTGGACAGATTGCCCTCTGGGATCTCACAATTCTACCTTATGTTAAACGCGGAAACCATCTTGCGGTCGGTAGCCTTTCTTGTTTTAGCCGTAATTGTTATTGCGGGTGTAGTAATGGTTAATGAGGCGGTAAGAAATATTCCGGTGGAATACGGCAGGAGGGAAAGTTACAGCCAAAAAAACCCTGCAGGAGTAACTTCATCGCTACCTATTAAAGTAAACCAGGCGGGCGTTATTCCCATTATTTTTGCGGTTTCGGTGGTAATGTTGCCCAATCTTATTGCCTCGCCCCTTTCCGCTTCCGGAAACCCCGCTTTAGCCCGCTTTGGCGACTTTCTTTTATATAACTTTACTGCCACTTCCATCTTATATAATGTTTTTTACTTTTCGCTGGTGGTGGGTTTTACTTATTTTTATACTTCTTTTCAATTTGACCCGGTAAAAATTGCGGACGACATTAAAAAGCGCGGAGGTTTTATACCCGGTGTGCGACCCGGCAAAAACACTACGGATTATCTTAGGACAATTATTAACCGCATTACTTTGGGTGGGGCGTGTTTTTTGGGTTTAATTGCTATACTACCTAGTTTAGCGGGCAGTTACTTTGGACTTGGAAATATGGCTATTGGCGGAACGGGGCTTTTAATTGTGGTTTCGGTGGTGTTAGAAACGGTTAGGCAGATAAAATCTATTAAGGCTACTAAAAGTTACGAGAACTTTTTAAATTAGAAAGAAAGGCAACCTATGTTTGACAAAATTAAGGATCTTAATAAGTTAAGAAAAGCCCAGGGGGAAATTAAGAAAGAGTTGGAGCAGATTTTTGTGGAAGGCGAGAAACAGGGCATTAAAATTTTAATTCGAGGCGACAAGCGGGTGGAGAAATTAGAAATTGATGGGGTGGAGCAAAAATCCCTGCGTGATCTCATAAACGACACTATGAAGGATGTGGACAAAAAGGTAGAAAAACAAATGCGGGGTCACATGGCTGATTTGGGGTTGAACATCTAACACTCCGCTAATTACTGGAGACGGGCATCGTCCTAGGGGAACCGAACGAAAGAGGTATCCGGTTTAAGACGCCGACAAAAAAACGGAAAAACGTCTTAAATGCAAATACATTTCTTTTAGATAAGAGATTTTGTCTGAATCTATTACCTATTTAAGAATTTGCGTGAGCAAATTAAATGCATTTTAGGTTTTTGTACTTTGTTTTGCAAACTAAAGCCTGATAGGGTAGGGGAGTGTAATTTTCTTACAGAAAATTCTTTATTTTAATAAATTCTTATAAGAGACTATAAAGGGCGGTATGACAAGGCATTCGACGGGGTAGGGGATTCGTAAACATTCGGTCTTTACAATTATGTTTACAAATACCTTTACAATTATTTAAGGAAATGAATAGTGTACCCAAGTCGAGTAGGGGAGTGGTGTGACAGCTTTTGTTTTAAATGTTTCTGTTATAGGTTTATTACTGCCTCGAGTTTATATTCCGTTTTTTTGTGGCGGTAACTCGAACCCCAATCGTCTCTTTTCTTCTTTGGTTTTTCCTAAAACACGGGCGTAGGTGTTAAGGTCTTCGGTAGAAACGGGAACCCATGCGCCTGTTTCTAGCTCATGCATCGCCTTTTCTTCCAATACCAGGTTAATTAAATTTGCTAAGTCAGCACCGCTCATACCCTCCGTAGCCTGGGCCATTTGGCTGAGGTCTAGGTCCTCAGCAAAAAGGGTACTGGATTCAGATGCCCTCTCCCTTGCTTTATTAATGTGGACTGCTAGTATTGCTTCTCTTCCCCCTGCTGTGGGGAGGCCTACTTCAATAAACTTGTCAAATCTTCCGGCTCTCCGTAAGGCCGGATCAATGTCTTTTGGCAGATTTGACGCAGCTATAACTGTTACATTTGGATTATCCTCAAACCCGTCCAAATTCTGGAGCAATGTGGCAACAACCTTACGTGTTGCTTCGTGTGCCTCTGTCCGGGAAGGAGCTAAAGCGTCAAGTTCATCAAAGAATACTATTGCTTTCCTGCCTGCTGCGGCTGATTTCTTCGCACGGTCAAAAACCTCCTGTACCAATCTTTCCGACTCACCATACCACTTGGCTCCAACGTCAGATGTTTTAACATTAAAAAAGGCGGCATTGGCTTCAGTTGCAACCGCTCTAGCAATCATGGTTTTTCCTGTCCCGGGCGGTCCATAAAAAAGAATTCCTTTAGGTCTTTTCACACCTCTACGAGCCAAAACTTCAGGGTGATTTATCTCCAAAACTAAACGCTTGGCTTGTGCAACAGCTGTGTCCTGTCCGGCAATATCCTCAAAGTCAGTTACCTCTCTCCTCATCTGTTCTGTAGCGGTGGCCGTGTATTCAGAGCCCGTCTGGCTTTTGACTTCAGCAAGACTATCCAAGTTTAATACGGGCGGTCTTATACGGATATCTAAATCTAATCTTGCCACCCCCTTCACCCGGTAAACCTCTTCAAGGAATAATTTGTATCCCTCAGCGAACTCTTCAGATTGGTGAGTAAAATCTGCTAAATCAAAAAGATCTGGGTGGTTGTATGTCTCATCGGTTGTGTTTCCGCTCAAACAAAAAAAAACGTTTGATGACTTTAAACCCTCAGCTATTTTTGGCACTCTAGTCTTTGTATAGTAGCCGTCCGTGTGGCCTTTTTCTGCCTCAGCGGCACTTTGTCCAAGAATAAATCGTTCCTCATCCTCCCTGCTGTAATAGGTCAAACGGATCGACATTATTACTCCATTCCTTTGCACATGGAAAACAGTAATACCTTGTGAATAATGTGGGTCTGGTGTTACTTCATACCCGTTTTTGGCAAATGTATGCAGGAACTCCTCTTGTTCATGTTCACTAAAATAACCATACGGAGGTTTATTAACATAATCTGAGTTATAAAATACTTCGCTAAATAAGTTAAACTTGTCATTCAGCGTACCGGTTTGCTTCCTATCTATCCCTATGAGGCTAACAATAGACATGTCGAGAAAACCGTCGTTAATAAATGTCTTGGAAACATACTCCATGCTGTGGCCCGCTTCTTGCTGTGCCAGCTCAGTTGCTAGCTGGTGCAACAACGGAAGTCCTTCTACTGTAACGTTTATTTTACCCTCTGGTTTTTCTGGAGTTGGGGGCGCTTCGCTACTTGGTGGGAACCCCGCAGATTCCGGGCTATCTGCATTACCTTTTCCTGTAGGGGTTGCCTCGTCCGTTGGGTCTCCACCAACTAAGGATGAGATTTCTCCGTCTTGTAGTTCTAAAGAAGGTGTAGGCATTAGGCATATTAAAACACATGGTCGGTTGGATGCGCAACATTCTGCTGTATATCGTATTGAACTATGTAAAAGAGCTTTGGGTATGATATTAATGCAAAACTAGGGGAGTCCCTGCCATAGTTTCATAATGTCGTTAAATCAACAAAGAACGACATCTCGTTTGTGCTGATAAAACCGCCCTGCCCCGCCCAGTTATAACCACACTCGTTATGTGGCTAGTTGCCTTTTATTTACAAAAGTTGATCGGCGTAACCCATAGTCGTTATTTTTTGTGTTTGTTTCGGGTGTCTATTTTAAGATATCAAAAATTTTTGTCCGGAATAAATTAGATTCGGATTTTTTATAATCTTTTTGTTTGCTTCGTAGATCCTAGACCATAAATATCCCTTTCCGTAATATTTCACCGCTATCCCCCATAAAGTTTCGCCACGGGTCACTGTGTGGCTTCTGGGGTTATTTTCTGCGGGGGGTTCAGTTGTTATTACTTTATCAAAAAACGGACTAGGGTCACACCACCCCCTCATGTTTGGCAAACCTTGTCCGTTTACTTTAATTCCAAAGTGTAAATGCGGACCGGTAGCCCACCCGGTAGCACCCGACTCGGCTATCTTTTGCCCCTTTACAACCTTTTCTTGGTACTTAACAGCCAATTTGCTTAAATGCCAATACTGCGAAAGCCCCCATTCGTGGGAAATATTAATCCCTAAGCCATCGGAGTCCGGTACATTATCTGCATAGGATAAAACCCCGTCATCACAAGCTAATACGGGTGTTCCGGTGGGCATGGCAAAATCCATGCCGTTGTGCGGATAGCCGACAATTTTTACATACCACTCCCCTGCTTCGCCAAATTTTTGACTTATGGGAAACTCCCCCTTAAACGGTTTAATTATTTTAACTTCCATACTGCTGGATTTTACTCGTGGGTGTTTAACCGGTGTCAATAGCTGGCTATCTCTACATCGGCGGTCTAAAATTCCCGCCACCCGTAAACTACATGGTTGCCTCGCTCGTGTATCCCCTGTCCGCCGTACACAACGCTGGTTTTTACCGGCGTTTTGGATAAAAATCTATAATTTTCCAAATTGGCAAAGTACTCCAAGGCTATGGTCTGACCGTATTTTACTTCAATGGCTTCTGTTATGTTTCCTGCTTCCAATAATATGTCAACCTCTTTATTAGATTTATCTTTCCAAAAATACAGATCGGCGGTTAGCTCAAAATTGACCTTTCGTTTTACATATTCAGAAAATACATAGGACTCAAAAATACTTCCAATTTGCGGGTGGTGCGCCAATTCTGCGGTGCTTTTTATACCAAGCAATGTGCATACTAGTCCTGTATCAACAAAATGGACTTTGGGTGCTTTAACTACCCTCTTATTCCAATTGTTATAATATGGCGGAAGTATCCTTATTATGTAACTTGCCTCCAGTATGGAAAGCCAGGCTTTTAATTAGTGTGGTTTTGCCGGATTGTCTGGGACCTGTTACAGAAATCACCGGATACTTCCCTGCTATGTTTACAAGCTCTTTAGCTAAGGTTCTTGCTATCATACTGGCAGTTTACAC
>CAZNNN010000004.1:33689-35271 GCA_964574405.1 uncultured Candidatus Saccharibacteria bacterium | reverse complement strand
ATACATGCCTCTGCACCCAAGCCCAGCCATTGCTCTAAAATAAGTCCTTTCTCTAAATCCCAACCAAACCAGCAAGCCTTGGTATCTTATATCGTACAGCCGATTCTCTAAACACTCTAAAGTATGTTTAGAACCCACTCTAATATTCTTATTCCCATCGCACATTATCAATGTTAAATAATCGGTGTGGTTAGAATAAAAGCCGATAACATCCTCAAAAATATCTCCAGATAAGCCTGAAACCTTAAAATTTTCGAACTCCCAACCGTCATAAGGTTCGTATTTTAGTTTTTTCTCGGCTTCCTTTACGCACTCTAAAACTCCGGGCTGATTTTTCATATAACCCTCGAAAACCACATCGCAGTCTGATGATGTTTTTCCTAATAAAATATCCCTGAGATAACCTCCGGTGATGTTTGGAGTTTTAAATTCCGGGTTCAACTCCGACGCAAGCTTTAAAACTTCCAACTTTTCCAGCAGTTCAGGATTATTAAGCAGAATATTTTTTATAATTCCCAGATTCATATTCTAAAGTCGCTCTACTAATTTCAACAGGTCGGGAAATTGCTTATAGCCAGATTTTTCCCCAAAATGACCCGCGTTTTCAACTGCAATAAAGGTAGCCCCAATTTTTTTAGCCAATTGCTTACCTTTGCTAAAATCTAAATAAGGATCGTTGGTTGACTGGAATATTGTGATGGGAATATTTTTAGCTTTAATGGCTTGATAATCAAAACCCTCTTTAAAAAAAGTGCCGTGCTCTTCTAACAAATCCGGTAATTGATAATCCCACGCGGCAACTAGAAAAGCTGCTTTGAGTAGGATGTCTTTACGCTCCATATATTTTAAAATCAATGCGTTTGCTAAAGAGTGACCAATTAAAACCGTATTCGCATTGGGGACAAGCGCGATTAATTTATCCATCCACTCCTCTAACTTAGGCATCTGAGAATTGGGCATGGCAGGCAATTCAACAGTCCAGCCTTTCTTGCTTAACTCCTCCGCCAACCACGGCAACCACTCTTGATCCGGTCTTTGATCCCAACCGTTGATTATGATTGCCATTTTCATATTAATAAAGAGAGTTACTGAACCAACTCCTTGTAAAAATCAATGCGCCCCTCACCTACAACATAGTAGTTGGGCATATTCGCCACCTTTTTGTAGCCATGTTTTTGATAAAAGGCTCTTGCAGGTTCGTAGGATGGAATATCGCAGGTAAGCACATGAATGTATCTACCCCCGCGCTGTTTAACAAAATCTTCCATAACCTCTAGAAGCTTTCCCGCTATACCTTGATTTCTGTAATTTTTATGAACTGCAATATAATCTGAATCCATCTCGTAACCACCACTTCCGTATTTATTCTCCCGCACACCAATAGCCCCGATTATTTCTCCGAGCTCGTTTTCTATATACCAATAGCGGTGTTTTTCACGACCTAAACTTTCTAAAGGTGCTTGTAAAACCATTGCTTTTTCGTTTGGAGCCCAAGTCTGGTCAAAGGCATAAGGACCTGTTAAAAACTCACCTATTTTCGTTGCCACATCTTTAGTATCGAGTGTTTTTACCTCCATAGGCT
>CAZNNN010000004.1:0-33589 GCA_964574405.1 uncultured Candidatus Saccharibacteria bacterium | reverse complement strand
AGGAAAGTCCAGACCGCACAGAGCAGGGAATGGGGCGTAAGCTCCAGCAGGTAACTGCCGGTCCCAAAGCCTGAAAAGGCAAAGGGTGGTGGTTGAATTAACAACCTCCAAGAGCAACAGAGACGAGAAATGTGAAACGGGCAATCCCACCCGCGGAAATCCACGAACTTATCGTTTGAGCTGGCTCGGCGAGATAAAAAGATGGATATTAGATAGATGATCGACTAAAACAGAATCTGGCTTACTAGCTTCCTGCGTAATTTAAAATCCGCTTAACAATTACATAACCCACCATAACGCACGGCACGGCAACCAAAGTCCCTACAAGACCAAAAAAGTTGGTAAAGGTAATAACGGAGATAAGGATTACTAGCGGACTAAAACCTGAAACTTTTTGCATAATTCTTGGCACTAAAATATTATTTTCCAACTGTTGAATTAAAATGCATAGTACAACCACCATTATACCTTTAATAGGCGACTGTGTAAAAGTTATGGCAGAAGCAAGAATGGTGGTGATAACTGGACCTATCATAGGGATCATTTCCAAAAGCCCCGCAATTACCGCCAGAGCCAAGGCATACTCAATGCCAATAGCCGAAAACCCCGCAAAAGAAGCCACCCCAACTACCAGCATAAGAAACGCTTGACCTTTAATCCACTGTGAAATCGATACCTCAATCTCAAAAATGGTTTCTTCTATTTCGTCGCGAAGTTCTGATTTAAAAAGAGATAAAAGTCGAGCTTTAATATTTTCCCAGTCCAAAGACATATACAAAGATAAAAAGAAAACCGTAATTAACACCGCCACATTAGAAAAAATTGAATACGAAATGGAAATTATATTAGAAGTTACTTTGGTAACTTGGGGCAAAATGTCCTGCGGGGAAAAGCCAAACGCCTCTAACCCGCTTAAACTTTGCGCTATGGTGGGCAGGTTGGCAATAAGTTTTCTAACCTCTTTTACTAATGGAGGCACGCCAATGGTAAAAATACCTGCCACTATTATAATAAGCAAAATATACACTAGATAAACCGCAAAGCCCCGTCTTACGCGTCTCTTTACCAACCTCTTTACCGATTGTTCAACGGCAGTGGCTATTAAAAGCGCCACACCTAAAATAGCAAAAACTCTGCCCATCATAATAATTACATATCCCGCCAAAAGCGCCCCGCCCAAAATTAACAGTGTTTTTGTTGAAACCACAATGTTTTTATCCATTTAATTCTGATTGTACTATCGAACTTGCCTCGGAGTCAAAATTTTTGTTGCTAATATCCAACCACTTAATCTCTGGATTCCTCTTAAACCAAGTCTGCTGACGCCGAATATAAGCATGCATGGCAAATTTGGCTTGTTGTTTAGCCTCCTCCAAGGGAATTAAACCAGTTAAATAGTCAACAGAGCTGGTGTAAATTAATCCTTTTAATCTGTGCGACTTGGGGAACCGCGTTTGAATAAGTTGCACTTCCTCAAATAATTTTTCAGTAAATATGCCGTCCACCCACCTATCTGCTCGATTGTATAAAATTTCCCGCTCTGCAGTTAGACCTATGTAGACTGGATTATGGATCGTCATTCCACTCGCAACGACACTACTCGTTTGCGTAGCTCTTTCAATCGCTCTAACTAATCTGGCAGGATTTTTAGTGTCGATAATTTTATAAATTGACTCATCAAGCTCACAAAGTTTTTCTGCCAGCTCCTCTGTGGACAATTTTTCTAAACTTTTTCTTAACTTCATATTTGGACTAATTTCCGCCAGTGCGGCTCTACCCGTAACCGCGTCAATGTAAAAGCCCGTACCACCAACTAAAAAAACACTTTTCCCGTTACGAGAAACCCGTGGGAATATTCTTTGATAGTACTGCACAAAGTTGTACGCAGAGAAGTACTCATCCGGACTTACTAAGTCGTAACCAGAAATATCTACCCCATCTACAATCCACTTGTCAACCAACTTAGCTATCTGTTGATGGTTTTCCCCAGCCGGAACTTTACCAGTTCCAATGTCCATAAATCGCACAACTTGCCTAGAGTCGGCAGAAATTATTGCCCCGTTAAAACGCTTACATAAATTTACCGCCAAAAAGGTTTTACCGGTGCAGGTTGGACCAAGAATGACGATTAATTTATTTGACACTTTTTAACCTTTCTCGCCAAACTTTTGTTAAATACGCGTGTCGCCACTTTTTTTCCGTGTGAGAAACATCATCTTGATAAAATTTTTCTGCGGGCGTGCCTTGACGAGGGGAATAAATAGAAATAAACGCCACCTTAAATTTTATAGTTTTAAACAACCCTACGGTATCCATAAATTGCTCACGGGTTTCGCCGGGAAAACCCACAATTATATCCGTTCCCAGCTCAATATCTGGTACAGCTTTCTCAATTGCTCTAACCAGTCTTATAAACTCCTCCACCGTATGTCTGCGATTCATTTTTTTTAGCACCTCATTATTGCCTGATTGCACCGCAATATGTAGGTATTTGGACATTTTGGGAAGTGGCAAAACTTTTATTAACTCTTGAGTAAAATCAAACGGATTGGAGGAAATAAACGCCAATTCCTCTAAACCATCCAGAGATTGAACTTCTCGTAACAAATCCGCAAAAGGCGTTTTTTTGCTCTCGCCAGATCTAAGGTTAAACTTTTCTTTAGTTCCAAGCCCCCACGAATTTACATTTTGTCCGCATAACATAATCCGCTTATAACCACGGTCTATAAGATTTTCCACATCGCGTACAATATCCTCACGCTGGCGGGAAATCTCTTTGCCTCGGGCATAGGGAACTACGCAATAGCTACAAAAATTATCACAACCTGTGGAGATATTTACATAGGCAAAATCCCCAGCTTCCACAGTCGGACTAATTTCTTTTAGGTCTACTTTTTTAGACTCCAACAAGATATTTGGTAACACAGCAATATCCGTTGTACCTATCCAGTCGTCCACCCAAGGCATTTTCTTTTTTAAGGTGTCCAGTTCAAACCTTTTGCGCTCGCCCATAGCCGAACCCACCATACAACCAGATAAAATAATTGTGGGCTTCTTCCCAACATCGTTAAACACCCGCTTTACCATCTTTCCCATCCCATAAACCTTATCCTCGCTTTTTTGGCGTACGGAGCAGGTATTTATTATTAAAAGACCCACATTTCTTAAAACTTCCTCCAGAACCAAATCCTCCTTCTCATCTACGGTGGGAGCAAACCTCTCATAACCCAACGCTTCCAAAATTCCCCCCATGGTTCCAGAGTCGGCAAGATTAGCCTGACACCCAAAGGTTTTGATGTAATATCTCTTAGCAGAATCCATAAGTTAGAGAATTATACCAAGGTGGTATGATTTGCATGTGCAAAACTTTGCGGAAACAGATCTAAATCCCCAACAAATAAAGGCAGTAAGGCATTTTATAGGTCCGGCTTTAGTGGTGGCAGGTCCAGGAAGCGGAAAAACGCGCGTACTTACTCATAGAGTTGCCTATTTGATTAAGGAACACAAAGTATCACCAGAAAAAATTTTATGCGTAACTTTTACCAATAAGGCGTCAACTGAAATGAAAACTAGAGTTGATAAGCTACTAGACGCATCGGAATCGCTCTACTGGTGCGGAACTTTTCACTCTATCTGCGTGCGAATCCTAAAAAAAGACGGTAAAAACAACCGCATTTCTCCCAACTTTTTAATTTATGACACCGATGATTCCGAGTCGATAGTTAAAAATATTGTAAAAGAATTAGGTCTTGACCCAAAAACAACTAGCCCAAGAGCAGTACTTTCTACCATCTCCAGTGCCAAAAACGAGCTTATTTCCCACGGGCAATACCACGCGTATGCTAGAGGAATTTTTCAAAAAACCGTGGCGCAAATATATCCCCGCTACCAACAAACCCTATCTAACAATAACGCTTTGGACTTTGACGATCTCCTTTTTGAGGTGGTAAACCTGTTTAAAGCATCACCAGAAACTTTGGAAAAATATCGAACCCAGTTTGGGTTTCTTATGGTTGACGAATATCAAGACACTAACAAAGCGCAGTATCAAATTACCAAACTACTCTCACAAGAAAGTCATAATCTGTATGTAGTGGGCGACATGTCACAAGCCATTTATAGCTTTAGGGGCGCGGATTACCGAAACATTCTAAATTTCCAAAAAGACTACCCGGATGCACAGATTTATCATTTAGAACAAAACTACCGCTCCACGCAAAATATTTTAAACACGGCAAAACATATTATTAAAAATAATACTTCGCACATTGCTTTAAATTTGTGGACGGATAAAGGTTCAGGAGATATGCCCTTTTATTACACCGCGGAAAGTGAAAAGGACGAGGCCAAATTTATTTGTGAAGAAATTACCAAAGCCAATCGCTCGTATAAAGATTTTGCTATTTTATACAGAACTAACGCGCAGTCCAGAAGCATGGAAGAATCGCTTATGCGAAACAACATTCCGTACAGAATTTACGGCGGACTCAAATTTTACGCCCGCAAAGAAATTAAGGATGTTGTTGCTTATTTGCGCGTAACGCATAACCCAAAGGATTCAGTATCATGGGAAAGAATAATTAATGTTCCTCCAAAAGGTATTGGAGATAAATCTAGAGAGATACTCAAAAATAACAAATGGGTATTGGAAGAAATTGTAACCAAAACTAAACTGCCCTTTGACGACTGGATAGAAAAGTCGCCGGAAAGATCCACTTTAGAATCTATGGACGAAATTATAAAAGTTACCCAGTATCTGGAATACCTAAACGACGGCTCAGACGAGGCGCTTTCCAGAATTGAAAATATTAAAGAATTAAGAAGCGTAGCCTCGGAATTTGTAAATTTGGAAGAGTTTTTGGAAAATGTGGCACTAATTGAAAGCTCGGATAAACCTGGTCGCAAAAGTGAAACGGATAAAAACTTTGTTTCTCTCATGACGATCCATTCTGCCAAAGGTTTGGAATTTCCCGTTGTGTTTATTGTAGGAATGGAGGAGGGGCTTTTCCCGCATGCGCAATCTTTAGGAGAAGTGGCAGAATTGGAAGAAGAACGCCGACTTTGCTATGTGGCGGTAACGCGCGCTATGGAGAAACTTTATTTTAGCAATGCAGGTTTGAGAATGTATTTTGGGAGTATTCAGTCTAATCCGCCTAGCAGATTTTTAGCCGAAATTCCTAAAGAGATGTTAAAAATAATTAAGAGCAAGAAACCCTCTTTACCTATGACGCATAAAAAATCTTTTAATAAGAATCTGGATGAGTATTTAAATACGCTAGACATCGATAGGAGAAATTTTTCATGGTAGAAACTGTGAGAGCAAAAAAAGCCCTGGGGCAAAACTTCCTTCAAGATCAAACAGTCGCTCGGTTAATGGTGGAAAGCGTCAATGTTATTAACGGCGATCAAATTATAGAAATCGGCAGTGGCATGGGCGGGTTAACAGAGTCGTTAGCATCTATTTGTAAATCCAAACAAGCGCACCTTACTGCTGTGGAATTTGATGTCGACTTGATTCCCATTCTAAAGTCAAAGATAGTGGAAAGCGAATATGTAAAAATTGTAAACGCTAACATTTTAAATTTGCTGGACGATTTTAAGATACCAGAAAACGCCCGTTTAAAGCTAATCGGCTCGCTACCCTACAACATTACCTCACCTCTCTTGCATAGATTAATAAAAACCGAACCCATGCCAAAAACCTGCGTGTTTTTAATTCAAAAAGAAGTGGCGCAAAAAATCTGCAAACAAGTTCCTGATTCAAACTATCTTTCTGTTTTTGTGCAAACCTTTTATACAACGGAAATTCTAAAAATTGTGGATAAAAATTTATTTTCTCCTATTCCTAAAGTAGACGGTGCAGTTATAAAGCTTACAAGGAGACCATCCGGTTTGACTTCCCAAGACATTTCCCGTTACGAGAAATTCCTCCACCGTGTTTTTTCGCATCCCCGCAAAATGCTCAATAAAGTTTTCACTAAGGAAGAGCTGGAAAAATACCATTTCGACGGCACAAACCGCGCCCAAAATTATGGATCGAATAAATACATTCAAATTTTTACGGAAAGCAAGTAAAAGGGCTCGAAGCCATTTTTTGTCGACCACGAGCCCTTTAAGCGGCTCGCTTTCTAAACAAACCGCCGGTCTCTATCTAACCCCGCTATATTGCGGAATTGATACTTTAATTTATAATACATATTGAGGATTTATGCAAACTACCAATCACATAGTTCAAACACAGGAATGGGCGGAGTTTAAAAGTGCTTACGGTACACCGACCGTGCGATGCGGAGAAGTTTTTTATTCCAAGCATCAAATACCCTTTTCGCCCTATTTTGTGGCGTACTCGCCAAAGGTTAATCCATTTGCCATTGACTGGGGTAGGCTTGAAGAATCATTAAAATCCCAAAATTGCGTGAGTATAAACTTTGATGTGCCTAATGTGGTAAAAGGCTCACCCGAGGCAAAAAACGCGGAAATGCTTTTCCAGGATCGCTGTATTAAGTCACCCAAAGAAACCTTTGCCTCTAGTACCGTAATTTTGGATTTAACCAAAACCGAAGAAGAACTTTTAAAAAACCTCCACCCAAAGCATCGCTACAACATGAAATTGGCGCAAAAAAATGGCATACTAATAGAAAAAGCCAAAAACCTGGATGGCTTTGAAACTTTTTTTGAGCTCCTTTACGCCACTTCCTTAAGACAAAAATATTACATTCACCCCAAACACTACTATCAAAAAATCTGGGAAACCCTCTCCCCCAAAGGCATGTGCCACATACTAAGTGCTAAATTTAACGGTGAGGCGCTTTCCTCCTGGATGCTTTTTTCCCACAACCAGGTACTTTATTACCCTTACGGAGGATCCTCGGACAAATTGCAAAATCTATTTCCTAGCAATCTTCTTGGCTGGGAAACTATAAAATTTGGCAAGGAACTTGGCTGTACTTCTTTTGATATGTGGGGTGCGTGTAAAAACCTTAACGACCAAACCGACCCTTGGTGGGGCTTTACCAACTTTAAACTTAAATTTGGCGGAAAACTTACGGAATTTATGGATTCGTATGACTTGGTAATTAACGCTAAAGTTTATAAAATGTTTAATCTTGCTAATAATATAAGATGGAAAATTCTAAAATTAATCAGATAATTGATCTTAGGCAATCTCCACAGTGGGGCGAGTACCTTAAGTATTTGGGGTGGCAAAAACACTCTTTGGGCGACTGCAAAAACATTTACTCACGCCAAGCCGGACCTTTAACCATTGCTAAAATGCAAAGACCTGCAAATTTAACCACGGACAACTTAAAAAACATCGACGACCTCGCTATTGATAATAAATTTGCGTTTGTTAAGCTTGAGCCTTCACTGGAACAAGGCGTTGACGAGTTAACCCGAGCACACTGCAAAATTAGTCAATCGCCTCTATGCCCTCCGTCCACCATTTTTATTGACCTACAACACGATGTAGAAACTTTACATAGTGACCTTAGCCGTAGTGCCAAATACTCCATCAACAGAGCCAAAAGAGAGGAGGGACATGTAGATTTTTACAGCAATCCCAGCATTGATCTACTATCTCAAGTTTATCCGGCTTTAAAAGATACGGCTATCAAACAAAAATTCTTTGTCCCAAGTTTTGACGATTTAAAAACCAAAATTAACCTTTGGGGTTCGGAATGCCACTTTGCTGTAGTAAAAAACTCCGATGGTGTAATTCAAGGAGCAAAAATGTTTCTGGGCTTTAATGGCAATGTTTGGTTTATGCACGGCGGAACTTCGGAAGAAGGTAGAAAAACCAAATTTGGCTACCTACTTTTGTGGGAATCTATCCTATATTTAAAGTCGTGCGGTTATAAATTTTTAGACCTGGAAGGCAGAGATGATAAACGCTTTCCCTCCTTTACTAAAACTTGGGGCGGATTTTCACACTTTAAAGAGCGCTTTGGCGGGATTGAAGCAGCTTTCCCCTATCCACAAATAAAATATTATTCATTGGTCCTAAAATTTCTCTCCCGTCTTTACAATTCCGCTATCCCTCTTTAAAAGGGTTCTAAACCGACTCGATATAAACTAAGACCAAGCTTTGTAGGATGTACCGACTACTTCAATAAAAATTCCTGATAATTATTGGACGTAATTACTTCATAAGATGCGTTAGCGTAAGTAGTTAACCATTCCTCTGGTGCTTTAATCTTCTCGTTTGACCACTTCATCTCGTACCCATACAAGTTACCTCCACGCTCCTCTACAAGGTCTATCTCTTTTTGTTCATATGTTCTCCAGAAATAATAATTTGTATAAACCTTATTGTATGAGTTAGCTTTAATTCTCTCCATAATGGCAAAATTTTCCCAAAGATGTCCTACATCGTCGCGTAGATCAACACTATTAAAGTTAGCAATCAGGGCATTTCGTATCCCCAAGTCGTAAAAATAATACTTACTCATCTTGTTAATCTCACTCCGTAAATTTCTGGAAAAACCCGTGAGTTGCATAACGACAAAGGATTTTTCTAAAAGATCTAAATAGCGTTTTACAGTTTTACCGTCCAACCCCAAATTGTCCGCTAACTCCTTGGTGGAGACTTCGTTACCTATTTGAAAAGCTAGGAGTTTTAATAAATCTATCACTACCTTTGATTTTTTAACTTTATCAAACTCTAAAATGTCTTTAATCAAATAAGCGTTGGCAATTTCTGTAATTCTATTGCGTTTTTGATCGTAGGTGGGATAGGTAATTACATTAGGATACATTCCGTAAATTAAGTAATCGTTTAATGTTCTACCCACCTCGTACTCACCAAAAGTACTCGTGATCTCGCCTAAGGACAAGGGGTACAGATGAACCACATTTTTCCTACCTGTTAGAGGCTCGTCGGTTGCATTAGAAAGGTCAAAAGAAGACGACCCGGTAGATATAACATAAATGCCCGGTATTGTATCCACAGTTAGTTTAAGAGCTCTACCGATATTTTCAATCTTGTGAGCTTCGTCAACAACTAATAGTTGGGTATTTCCCAATAGTTTTTTAATAAACCCCATGTCGCACTGCGCAAAATCTTTAGAAAATTCTAAATCGTCGCCGGTAAAAAATTTATACGGTAGGTTAGTTATTTTTAAAAATTCGTTTACCAAAGTGGTTTTTCCCACCTGTCTCGGACCGTATATAATTAAGACTTTGTTAGGTTCTAAGTGTTCCTGGATGTTAATTTTCCTCTGTATCATAGTTGGTACAGTATACACAATTCCTCCAATTTAGTCAAATTAAGGGAGTCCAACTCCTCCAATTATGGCAAATTGAGGGATTTAGAGGCTTTTTTGAGCAAATGGACAGAGGTCTTTGTAGTCGCACCAATCACAGTGAAAACCCGGAGTTGCCGTAAAGTCGCCCTTTTTCATAATCTCCACCACCTCCTCCGTTTTAGCCACCTGCTCTTTAATTTGCTCCAAAGTTTTATGCGAACTTACTTTGGTAACTTCCTCCACAAAATAAAGTGTTAAAATTTCCGGCTCGTAGTTAAAATTTTCCCGCACCCCCCAGGCATATAAAGAAGTTTGCAGATCCTTATCCACATCTTTTTGCTCCTTTAGCTTACCGGTTTTATAATCAATAATTTCCACTTTATTCCCATCAATCCTATCTATCCTGTCAACCCTACCGGTAAATTTAACCCCCGCCAACTTTAGATTAATGGTTTTTTCCAATTCAATGATTTTTTTACTCCCACCCTTTTCCTTTTGGTAATACTCCTTTAAAAATTTTTCACCCGATGCAAACCTTTGCTCCCGTTGTTTTGGATCAAGATAACCCGTACCGTCCCAATTTTTTTTGTACAACTCTAACAACCGCTCACAACTTACATTTCCGTTAAAAATATCTTCAGTGTGAAATTCTCGCAAAGTGGAATGAATAGAGTTACCAAAAGTTAGCGCAAAGCTTGGTTGAGTAGGAATTTTAATCACATGCGCATACTTATATTTTAGCGGACAAATTTGATACGCGGAAATTTGCGTGTAGTTTACATAATCCAACCTAAATACCCCACCTACATTTTGCTGTTTTCTATATTGCGACTTCACTCCAAACATGGTTTGCGTTTCCTTGGTTTGCTCTTGAGCTACTTTTTGGGAAACTTTTAATCCAGTTTCCGAAATAAAACCAGAAACAGCGGTATCGCGCTTGCCTCCGTAATTATTAGCATAAGTTAAAAATAAATGCTTTTTGGCGCGCGTCATGGCCACATAAAAAAGTCGCCTCTCTTCTTGCAGATGTTCATCCCCCGTGGGCAAAGTTTCTTTAATTAATTCACTGGGTATTTCAATTAAATCCCCCCTTTCTCGTGACGGGAATCTGCCAGAAACCAAATTAACCATAAAAACTGCCTCGTATTCTAAGCCCTTGGCAGAATGAATGGTGGACAAATTAACCGTATCAATATCCTCAATTTCCGCCTGCGCTGGGTTATCCCCAGCTTCTATCATAAGATCCAAATACTCTATGTAATCCAAAATAGTGGGGGTAGTTCTGCGGTCTCTAAAATAATCGCTTTCAAAATTCTTCACCTGATCCAAAAACAAATTTATATTCTTAATGGCTAGGAGATTCTCCGTAGTCTCGTTCTTAGTGTAGGCATCTAATATCCCGGTGGTGTTAATCAACTTGAAAACAAACCCGGAAGGCGCATATTTAAGCAGCTCTTTTTGGAAACCGCCAATCATCTCCACCAAGTTTTTGATGCTGGCGTTGGTGGAACTTTTTACACACTCCCAAAAATCAATTTTTTTAAATTTGGAATCAGATAAAATTTTGGCAGTATCTGTAGGTAAAATAGCAAACACGGGGTTATTTAAAACCCTGTACAGGCTTACACCGTCCGTAGGATTTACCAAAACCCGCAAAAACGCTAGCACATTTTTTACCTCGTCTTTATCATACAGACCGCGATTTCCAATCAATTGATAAGGAATTTCTTTAGCGCGCAAAGCCAGAACAAACGGATCCAGATGGTTGTTAGCTCTAGCTAAAATAGCCACATCTTTATACGACATTTGCGGATCTTGGGCAAGTAATTCCTCTATCTTGGTAACTACAAAATTAACTTCCTCGTCCAAACGGGCAAACTCGTACACTTGCGGGACAACTTTGCTTTTCTTATTACTTGATACTAGTTTTTTACTGATACCAAGCTTTGATTCCAATGTATCAGGATTATTATTTTGTATAAGCGTATATGCGGGGTCTAAAATATTTTGTAGAGATCTATAATTACTGATTAAAGTAACTATTTCACAATTTTTATAATCGTCCTTAAATTCTAGGATGTTGGAGACAGCTGCTCCCCTAAATTTGTAGCACGATTGTGAGTCGTCGCCCGTTACCATTAAACTTCTTCTCGCGGATTCCCGTAACGGGAAAAGGAGTTTTACAAGCTGGTACTGGGCAAAATTAGTGTCCTGAAATTCGTCCACCATAAGGTGTAAAAATTGGTTTTGATATTTTTTAAGGATATTTGGACGACTTGAAAAAAGTTTTAAGCACCATAAAATTAAATCTCCAAAATCCAGATAAGAATATTTTAGTTTTAATTCCTGATATTTTTTATAAAATGAAGCAAGTTCTAACCACTTTCTTTTCTCTTCTACCTCGCTGGAGAAATTTTGTACAAACTTAGCAAATTCCACCTCGTCAATTCCCTCATCCTGCAACCGTGAAATAAACTTTAAAATTGCAGAAATAAATCTTGTGGGATTTCCTAAAGGACGGTAGTAACCCAAATTAAAGTCAAATAAATTCTTTCTCACCAGCAACCATTGTTTAGGGTAGGACAGGATCTGATAACCAATGTCCAAACCAATCTCTAAACCTTCTTTTTTTAGAATCCTGTCCGCAAAGGAATGAAAGGTAGAAACCCACGGTTCCTTATAACCTAGGGGCATAATGTCACCAATTCTCTCCAGCATCTCGTTAGCAGCCTTCTCGGTGAAAGTAAGAGCTAAGATAGAATCCGAGTCGATGCGTTTTTCCTGGATAAGATATTTGATCCGCTCCGTAATTACGCGCGTTTTTCCCGTACCAGCACCTGCTACCACAATAATAGGCCCCTCTTTGTGCGCAACTGCCCTCTTTTGGTCGCTATTTAGTTCAAAATTCTTTGCCACCCGCCAATTATATCGTATAATTCGCTGGTTATGTTTGGAAAACTTTTTGACTCTAACGAGCGACAAATAAATAAATTCCGTCCGATGGTGGCAGAAATTAACAAGCTGGAGGGTTGGGCAAAAGGGTTGACGCAGGAACAAGCTGTGGAACAAACCAATCAGTGGATCAGCGAGTTAAAAAATCAAAGCGATACGGAACAAAAAGCGCATTTGGATGAGATTTTGCCCAAAGCCTACGCCTTAGTACGAGAAGCCAGCGTAAGAACCCTGCAAAAACGCCATTTTGATGTACAACTTATAGCTGGCATGATTTTGCACCAAGGAAAAATTTCTGAACAAAAAACCGGTGAAGGCAAAACTTTAACAGCTACCTTGCCCCTGTATCTAAACGCGTTAATCGGAAAAGGCGCACATTTAGTAACTCCCAACGACTATCTCTCCCGTCACGGAGCAGGTTGGATGGGTCCGGTTTATAACTATCTAGGCTTAAAGGTAGGCGTAATTATGCAAGAAAAAGCTTTTGTTTACGATCCACAGTACGCCAATCCGCAATTTCAAGACGAATACGCCAAGCATCTTAAAGAGTCGCCCAGAAAAGAAGCGTACTTGTGTCACATAACTTACGGAACCAATCATGAATTTGGCTTTGATTATTTGCGCGACAACATGGCTAGAAGCACCGGCGAGGTAGTACAAACTAATCCTAACGGAGATTACGGCGCGCATAACTTTGCCATTGTAGATGAAGTAGACTCCATTTTAATTGATGTGGCTAGAACCCCGTTAATTATCTCCACTACCGCCCAAAAACCCTCTGAAAGATACAAAAACTCCAATGAAATTGTAAAAAACCTTATAAAAAATCAGGATTATGAGGTGGATGAAAAATTTAAAACCTCTACACTTACGGATTTAGGTATCCGCAGGATAGAAAAAATGCTGGGCGTAGTAAACCTGTACGAACAAGATTTTGAAATGGTGCATCTTTTAGAACAAGCCCTTACCGCCAACTCGCTGTACGAAAAAGATAAAGACTATGTGGTTAAAGAAGGTCAAGTTATTATTGTGGATCAATTTACCGGTAGACTCTTGCCTAGTAACAGATACTCACACGGACTTCACCAAGCACTGGAATCAAAAGAGGGGGTGGAAATTCAACAAGAATCACGCACTTTAGCAGAAATTTCTTACCAAAACTATTTTAGAATGTACAAGAAACTTGCCGGTATGACGGGAACGGCAGAAACTGAAGCCGAAGAGTTCTTTAAGATCTACAAATTAGAGGTGGTAATTATTCCAACCAACAATCCTTGCGTAAGAAAAGATTTAAACGATGTTATTTACAAAACCGAATCTGCCAAATTTAAGGCGGTGGCAGACGAAATTGCCGAAAAACATCAAAAAGGTCAACCGGTATTAGTTGGTACAACTTCCGTAGAAAAGTCGCAAATGATTCACGAACAATTAAAAAGGCGCGGTGTTAAACATGAAATTTTAAACGCCAAAAACCACGAAAGCGAAGCCTTAATTATTGCCCAAGCTGGTAAAAAAGGCGCGGTTACAGTTTCCACCAATATGGCGGGCAGAGGCGTAGACATTATTTTAGGCGGAGACCCTTCCACCCCAGAGGAACAACAAGAAATAACCGCTCTAGGCGGACTGCATGTTATAGGAACAGAGCGACACGAAGCCAGAAGAATTGATAACCAGTTAAGGGGGCGTGCGGCTAGGCAGGGCGACCCTGGGTCATCTCGGTTTTATATTTCCCTGCAGGACGACTTAATGCGAATTTTTGGTGGCGATCAAATGAAAAATCTTATGGATCGTTTTGGCATGGAGGACAACACCCCCTTGGAAGCAGGGCTAGTGAGTCGCTCTATTGAAAACGCGCAAAAAAAAGTGGAGGGTTTTCATTTTGACAGCAGAAAACGCGTGGTGGAGATGGACGATGTTATAAACATTCACCGAGATGTGGTTTATAAATTACGAAGAAAAATTTTATCCTTTACGGAATTAACGGATGGAAATACCAGTAAGTTACCAGAGCATATTAAAGAAAATGCCGAGTGGCTTATTAAAAAACTGGCGGAAAATACCAGCTTTACGCAAGAGTTTTGGGATAAAATGCAAACCGGCTTTGGCGAGGTGCCTTGGCACCTAATTTTTGCGGAAAGTTCTTTGCCTGTAATAGACATTAATTGGATGGATCATCTGGTGGACATGGAAAACCTGCGCGAATCTACCGCCCTTAAAGCCTACGCCCAGCGGGATCATTTAGTGGAATATAGAACGGAGGGTCACGGTAGGTTTGAGCTTTTGGTAAAGCGAATTTACAATGAAATTTGGCAACGACTCCAAAATATAGAAACGCAAGTTAGTGGAACGACTCCAAAAAAACACAGTGACAGCCTGCTGGCGATGGGTTCAGTAAAATATCAACACGGAGAGTTGCAAAGTGGCGTAACCGCCGAAGATGATGCACCAAAAGGCTATAAAGTGGAGGAAGTAAAATCCGGCGGACTTAAAATTGGTCGCAACGATCCTTGCCACTGCGGTAGCGGGAAAAAATTTAAAAACTGCCACGGAAAGTAAATAGATTACTTGTTTTTGCGTGGGGAAATATTGGGTTCGCGACCGTAATTGGGGAGTTTTACATCCGCTGACTTTATTTTTCCCGTAGCAAAGTTAAAGGTGTTGGCAATGGCCGATCCAATTTTTAAACCGGTGAAAGAATCTCCTGGACCTTCAAAATAATCCACAAAAACATCCTCGGGTTTAAGTTTATGCGCGGATAACAAATCAGCGATGGTTTGCACCACATCAATGTCGCCAGACTTCTCATCGACTACCTTATCATCACCATAAAGCGTAACTTTATTTAAATAGCGTTTTGAAGTGTCTAGGTATATTTTGTACATAAGTTCCTACAGTCCTTCCACAATTATACGCCTAGAATTCTCGTCGATGGTTGTAAAATAAAGCTTTATCACATCTGGAGGCAGAAAATCCCTTGCCAACTCGGGCCATTCTAGTAATACTAGAGAATGCGACTCCTGCAACATCTCCGGCAGTCCAAGATCCAAAACTTCCTCCTTTGAAGTCAGTCGGTACAGGTCTACATGGTGAATGACATTGATAGATTGCTTCGTCCGCCAAGGCGGACTCGCAATGACTGACGAGTGAGAATATCTCCGATGAATTACAAAGGTGGGGCTTTGCACCCGGCAGTCAAAACCTAAAGCTTTTACCAAAAAGGCTGTAAAAGTGGTTTTCCCCGATCCTAAGTCGCCAAAAAGAGCCAAAACCATCCCGGGCTTAACTTTTTGGGCTAGGGCTTCAGCCAGTTTTTGAGTATCTTTGGTAGATTTGGATAAAATTTCCATAATAAAGACGCGCCAGATGTGGCTCCAAGCAAGTCTATTACAACATCACTCATTTTACCACTTCTTAAGGGCGTAAAAAGCTGGTGGTACTCATCAAACAGACCATACAACCCGGCTAAAATAACTGAAAGCGCTAAACTCCCCGTTGCCCTATATAGCGAAACGCACAAAGCTCCGTAGATAAGAAAATGGACTATTTTCCTAGTTGGGAAATCCACACTCTTGTCCGGCGATATTTCCATATTGGATCTGGACGACGACCAAAACAAAAAAGCGCAAATTGCTAGGGCTGGAAACCATTTTTTAACCAAAACCATGGGGTGATTTTAGCAGACCATAAAGAAAAAGGGCAGGACTTAAGTACCACAAATATATTTTAACCGGGTCGTGGGGTTTGGTATCGGCGGGCTTAGCCACATCGATTACCGACTCCGTGAGCGTTTTAGCGTCGTTAGAAGTTTTTGGAATACCCGTATTCAACAAGATATTCTCGTTTATTAAATCCGTATACTTTTTATAATAAGCCGTTCCCCACACCTTTTTAACTGGCGTTTCATATTTTTTACCTGTTAAAGTGTCGTAAAGGTAAAAGTGCAAAGACGCCGGGGTTTCTAGGCTCTGCACCCCACTAAACCTTACGCGCATTTCTTTTTGCAAAGAGGGAAGCCAGCTATTAAAGTCCGCCGTGCCTACAAATTTTTTTAAATCCTCATTGTAAATTTCCACCGCCCCCGCAGAAATAAAAGGCTTAACCGTGAGTCGCTTTTGCTCCACCATAGTAAAATCTTGGATGTTCCAAGTAAATTGGGCAACCACTTCCTGCCCGTCCCTTAAAACATTTTGAGGTAAAATAAAGTCAAAAGAGTAATCTGATAGGGCGTAAACTGGCAGACATGAAAGCGTGGACAATATAATAGACGCTATAACAACAAGCGAAAAGGCTAAACTAATAATTCTCTGCCACGCGTAAATTAACACACCCGCAATTTAATAGTCGCTGTGAAGTGTGTCAAGATCTTGACTTCTAGTTTCACTAGAATTCCCCGCCACTACGCTAACGAATGTGTAAATAGTAGCTTACAACTCCACCTCCGTGATCAATGGCGGCATAATTTAAACCAACTCCGTAACAATTTTGCACGCTTCGTACATAAATTCCGTCCGCCGGGGCGGTAATTTTTATATTGTCGTCTACCATATCAATTCCTGTATGCTGTCCACCTGAATATCGCCAAGACCACGGAGTTTTTCCAAATCTTTGAGTAATTTGGGGACTATCCATAGGCCAATCCCAATTTCCACTTCCAATTTTAGTATTTCCATTGGAATAATGATAAACCATAAGTGTTTTTGGTTTTAGATAACTTTCCGCATTCATTAATGCTCCATTTTTCCGCACCTCAAAATGCAGATGCGAGCCCGTGGAACAATAAGGCGAGCCGGAATTTCCCATATAGGCTATTAAATCGCCTTTTTTAACCTTTTCTCCATTAGAAAAGTTAATTCCCGCCACAATTCCTTGGATAGCTTCTAACTCTGCTTTGGCTTGGGAGAGTAACTTTTGATAATTGGCTTCGTTATTTTGCGTATCTTCCAAAAGCTTTTTCTTCTCCACTTTTTTAGCATCAAGCTGATTGCTGTATACTTCTAAATTGCGCTTTTCCGCCTCTACTTGTTTTTTTAATGACTCAATTTGGTCTTTTTTATCGCCCAACAAGCCTTTTTGCTTATCATAAACACCTCGCGTTTCCCGCATTTGATCCAACAATTTTTTATCCTCTACCGACATAGTTCGCAAATACTCCAGCTTTTGGACAATCCCACTTAAACTTCCCGATCCAAAAATTACATACAGCGGAGAGGTTTCAATACTTTCATATCGAGCCCGCGAGCGTTTGCCTAAAATTTCATTTTGAAGATCAATAGTACTGGATAGTTTTCCAATCCGCTCCCCCAAGTCGCCAATATCTTCCTCCAACTTACTAATCTGGGTGTTTCTTCTTACAATTTCCGCGTTTGACTGCTGGATACGCAACTCCGTAAGGTTAATTTGTGCATCCAAATAGTTTATCTCTTTGCTAAGCGATTGCTCCGTTCCGGCAAGATTTTTTAGCTTTTGCTCCAGTTCCGCAATTTTATCTCTTAAGGCATCGGCTGGCGCGTCTTCTTGAGCAAAAATAGGCATATTTATAACCACAGCAAAAGAAATTATAAGTAGCGCGAAAACCAAAAGTCGTTTAAACATACATTAATAATTTAAATACTTTTTAACCGCGGAGGTGCTGGAGATGTAGCCTAGAAAGATACCGCAGAGAGATAAAACCAAGGTTAAAACGATAGCAAACAACCAAGCAGGAATAGCCAAACTGGAAATTAAAACAAGTTCAGAGATCCCTAAGGATCCTAGAAGCCCGGAAAATAGTACAACAAGTATTAGAGTAGAATATACTAAACCCGCTATAAAAGCCGAAACCCCGCCATACATAACTCCTTGGTAAATTAGAGGTTTTTTTACAAAATCATCCGTAGCGCCCACTAATTTTAGAATTTCATACTCCATCCCCCGCAGAGAAATTGCCGTTCTAACCGTGGAAACTACAATAGAAAATGAAACAAAAAGCAAAATTGCCAAAATTACCCCAACGCCAATACTTAAAACACCTCGCCAAAAATTAAAGCGCTCAATAATATCCTTAAAAAATTTAACCCCTTCTACACCCTCAACTTTGGTATATTCGTCCGACAAACTACTTAACATAGAAACATTTTTTGCTTTTACTTCTAAACTCGCTGGCAGGACACTAGCAGTAACCGATTCTAGAAGCAGTGGCTCGTCTTTGTTTAGCTCCTTAAAAATAGTAAACGCATCCTCTTTAGATACATATTTAACGCTGTAAACCCGTTTATCACTTTCTACCTGCGACTTTAAACTCAAAATTTGCGACTCCCCAAAGTCGTCCTTAAAAAAGATAGTAACCGCGGCCTCTTTTTCCAGCTTGCTAAGTGCCGTTTGAGACAAAACTTCAATTAACACAAAAAGTCCAAAAACCAAGAATGTTAGCGTCATTACAACTAAATTTGATGCGGTAAAAAGCTTTTCCTTATTAGCATTTTGCAAAACCTTATTTAGTACTTTGGGCATATTTTCCTTCCTGAACATCAGAAACTACCTTCCCTCCCTCAAGTCGTACAACTCGTTTTTTTAGTTTATCTACTACTCTATCGTCATGGGTAGCCATTAAAACCGCTGCACCCATTTTATTAACTTTTTCAAACACTTCTATTATTTGCGCACTCGAAACAGGATCAATATTACCGGTGGGTTCATCCGCCACCAAAAGATCCGGTTCGTGCGCTAAAGCCCGCGCTATAACAACTCTTTGAAGCTCGCCACCAGAAAGTTCCGCGGGAAATCTTTGCGACTTATCTAAAAGCCCCACCAAGGTTAGTACATTATCTACCACTTCTTTTATTTGACTTTTTGGGGTATCTGTAACTTCTAAAGCAATTGCCACATTGTCAAAAACATTTTTAGATGCCAAAACTTTAAAATCTTGAAAAACCACGCCGATTCTTCTACGCATCGTGTGTATTTCTTTATGAGGAATGGCGGCAATGTCTACGCCGTCAAATACTACGCTTCCGGAACTTGGTGTTTGCTCACGGATGAGTAGTTTAACAATAGAAGACTTGCCCGCGCCAGATCTACCCACCAAAAACACAAACTCTCCGCGATTGATGGTAAATGAAACATCCTCCAAACACTTAAATCCATTGTCGTACTCTTTAGTGACATTTTGGAAGGAAACCAAAACATCGTTAGATCTATTCTGTACCCGTGCGTTTTCTTTAGGCAGTTTTTTCATATCAAGTACAGTATAGCCTAAAGTAACTTAGGTTGCTCCTTAGGACCTTCAATGGATTGCACATTCTCCAGCCGATTAAAAAATTTACTAAACCTATTTTTAACTCCGTCCATAGATTTGTACGCGTTGGTAATGTGGCGCTCCAAAACCCCCAAATCCTCGTTAAATTTTTCCGCTTCAATTTTAATGCCCACCAAAGCTTTTTGAATTTCTACCGCATGCTTTTGCAACTCGTGTTGTTTGTACGCCACTAAAACCACCTTTAAAAAGTAGGAAATTGTGTTAGGACTTGCCAACATAATATTTTTATTCCGCGCGTATTCCTCCACTGCAGGCGTATTTACAATCATGTCGTAAAAAACACTTTCACTGGGAATATACATTACCGCATTCTCTGTTGTACCTTCCGCGGGTAAAATGTACTTGCCTGCTATTTCGTCAATTCGCTTTTTTACATCGTCAATAAATTTTTTCTTGGCTTTATCCCGTTCTTCTGGGCTTTCCGTAGTTACACTCAATTTATAATTTTCCATAGGAAATTTGGAATCCACCGGAATCATGCCTTTATCCGTAAACACCATCGCATCGCAAGTATTTCCGTCCTTAAATTTATATTGCGTAGCATAGAGCTCCTTGGGCAAAACATTAGCCAAAATTTCATATAAAAACTGCTCACCCAAACCGCCCCGCAACTTTGGTGACTTTAAAACATTGCTTAAATCCTTAATATCCTTGCCAAATTCTTCAATTCCCCCCAACTGCTTTTGCACATTTCTAATAACTTCCTGTGTGTTATTTAACTGCTGGTTTAAGGCTTGAGTTAAATTTTGCGCCATTTGACCACTTTGCCTGGTAGCTTCCATTCGTTGGTCACTCAATTGCTTTTCCATAGTTTCCCGCTGACTTTTAAGTTGCTGCTCCAGCGTTTGCGAGTTTTTGTTGATTGACTCGGTAACTTCTAGCTTCATGCTCTTTAACCACTCCATTAAAACTTGGTCTTTGGCATCTTCTGGCTTTTCCTTGAGCGACTTTATTTGGGAATACAAAAATATGGCGACTCCTAAAACCAGGACTACCACGATAGCGAGGGTTAAAATTTCCATGAAGGTATTCTACTACACTTTAGGCAACAAAAAACCCGCCGTAGCAAGATTCAGATTTTACTCGGTAAGTTGACAAAATTTGCTACTGTTTCGTATGCGATAGGAATAAAAAAGAAGACCCTTGCGAGTCTTCTTTTTTGGATCTGCATTGATCCTCATTCCGATAAACTAAAGTAATTATACAGGCTGTACTGCCGATGTCAAATCAATATAAATTGCGATGCAATATGGCGGAGGGCAGGGGATTCGAACCCCGATCTTTTCAGATCCAGCATTTTATCGGAATGAGGTGTCTCCTCGACACAGTACCCTCCAGAACCAATGTCCGCAGGTTACTTTAGGAAATTAGTTCTGACAAGATCAAGATCTTGATTTCTAGTATCACTAGAATTTGCCGTCACGACAACATAGAAACGCCCTATTTTTGACACACGGACTACATTAAAATAAACTAGTTTTAATGACTGCCCAAAAAGATCTAAAATTACTGTTTAATCCCAAATCCGTGGCGGTGGTGGGAGCTTCCCAAGAACCACAAAAATTGGGTGCGATAGTGTTAAAAAACATCGTTGAGTCCGAATTTACGGGTAAAATTTACCCTGTCAACCCAAATTACGAGTTGGTTACCGATTTAAAGTGTTACAAAAGTTTGGCCGATCTGCCGGAATCGCCTGATTTGGCAATACTAGCCATACCCGCTCCCGTAGTCACACAAATTTTAAAAGAATGTGAACACAACGGCATTAAAAATGTGTTGGTTTTTGCGGCAGGCTATAAGGAAACGGGTGCGGAAGGTGAAAAATTGGAAAAAGAACTCGTTGAAACGGCAAACCGGGCGGGAATCAATCTCTTGGGACCAAACTGTTTGGGTTTTGTAAACAATCAGACGCCCATAAATACCACTTTTGGCCAGCCACCAAAAAACTTGGGCAATTTGCGCTTTATTACCCAATCGGGCGCTATTGCAGCAAGTTTGTTTGACTGGTGCCAGCAAAACGAGTTGGGATTTAGGCAGTTTATTACACTGGGAAATAAGTCGGTGATAAACGAGAACCATGTCTTGGAATATTTTTTGGATGAGTTAGAGGTGGCTACGGCAACAAGCGAGCAATCGTGGACACAGGAAAAAATCCGCGAAGCGTTTTTTTCGGTGGACACGACGCAAGCTGGATTATCAACTCTAAACCCTATTGGACTCTATCTCGAGTCAATATCAGATGGTCCGCAGTTTCTAAAAGTCGCCCAAGAAGTTTGCAAAAAGAATCCTATGTTTCTGCTAAAACCTGGCAAAACTCCCTCTGCCGTTAAAGCTATGAGCTCGCATACCGGGGCTATTGCTCAAGAGGACGACATTTTACAAGCTTTAGTGGAACAGGCGGGAATTACCAGATGTAAAACACTGCAGGAGTTTTTTGACTTTGCTAAGGCGTTTTCTTGGGAAAATCTGCCTGCTGGCCCAGGGGTGGCCATAATTTCTAATGCCGGTGGACCCGCGGTGGTAAGCGCGGACGCTATAAGTTTGGAGGGTTTAGAGCTTGCCCAATTAGACGAGAAAACCAAAAAGAAACTGGCGGAAACTTTGCCAAGGTCAGCCAACATTATGAATCCGGTGGATGTTTTGGGCGACGCTTTGGCAGATAGGTACGCGCAGGCTATGGATGTGCTGTTACCAAAGCCGGAAGTGGATTGCCTGCTGGTACTTTTGACTCCGCAAATTATGACGCAGATTGAAAAAACCGCTATGGTGGTAGGTGAGGCAAGTAAAAAATACCACAAGCCTATTTTTTGCTCGTTTATGGGCGGGGAGTCGGTATTGTACGGCGAAGGGATTTTAAATAAGTACAAAATTCCGTCTTTTAGCTTTCCGGAGGAGGCTATTTCTGCCATGGGGGCGATGTGGAAATACAAGGTGCAGAGGGATAAATTAAACGCTCGCGTCATGTCCAACGAAGAAAACGCTCCGCGGATTTCTTCTTATGAACATGAGCGCGAGCTTATTAACTATGACGACTCCATTATAAAAAATGTAATTAATAGAGCTCTAGCAAATAAGCAGTCTGCATTGGATAATTTGGACGCCAACACATTAATAAAATCGGCGGGAATTCCTACGCCCCCTACTATGTCGCCAAAAACTTTGGAAGAGGCACAGAAATTTGCCCAAGCACACGGCTGGCCAGTAGTGCTAAAACTTTCATCACCGAGACTTTTACACAAGAGAGAAGTGGGTGGGATAATTTTGGGTATTGGAAATGAAGAAGTCCTAAACGATTCATGGCACAAGGTGGAAAGAAAAGTGGAACAGCTGGATGCGTTGCTCAAATTAGATATGGGCTTTCAGATTCAAAAAGATGTTTCTAACGGTGTGGAGGTGATTGTGGGCGTTAAACAAGATCCCTCCTTTGGTGCAGTTTTGCTTTTTGGGGCGGGAGGTATGTTTGCAGAACTTATTGCGGACAAAAATTTGCGACTTCTGCCAATAACTTTGGAGGATGCCAAAGAGTTGGTGCAAAAATCCAAGGTTTATAAGGTTCTAAAAGGTAAAAACGAAGATCCTCCGTACGCGCTAGACAAACTTTATAAGTTGATTTTGGACATGGGGAAATTGGCAACGGCGGTACCAGAAGCCAAGGAAATTGAAATTAATCCTGTAATAATAAACATCAACGATGTGTGGGCAGTGGACTCTAAAGTAGTTTTGAGGCAAAATAACCCTATGCAAGAAGGACTAAAATTTAATTTGGCGGGAACACTGTCAACAACGGTGCTGGCTAGCAAATTTCATTACTTTGAGTTTGAGAGTGAAAAGCCCCTTAATTTAAAACCCGGTCAATATGTAAATATAAAAGTTGCACCAAATACCATGCGGGCTTATTCAGTGGCGACTATTGGGGATCAGCGCCACTTTGGGCTTTTGGTAGACACTCGTCCTGGAGGACCAGGTTCGCAGTTTTTTGAGAATTTAAAGGTGGGGGATGTAATAACCTATCTAGGTCCGTTTGGCGCTTTTACGCTTAAACCGGAGGACGGGGCAGAACAGCTCTTGTTTTTAGCAACTGGCTCGGGAATAAGTGCCGTGAGATGTATGATAGAGTCGACCTTAACAGAACATAAAATTACCAAACCTGTAAAACTTTACTACGGACTTACCAACGAAAACGAGATTTTCTGGCAAGAATATTATTACAATTTAACTAAAAAGTATCCTAATTTTAGCTATCAAATTTGTCTTTTTAAACCGGGCGACTTTTGGAAGGGTCCAAGGGGTTTTATTACCCAACTGGTGGAAAAAGATTATCCAAACGCCGGTAAGTGCAGCGCATATATGTGCGGTAATAAAAATATGATTGCCGATGCCACGACTCTTTTACTAAAGCTGGGTTGCCTCAAAGAGAGAATTTACACCGAAAGGTTTGCATAGAAAATGCCAGCCCCAGTGTTCTCCATTAAAATTGGCGGTGAAGCCGGGCAAGGTATAAAGTCCGCAGGACTCCTGTTTGCCAAATTTGCTACTCGCGCGGGCTTTAACATTTACAACTACCTTGAATATCCCTCGTTAATTAGAGGTGGACATAATGTGATGCAAATAAATATTTCTGCGAATGTGGTAACCGGACCTTTTTTAAAGTGTGACTTTTTGATTGCTCTTAACCAAGATACTATCAGTAAACACTGTAATGAATTAGCGGACGGAGCGGGAATTTTGTTTGACTCCGATAAAAAATATGATCTTTCAAAAATAAATTCTTTTACTACTTTATACCCAATACCTCTGTCAAAAATTGCCAAAGAAGCTAAAGGTGTTGAGTTGTTGAGTAATACGGTGGCATTAGGGGCAACAGTGGGGATTTTGGGCGGTGATATTGAAGGTCTGTTAAGTTTGACCAAGGAAGAGTTTAAAAGCAAAGGATCGGAAGTTACCCAAATGAATCTGGCTGCCGTCCAAACAGGCTATGAGTTTGCTCTGGAAAACTTTAAGGAGAAACAAGAATCCGTTCTTAAGAAAACAATCGATCTAACTTATTCTACGCCTCAAATGGTGATAGACGGCAACGATGCTTGTGCTTTGGGGGCAATCTCCGCAGGTCTTAATTTTGCCGCCATTTACCCCATGTCGCCAATATCGCCTATTCTGGCTGTTTTAGCAGAAAATCAAGAAAAATACGGCTACATTTACAAACAACCGGAAGACGAGATTTCCGCCATCAACATGGCTATTGGTGCTTCTTTTGCCGGAGCTCGTTCCTTAACCGCCACTTCCGGCGGGGGTTTTTGCTTAATGACAGAAGGTTACGGACTGGCAGGCATAACAGAAACGCCGCTAGTAATCATTGAGGGCATGCGCGGAGGTCCTGCTACAGGTCTTCCCACCTGGAGTGAACAGGGGGATTTGCGCATGATTTTGCACGCCCATCAAGGAGAATTTCCCAAAATTATTCTTGCTCCGGGTGACGCTAAAGAGGCTTTTGATCTTACCATGCAAGCTTTTAATCTGGCGGAGATCTATCAGACACCTGTGGTTATTTTGGTTGATAAAAATATCTGCGACAACAATCAAAATTTCCAAGTCTTTGACACCGCGTCGTACAGAATAGATAGAGGTAAACTCGTTAACGGTGTAAACACAGATTACCAACGTTATAAACTGGAATCGGATGGTATTTCTCCCCGCGCTTTTGCTGGATCAGGAAACTTTTTTATTGCTAATTCAGATGAACACGATGAAAATGGTTACTCCACAGAAGAAACAGCGATCCGAAATGCCCAAATGCACAAGAGGATGAAAAAATTGGAGATCTGTGCCCAAAATCACCTGCAACCCCCCACCATCTACGGTCCAAAAGAGGCGGAGCTAACAGTAGTATCGTGGGGAAGTAATAAAGGTTCAATTCTAGAGTCGCTCAAAAATTTTCCTAATGTTAATTATTTACATTTAACTTGGATAAACCCTTTCCCTACGCAGGAAGTAGCGCTAATCCTTAAAGAATCCAAACGATTACTAAACATCGAATGCAACTATTCTGCACAAATGGGTGGACTTATTAAAGAACGCACGGGAATTGAAGTCACCAACAATCTAGTAAAATATGATGGTAGGCCTTTTTTTGTGGAAGAGATTACCGAAAAAATAAAATGGATGCTGAAAGGAAACCCCGCATGACGCTCCAAGAACTTACCACCCCATGCGCACAAACATGGTGTCTAGGGTGCGGAAATCTGCCCATTTGGGCGGCTTTTAAAAACGCCGCGTCCCAAGAAAATTGGAATAATACTAATACGGCCTTGGTGGCAGGAATCGGTTGCCACGGCCACATGCTAAATTTTGTTAAACTCACCTCTTTAGAAGGACTGCATGGACGCGCCCTCCCCGTAGCCTGTGGGATTAAAATGGTCAACCCAAAGCTAAATGTTTTTGTGTTTACCGGTGATGGCGATTGTTTTGGTGAAGGTGGAAATCACTTTTTACATACCGCCCGCAGAAATCATAATCTAACGGTACTTTTGCACAACAACGGACTTTACGCTTTAACCACGGGTCAAACTTCTCCGCTAACTCCTCATGGGGTAAAAACCAAATCCACCCCTCAAGGCAATCCAGACGAACCTATTAATCCGTTAGCCCTAGCCATCACCGCCGGCGCAACTTTTGTAGCCCGTGTTTACGCCGGGGATATTCCAAAACTCACGCAAGTTATTATTGAGGCTAATAAGCACCAAGGCTTTTCTTTTATAGACATTTTGCAACCCTGTATCACCTTTAACAAACACTTTACCCATCAGTTTTTTCAGGAAAATACCTATCAATTGAACGATTCTTACGATTCCACCAACAAATTTCTTGCTTATGAAAAAGCCCACGAGTTTGGGCTCAAACAAATCCCGCTGGGGATATTTTACCGGGTCAACAAACCTTCCCACGAATCCCAAATTCCACAACAAGTTTCTCGGAGTAATCTGTCCAACCTCTTTAAATCCTACACTTAATATTACAACACATAATCGTGGATCAACTTTCCCAAGTCGTGTACATTAGATTGCATGAATGATCAAACAGACAAAACAATTCAAATTGGTAAATATCAAGTTAGAGTAGTGCGCGATCTGTGCATTGGCGCGGCTTCTTGTATTGCCGTGTCGCCAGGTACTTTTGATTTGGACAACGAGAAAAAAGCCATTATCAAAGAAGACTCCACCGATGTGCCGGAAAATATTTTAATGGCTGCCCAGTCTTGTCCAACTGCCGCCATAATAATTACCAACGCAGAAACCGGCGAGCAGGTTTGGCCAAGTTAAAGTAAGATTGATCTATGCTCAACACAAACAAAGGACTGTATCTAGCATTTTTAACCGCTCTAATTTCCGGCGTTTCAATTTTTATCAACAAATTTGCGGTGGCATCTTTTGCCAACCCGGTAATGTTGCCAACTATCAAAAATAGCCTAGTGGGACTGCTTTTGCTTGTAACTCTAGTAGCATCCGGGCAGTGGCAAAAAAGTAGAGCTGAACTAAAGTCGCTCAGTAAAAAACAACTTTTTCAACTTGTGAGCGTGGCAATTATTGGCGGTGCGCTTCCCTTTTATCTTTTCTTTACCGGACTTGCTCAAATCCCCGCTGTTAACGCCGGCATTATTCATAAGTCGCTGGTGCTGTGGGTGGCGATACTGGCGATTCCTTTACTTAAAGAAAAAGTGTCTAAAACCCTAGCTTTGGCGGTGCTTATACTCTTTGCCGGCAATTTAATGATTGGGGGCTTTAATGGTTTTACCCTATCCAAAGGCGAAATAATGGTTTTTTTGGCGACTCTTTTATGGGCCATGGAAACAATTTTAGCTAAAGAAGTGCTTAAAGCCGTAAACGCCAATGTTGTTGCTACCGCTCGCATGGGTTTGGGCTCGCTGATATTGATATTTATCGCCGTGATTACTGCTCCAAGCGATATACTAAAAATGGTAAGCTTAAACTCGTCCCAATGGTTTTGGATTAGCTTAACCGCCGTAGCCCTTTTTGCCTATGTTTCCACTTGGTACCGCGCCTTAAAACTTGCACCCGCCATAACAGTTTCTGCTGTTTTAGTGTTGTCCACCCTAATTACTAACCTTCTTTCCGCTATTTTTATAACCCACGCTTGGAATTTAACTTTAACGCTTCAAGGTTTCCTAATCGTCTTTGGTGTTGTATTTGTAACCTTGGCACAAATAATAAAGATAAAAAAAACCCCATACAAAATTCTACTAATCGATCGTCATCCAGACTAAACAAAGCCCCAAGCTAGACCGTCGGGGCTTATTTACAAATAACCTTTTTTAATCCACAAGGGAATGTTATACTGTCTACACAATGGGTTCTTTGATCGGAGAGATAGAGCAAGAAACAGGAGTATCTTCAGAAGGAAACAGACTACAAGAATTCGGAAAAGCTTTTGCTATTTTTGTTTCTGAAAATCCAGTCTTTGAAACCCTGCCTGCCGAAGAGTTTCTAAACGGAACACCCGAGGCGACGAGGTTAAGGGAGGGACTCAAACAACTGATACGGAAGCACGAGATAACTGCCGCAGATTACAGAGACTCTTTAGATTCGGAAGCTTGGCAAGATATTACTCCAATAATAGCCATGGGAATGGATGCATTACCTGATCTAGACATCCCAACTCTACAGAAAACCGCGGATGCAGGCATGCCCTACGCCCTACTACTTCTCGTTGGGAATGCACAGGTTGTATCAAACGGCGTCGTAACAGAAGAGGTGCTACATAAATTACTTCTACGCTCGTGCCTGTCTTCTCCCGATCAAATGGAACTCAAGTTAGATGTTGCAACTGCTTGCACAAAATCCCCAGAAATAACATTGGATAGGTTTATTACCGAACTTGAAGAAGCGGGAGCTGATTTTCCATACGAAGAATATATAAACCGACAAATGCTAATTGCAGATAACACCGATAATTCCGTCGACTTAGTGGGAAAAATAAGGTCGTGGGCGTTGGTAACAGGAGCAGACACGGTTATACCTCATCTAGATAAAATAACCGATCTGAGTGATGACGAAACTGCCTGTATATACAGAGAAGCATACAACCCCTACATAGGCCTAGAAAGATCAGTATCACATAAAGTACTGAGAATTATCCATGACAGATTTTTATCTTTAGAGGATCAACAACAACAAAAGTTGATAACGGAAGCGTTAGTCTTTGGGAAACTGGTTACGCTGGAAAACCTGATAAAAGCAACTCAAACATCCGATACACAGTACCCCGTTTTAGCAGGTGTAGCTCAAACCGTACACAAAGAATTTACATGGAACTTCAATCGAGGAAATTTTCAGAAATGCGGAAGAATTCGGAACTGTATAAAGAATTCCGGGTTGGCGGTGGCGAACGAAGACGAGCTAACTTTGGACACCGATCAAATACCAAATAGTGCGGATGAGAAAGTCCTTTACACAAGCTATGAACCAACCGATGTCTCAGTAGAGGCAACCAAATTTTATCTAAGTGAGTGGATAAACTATAAATTAGTCGTTCTCAGACACTTTATGGATGAACCCACACGAAAAGAGAAAGCTGAATACTTATGGGGAGAGCCTCTAGAGTTCTCGAAGATGGGCGACAGAATAAGGTTCTCAGAGCTAAATAACCTAAGAACGGAAACCGTACAGGATATCTTTAATTGGGTTCAAAAATATCTGGTATTGGCAATTAATAGGGAATTACGCTACCAGCCTGCCACAACCGGGGACGGAGGATCCTTATTAGGAAAGGTCGGTGAAATAAACCTCTTTGAAATCCCCACCAACCCAGAAGAGATAAGATTAAATTTACGGTGTGCTGAATACGCCTTCGCTAACTTTACATGGAAACAACAATTAGGTGGTTCGCGGTGGGCTGAGATTGCTCAGGTTGCTCAATTAGCGTGGTCAGATGGAATTACTGAAGTTACTGAGCAGGCACGGATACTAGATATAGTTTTTGACCTGGAGCACAATAATGGGCATATATTTGACAAAGACCCTGAACGCATAACTGGCACCAGTCAACTTAAACCTGTACTTGATAATAAGTTTCGTGCGCAATCCTATAGAGATGTATTAGAGTATGGGAAAAACACGGGGTTGTTAAGTGACAAGGATGTTAGGACATTTGGGAAAGCTTTTGATACATTAGAAGAATTGGATCACGCACCGACACGAGCCCGAAGCTATGAGTAATATATACTTCGAACTAAATTCATCGACAATTGTCTTTGACAAAATCTAAAGCCGAGCCAAAACATCTCCAAACATAGCAAGTTTTTGCGTTTCGTTTGCCCTAAACAAAAATGGTGCTAACTTTTCCTCCCAACCTCTTTTAATTCCTTCCGTAGCAAATTTAGTTTTAGCCTGCTCCAACAAATCGCCCAAATTATTGTTGACCATAAAATCCTTATCCAAATGCGCGCCAGAGGCAAAAAGCCAAACTACATCATAAAGATCTCGTGGCTGAGTTTCCTTTCTATTAACATACGCACACAACTTTTGCACCAGTTTTTGATCTAAAGTATTAGTTACAATGTACCTAGAAAAACCAAAGGAATTCATAGCAATAGACTGCGTATTTTCATACCTCCAAGTACTAGCTAAATCAAATTTAATAAGTAGCTTTTCTCCCTCTTGCTGGGCTAACCCAAGAGGAAATAATATATTTAGGAATTTGATTTCAAAATACTTTTTATACTCCCGTAGAGTAATTTTTAGCTCCATTTCGTAACCCTCGTCTTCAAAACGCTTAATAACAGCCTGCACCAGCTCCTCCACCTCATCATTACTTAAACCTAAATTGTCAAAATCTAAATCTTCAGAAAACCTATCTATGCCGTGCAAAATTCTTAAACTAGTTCCACCAATAAAAGAAAACCTCTTTGAGCTGGGCTTGGAATAAATTTCGGCTAATATCTTTGCCTGCAGATACTCGCGCAAAACCCCCTTTTCTCTATCCAGGGGCATGCCGTTATTTTTTGCCTGACTTAAAATGTCGTTAAAATGTTCTGTTACATAACTCATACAATTTTTAATACCTTTCTAACCCAATCAGGGTAATGCGTTGCATACTCGTTTAGTCTACCTAGATCCATGTCAGCAAGATCTATGCGATTTTCCGCCAGCGACTTTATTTTCCTAAGATAAATATAATCTAGTAACGCCTTTTCTGTGTATGCTTGCTTGTAATACAACCCACTCTTATCGTCTTTAACCAGTTGAAATCCAAAAAATAATTGGGCGTCTAGGCGATGATATAAAAAAGTACCCAGTGGGGTGTTAAAAGTTTTATTCTTAATAGTGGTAATATTTGTTATATTCATTACGACATCGGGAATTACGCCAAAATTGTTTAACACATATTCTAAACTTACATAAGAGGGTTCAACTATATAATTAGCCAGTACCTGAAGAGCAACTTTTTGACCTTGAAAAGTGTAAAGCCCTTTCTTTAGTCCTATCAAATCCCCTAACTTAACAAACCTACTAAGCTGGGTGTTGATGTGCGTCTTTTTCTCTTGCGGAAACATTTTTACCACATCAAAATTTGAGAAAACAGGTGCTGTTATAGCACTTTTAAGCTGGTCGTATGTCATTAACACATAATATACAAGAATGTACATTATCTGTCAATAGGTCTAAAATGGTAGAATAGCCCCATGTCTCAAGAAAAGATCAGAAATTTTTGCATTATTGCCCATATTGATCATGGAAAATCCACTTTAGCGGACAGATTTTTGGAAATTACTAATACCGTGGATAAGCGCCACATGGTAGCGCAAACTCTGGACAGTATGGAGCTGGAGCGCGAAAAAGGCATTACCATTAAGCTTAAAGCCGTGCGCATGGACTATAACGGCTACCAACTTAATTTAATAGACACACCGGGGCATGTGGATTTTTCTTACGAAGTATCCAGATCTCTAGCGGCCTGCGAGGGCGCAGTTTTGGTAGTTGACGCTACACAAGGCATTCAGGCTCAAACCGTTTCAAACATCTATAAAGCCATGGAGGCGGGCTTAACCATAATTCCGGTGTTAAATAAAGTGGATTTGGTAAATGCAGAAACGGAAAAAATCGCTCTGGATCTGGAAAAAACTTTTGGTTTTGCCAAAGAGGAAATTCTTGTAGTGTCAGCCAAAACCGGGCAAGGTGTGGGGCAACTTTTAGATAAAATCGTGGAAAAAGTGCCCGCTCCCCAAGGGTCGGCAC
This sequence comes from uncultured Candidatus Saccharibacteria bacterium, assembly GCA_964574405.1. Taxonomy (GTDB): domain Bacteria; phylum Patescibacteriota; class WWE3; order UBA101185; family UBA10185; genus JBBAAW01. The sequence continues at coordinate 1,850 of CAZNNN010000004.1, read as the reverse complement.
AAAAACCCACCAGAGCATTAGTTTTTGATAATTATTATAACGAGCATTTGGGTGTGGTAGCATTAATAAAAGTGGTGGACGGTGCGTTTGATTCTGCGGATTTTGCACAAAAAAGAAAGGTTCTATTTTTGGCTACGGGAATGCAACCACAACCAGAGGAACTTGGGATTTTAAAACCCCAGAGAGTAAAAGCGCAGGTTTTAGAAACAGGGGAGGTAGGCTATATTGCCACCGGTTTAAAGGATATTCACAAAGTTAAGGTGGGCGACACTGTCTGCTGGGCAGATGAACATGCCGATCTCTTGCCCGGCTATAAGGAAGTAAAACCGTTTGTTTTTGTGTCCATTTTTCCAGTGGAAAACGATAAATTTCCGCAACTTAGAGACGCGCTAGAAAAACTTTCCCTTTCTGATTCCGCGCTTACCTTTGAGCCGGAAAGCTCCTCTGCGCTAGGATTTGGTTTTAGATGTGGGTTTTTAGGACTTTTGCATGCCGATATTGTACAAGAAAGATTAGAGCGAGAGTATAATCTGTCCCTAATTTCCACCATTCCCACAGTAGAATACAGGGTCTTTTTAAATTCCAGGGAGGTAAAGTCTATAAAAGCTGCCAGCGAATTTCCGGAAACAACTAAAATTATGCGCATAGAAGAACCGTGGCTTGCCGTAACCATTGTAACGCCGGCTAGCTACACTGGAGGCATAATTACCCTTTGCCAAGATCGTAGGGCTATTCTTAAAAAAATGGATTATCCAACAGAGATTAGAGTGGTTTTTGAATACGAACTACCACTAGCAGAACTCATTCACAATTTTTTTGACGAGCTTAAAACAATTTCTTCTGGTTTTGCTAGTGTTGACTACGAGTTTTTGGACTATAAGCCCGTTGACGCCATAAAAATGGATATTTTGGTTCATGGCACGCCCGTTTCCCCTTTGTCGCAAATTGTGTTAAAGGATAAAGCCACAGAAATTGGTCAAAAAATGCTTTTAAAACTTAAAGAGGTAATTCCCCGTCAACAATTTGAAGTGGCCCTGCAAGCTACTATAGGAGGAAAAATTATTGCTCGTGAGGACATTCCCGCGATGCGAAAAAATGTTTTAGCAAAAATGTCCGGCGGTCATAGGGAGCGCAAAGACAAGCTTTTGGACATTCAAAAAAAGGGCAAAGCCCGCATGAAGCGCATAGGCAAGGTAGATATTCCCCAAGAAGCCTTTAGGCAAGTTTTAACTTAACCATCTTATTCTTCTGCATAAATAACTTTTAGATCCTTTTCTACATATGGTCTAATCAAGGGCTTTAAACTATCTTCCATCACTAAATCTACGGGAAGATGCAATCGATCTTCAAAAGCATTTTCCGCTCTAATCAAATCAAACAAGCTTACAACTTTATTAAACTTAACCAGCAGATCAACATCATTATTAGATCTTGCATCTCCGCGAGCGCGTGAACCAAAAAGCGCCAAGTAGTTTATCCCGTGGCTCTTGCATATATCTATTATTTTTTCTTTTCCTAAGGCATCATCCATTAGGATATTTTAACATAAACATTTAAGGCTCGTAGTAAACCGTGTATAAACAGTTCGCGGGTCTAGGTGTTATAATGACCATTACTATGTTGAACAATGTATTAAATAATGAAACATGGGTAAATCCGGAAACCGAGAAACCCAATTATCTGCGTTTATTTGAGGAGCGACTTGAGAGACTTGCACCTTTACCATGACGCAGAATACTTAAGACTTAACCTTACCGGAGAGCTACCTGAAGACAAAACATACCCAATTTCTACCATAATTTGACATCGTTATCACTCATGTGCTAAAAGTGATAACATGGGATTTGATT
>CAZNNN010000003.1:11034-54680 GCA_964574405.1 uncultured Candidatus Saccharibacteria bacterium | reverse complement strand
GTTCCAGCAAAGGTAAGAGAGTTAGTGCCAACTATTAAACTATCATTAAGTGTTAGTGATTTGGTGTTGCCAAATTGCATGGAGGCAGTGTTAAAAGTAGCGTTATCATTTGCCGTTAAGGTTTTTCCCGCACCCACTGTTAGAATACCACTTGAGGCAGTAATGGTATTGCCGTTTACGGTATCTACGGTTAACCCGCCTGTAACTGCCAAACCACCCGTTACTGTACCCGTTATACCTACATCGCCAACTACACTCAAGGCCTTGGTAGGATTTGTGGTGCCTATACCCAAATAATTATCTATTGACACAGTGTCGCCCGAATACGCTGTGGTTACTAAAGTTCCCGCTCTTTTCCAAAAACCTACCGAACCGCTAGCTCCCCCGCCAATATTACCTGTACATGTAAGATTTCCCGCAGTGCCGTCTATAGTACAGCCTGTTGACGCAGTACCCCCTGCCAGATTTACGGTATCAGCGGTTGCCACCGCATTAAAGGTACTTGCCGAAGTGTTTAAATCACCGCCATTAACTGATAAATCTCCCGTGCTTGTAATATCTCCCACAACATCCAGAGCTGTACTTGGGTTGGTCGTCCCGATACCGACATTGCCAGTATTTTTTATATATAAAACCCCATCCCCAAAACCAAAATCTGCTGAATTTGTAGCCATATCGATTGTAGTGGTGGCATCCAAAGTCATACTGTTTTTTAGCTTGATCCAATCAATACTGTTATCCAGCAGAGAATCGGCCCCTATGGCTACCCACGACAAAGTCCCACTCCCGTTGTTTTGCAAAACCCCAGATGTTGTATGAGAAGCAGGCCATGAATATAAGAGACCATTTATGCCAAACCTACCAGAACCGGAGATAGTAAGGTTGTAGCCGGCGGTGGCAATATCCGTGGAGGCATCAAGGGTCATGGCATCCATAAAGTCAACAAAATCTAACGCATCATCCGCCACATTAACTTCACCCAAATCTGTCCACGCCAAAGTTCCACTCCCGTCATTTACAAGTGTCTGGCGTACTGCTGTAGCTTGGGCGGTAGGAAATGTATATGTAACACCGTTGGTAAGCCAAACCCCCGTTAAAAATCCTGGCTCAATGGGGTCGGCTTCCCAAGTTCCGGTGGATATTACGCCAAGAGCTGTAATTTCTTCTGTTGACAAACTCTGCCAAGCATCGCCATCTCCCATAAGCACCGAGCCTGACTCCGGCTCGATCTCGCCAAAGGATATACCCTTTATCTTATTTACAACTAGACTGTTTAAACCACCAATTGCAGGAGAAACAACATCCCCGGTAACATCCAAGTATTTTTCAAGGGTGGTTTCGGTAATACCGTCAATTACTGATAAACCAACCACCTGCCCCACTGTGGCGGTGGTGGTAGTTAAGCCTTTTTTAAAATTTGAAGGCTCGTTAAAAACGGAAGGGATATTTACATGAAATTCGTAATTTTTTGACCTGGATTGCTCACCCAAAACACTTGCTAGCTCGGCACCGGCTACTAGTCCAGCTTGTCGAGAATCATTATGACGGAATAAACCAGCAACAAAAGAACCAATTCCACCGTTGGCGGGGGTACGGTTTTCGTTGAGGGTAAAAAACCTAAAGCCTACACCCAGTAATAAAATAAGACAAGCTACTAAACCAGCGTACGACAACCTTTTTAATGATTTGATTTGTAAAACAGAGAAACCTTGAGATATTGCTAAATTACTAAACTGCGGATACTTTGCTTTCTTGTCCACGAATTTAGTCTCCTCAACCACAAGTCTCTTCGTGTGTCGAAATGATTTGGCACGCTCCTCTAAGATCTTTTTTAACGAGACAATGTCGCCAAAAGAATATTGTCTGTACCCGTTAGAGAGTCGTTCTGAAACAATTTTTCCATCATTCTCGAGTCGTCTTAAGGTAGAGGGAGTGATTTTTAGGTATAAAGAAGCCTCAGATGCGCCAAGTTTAGAGTTGTTCTGAAAGGCAAATTTTTGGGCAGTATTTGTACTCATAAGGCAGGTTAATCAAAGGCTTTCAATGTTTGCAGTAAAAGCTTTTGACAAACTTTATTTATAGTAAACAAATTAGGGATGTATGTCAAGAGGTACTTGTATTTATTTTTTAGGCGTTATATAGTCAATATATGCCCACGGAAAATGTTGCCCACAAACTGGCGGAACTTGTTAAAACAACGGATAATAAGGTACTCCTAATGAACCAGGTACACAGTTTACTAACCGATCTCTCTAAAATCAGTTCCCCGTCTACTCAAGATATACAAAATAATTACCCATTCTTGTCTAAAATACTGCTGGAATGCTTTCCAGAAACGAGTAAAAAGCTTGAACAAAAAGGTTTGGAAGCATTGCTGGTTTCTTTAAAGTCGCTGGAAGAAATAGCTTTTGCTGTTCCAGGTGCAGTAATTGCCGATACAATAAACCGCCAACTAGAGATGTGGACTACGGAGAACATTGGAACGGGGTTACTAACAAAATGTAGTCCTTCCACGGAAATCGTGGGCGGGCTATTAATATCGCACGCAGGGCACTTTCTAAACTTGTCACTAGATAAAATTATTAAGGAAAAGATTTATGCTTAAGTACGGCTATAAAAACTACACGCAAGAAGATTTTACCCGATTTTTGGATCAAACTAATGAAGTTGGCTATGTGGAAAGCCTAAATTATCCTATCACCAAGGTGCGCGGACTCCCTACGGTTAAACCTAGAGAAGTTATTTTATTTGAAAGTGGCGTTATCGGACAAACTATGTCTATGGATGAAAATACTGTGGATATTGTTTTGCTGTCACACAACCCACCCAGCATTGGTGAAAGGGTTTGCAAAACCAACTGCCAACTAGAAGTTGGTGTAGGAATCTATCTTCTTGGACACACCGTAGATCCGCTAGGCCAGAACATGTATAAGGAGCTTGAGGAGTTTGTACCAGAAAGGTACTTACCAATTGATCCAAAACCGGCAGGCATCGAAAAAAGGGTTAAAATCAATCAGTACCTTGAAACCGGCGTGTCAGTGGTTGACATGTTAGTTCCCCTGGGTAAGGGGCAACGGGAGTTAGTGATAGGCGATAGAAAAACTGGAAAAACCGACTTTATCCTACAAACTATGTTAAATCAAGCCAAACAAGGAACACTTTGCGTTTACGCCGGGATAGGTAAAAACGCTTTGGACATTAAAAAAATAGAAAAGTTTATTGCCACTAACAAAATTAAGGATAAATGTGTTATTGTGGCTTCTTATTCCTCCGATCCCTCCGCTATTGTCTATCTAACTCCCTATTCCGCCATGACTATATCCGAGTACTTTATGGAAACGGGCAACGATGTTTTGCTTATTCTGGACGATATGACAGATCACGCCAAATATTACCGAGAAATGTCCCTCATAGCTAAACGCTTCCCAGGTCGTGCTTCCTATCCGGCAGACATCTTTTACGCTCATTCGCGGTTATTGGAAAGGTCTGGCTACTTTAAGACTAACAAAGGCATCCATGCCCTTACCTGTTTACCCATAGCAGAAACTGTGGAGGGCGATATTACGGGTTACATTCAAACTAATTTGATGTCAATTACTGACGGACACATTTTCTTTGATAAAGACCTATTTCTGCAAGGTAGAAGACCTGCAGTTAATTACTTTCTATCCGTTACCCGAGTAGGCAGACAAACACAAACAAAATTAAAGTGGTCGGTAGGCAGAGAGCTATCAAATTTTCTATCCTTACTGGAAAAAACCCAAAACTTTGTGCACTTTGGCGCAGAAATAAGTGAGGGTATTAAATCTACTCTGCTTATGGGTGAAAAAATTATCAATGGTTTCTTTAATCAAGCCTCTGGAGAAGTTTTAAACACCAATCTCCAGATATTTATCTTTACCTTAATCTGGAGTCAGGTCTTTAAGGAACAGGATCCGCAGGGCATTGGCAAACAAATTAGCAAAATCGTGGGGAGTTATAACACCAACGCTGATTACAAAAAGCGTGTAGATACCATAATAGAGTCGTCCACCGATTTTAACGGACTACTAGGCGTAGTAAGCGCAAGACATACGGAGTTTATCTAACTTATGACTAACAAGGAGGTTAAAGGTAAAATAGCAGACCTGCAAGCAGTGCAAAACATTACTGATATTTATCAGCAGGTGGCAGCTATGCGGATGCGCAAGGTACGCGACGGCATCACCAATAACAGAAGTTTCTATCAAAAGCTTTCCGAGATTTATTTAGAAACTCAAGCTTGCTATCAAAAAAAGTCGCTCTCAAGAAGTACTAACGGTAAAAGCGTAGCGGTACTTTTTAGCTCTAATACTGGGCTTTATGGGGCAGTAGTTAAAAATGTTTTTGACAGATTTATGGAAGACGCTAGTAAATATAATAACGACTTAGTTATCACGGGACAACTTGGCAGAAACTGGTTTCAAGCGCTAACGCCCCAAAAGCCTTTTAAATACTTTGATATCAACGACGGCACAGACAGCTTGGATGCTCAATTAAAGCAGGTTTACGCGTATATCTCCAAATATTCCAGCATAAAGGTGTATCACGGGCTGTTTAAGAACATTGTGGAGCAACCGGTTAATGTAGCAACAATTACGCAACAGGTGGAGCAAAAAAATACAGAGGAGCAAACCTTACCTTTTCTCTTTGAACCAAGCATTGAGAGGGTTTTGCAGACCTTTGAAGACCAACTTTTGTACTCGTTTTTTAATCAGTCCGCATATGAATCAGCTCTTTCTAAGTATGGCTCCAGAATGTTAAGCTTAGATTCAGCTACGCAAAATGTGTCCAAAATGCTGGTAGAAACAAAATTAATGTCCAGCAAAATGAAACACCAAGTACAAAATAAAAAGCAACTAGAGTCGTTAAGCTCGTGGAGAACATAGTAATGGAACAAACTTTAGGTGAGCACGGTAAAATAGTAAAAATTAAAGACTCCATGGTGGAGGTGGAGTTTTTGGGTGCAGAAAAGCCCCAAACTAACACGCTTTTAACCCTTAACCACGATCCTCGCGCCAAACTGGTGGGTTTGCAGTGGCTAAACCCGCAGACTCTAGTGTGTATGGCGCTCTCGCAACATAACAACCTGTATAGAGGAGCAGAGGTTATTGACAGCAAAAAACCACCCATGGTGCCTGTTGGTCCAAGTGTGCTTTCTAGAGTGCTTAATATTTTTGGCGAAGAAAAGGATGGTCTGGGGGAAATTTCCCGCGTACTAGAAAGACCAATCTTTAGCCAAGGAGCCAAAATTTGGGAAGTAAAAGCAGATCAGGAGATACTAGAAACAGGTATTAAGGCCGTGGATCTATTTTGCCCTATCTTAAAAGGTGGGAAAACAGGGCTTTTTGGCGGTGCTGGTGTAGGTAAAACTATGCTACTTACGGAAATTCTCCACAACATTGTTGACCGAGATAAGCAAAAAACTGTGTCCGTTTTTTGTGGTGTGGGTGAAAGATCTAGGGAAGGTCACGAACTGTATAAAGAACTAGCATCCACCAAAATTTTGGATTCCGTAGCGTTAATTTTTGGCACTATGGGTGATAATCCCTCCGTTCGTTACCTAACTTCCCATGCCGCTACCACCATTGCCGAGCACTTTAGGGACGAAATGAAGAAAAATGTCTTGTTTTTTATTGACAATGTGTTTAGATTCGCTCAAGCAGGTAACGAGCTTTCTTTGTTAACAGGCAACATTCCATCCGAAGACGGCTATCAATCCACCTTGATTTCAGAAATGGCTAATTTTCACGAACGACTTGTATCAAAAGGTGACAATTATATCACTACCCTAGAGGCCATCTATCTCCCCGCTGATGACACCTTAGATCAAGCGGTTCAGGCTGTTTTTGACTACCTTGACACATCAATAGTTCTTTCTAGGGATATTTACAGACAAGGTCAAATGCCTGCCATAGATCTACTATCGTCAACCTCTAGTGCTATAAATGTACCTACAGTAGGACAAAAACACTATGATATTGTTTTAGCTTCCCAAGCTATGTTAAAGAAAGCTACTACATTAGAACGAATTGTGTCTTTGGTGGGTGAAACTGAGCTGTCAAGTGATGACAGACTTTTATACGAAAGAGCTAAAAAACTAAGAAATTATTTAACACAAAACTTTTTTGTGGCGGCAGATCAAACGGGTAAACCTGGCGTATATGTTCCAGTAACCCAAACTCTAGAAGATACGGAAAACATCCTTAATGGAAAATACGACCACACCCCCACCTACAAATTTTCATATGTTGGCGGTATTAAAGAATCCATAAAATGATTGCCGTATCTATCAGGAGTTTAAAAAAGTCATACTTTGACGGTGAAGCGATAACCCTCACTAGTCTTAACGACACCGGTGAATTTGACATACTTTCCGAACACGCCAATTTTATCTCGTTGATAAGAAACTATATAATCATCGACAAAGGTATAAAATCTGAGCAAAAATTTGTGATCAGCAATGGTATTTTAAGGGTTAAAGAAAACAGGGTAGAAGTATTCTTGGAAGTTTAGGACACTTTAGCCGACGGACTCATAGTAGCCGAGATAAAAACATCCTTTATCCATCCAGCCTCCGCCTTTTGTGGTTTATTTAGAGCCAATGCGCTCATAAGTTCCTGATAGTTTTCTGCCAAAGATAAAGTAGTGAAGCTTCGCTTCCCTATTATAGTGTGAATAACCGTGCCATTAGGTTCCGTTCTAATTTCCGTTCTCCCCTTTTTAAACAGATCCACGGCTTTTTGCACATCTTCCGTAACAGTTCCATTTTTAGGATTAGGCATTACACCAGCTGGTCCCAAAATCTTTGCTACTTTAGCAAGTTTTGACATATATCGAGGCTCTACCACTAAAATATCAAAGTCATTTTTTGGCTTAAGTTGTGCTTTCTCCAATTTTCCAACATCTTCGTCACTAAGCTCTAAATCAGCGCCAACAATCTTTTTGGATGCTATAACAGCTATTTTCTTGCTTTTTCCTGTTCCGTGGGGAAGAGTTAAACTAAATCTAACCGCCTCTTGCTTGTCTTTGTTTAGATTACAGTTAATGTGCACCTCAATAGTAGAATCAAATTTAGCCTTGCAATTCTTCTTAACAAATTCTAAAGCGTCGTTGATATTCATAATACAGTTACCCCCATAGATCTACAAGTACCTTCCACAATTTTTACCGCCTCATCTAAAGTTTTGGCATTAAGATCGGGCATTTTAGTTTTGGCAATGTCTTCCACCTGTTTTTTAGTAATAGTTCCCACTTTGGTCTTATTTGGCACGCCAGAACCTTTTTGAACCCCAATTGCTTTAAGGATTAAATTAGAGGTTACAGGGGTTTTAGTAATAAAAGTAAATGATCTATCTTCAAACACTGTTAACACCACGGGTATAACATTATCCCCCATGTCCTTGGTTCTGGCGTTAAACTCTTTGCAAAAATCCATTAAAGGCACACCGTGCTGACCTAACGAAGGTCCAACCGGAGGTGCGGGATTGGCTTTTCCTGCCTGAATATTTAGTTTTACATATGCTTTAATCTTTTTTTCTTTTGCCATATTCTACCTTCTGCATCTATAAGGCGACTACCTGACCAAATTCCAACTCCATGGGAGTTTCCCGCTCAAAAACAGAAACCAAAACCTTAACTCTCCCCTGTTCTTCATTAACTTCATCTACCTTACCCATAAAATCCTTCCATGGTCCGTCAATGATCTTAACACCGTCACCCACTGAATATCTAGCCTCAAATTTAGGCGCTTCCATTCTCATAAACTTCATTAAAATTCTAATTTCCGACTCGGGTAACGGCGTGGGAGAGGTGCCAACACCAACAAAACCCGTAACCCCCCTAGTAGACCTAACTAAATGCCATACCTCGTCAGATAATTTCATTAAAATGACTACATAACCAGGTAAAATATGCTCGTCCACCTCTCGCTTTTTACCCTCACTCACCACAATTTTCTTTTGGGTGGGAATCAAAACCTTAAAAACCCGATCCATAAATCCCAAGGAAGCAACCCGTTGTTTAAGCGTTGTCGCTACCTTGTTTTCATGACCCGAGTAAGTATGAACCACATACCACTTTGCTCCGTCGGAAGGCAGATCTGAAATAGTAACAATATTTATATCCTCCCGATCCGTATTTTCTTGTATTTTTATCTCGTCGACCATAAAAATTTAGCCTAAAATAACCATTCCCAGCACTTTAACAAGCCCAGCATCCACCCCACCCACAAAAAGTCCAACCAGCAAACTACCACCTACTACAAAAAGAGTCAAGCGGGAGGTTTCGTCTTTTGTAGGCCAACTCACATTTTTAAACTCCTCGCGAACCTCTGTTAAGTAATTTAGTGGCAATTTCATGTCTTTAATTTTACCATCTAGTGTACAATGTGTAAATGCACGGACTCGCAAGCATTCTTTTCCAAAATCCCCTGCTTTTTGTGGTTATGGCACTAGCTCTTATGTTTTCCATCGCCATTCATGAGTTTTCTCACGCCTATGTAGCCAATAAACTGGGCGACGCTACAGCTAAAAACCTAGGACGACTAACTTTAAACCCTCTAGCACATCTTGACCCATTAGGCACTTTAACACTTGTGCTGGTGGGTTTTGGCTGGGGCAAAGCGGTTCCCATTGATTACTACAACTTAAAAAATCCCACCCGGGACACCGCGTTAATTTCTCTAGCGGGACCAGCTAGCAATTTTGCTGTGGCCACTGCTCTAACAATTCTCCTTAAAGTAATTGGACTAATTATTACTTCAAACACTTCCACCACCCTAGCGTCGATTGTTTCCATAACGAGTACATTTATATATCCAATAATTCTCTACAACTTGGTTTTAGGCATTTTTAACCTAATTCCGGTAGAACCTTTGGATGGCTTTAAAATTGTAAACGGCATCTTACCATCAAAACTAGCAGTACAATGGGTGCAACTTGCCCCCTACGGACTTTACATTTTAATACTTTTAATGGTTACTGGCACAACTTCGGTCATTATTTACCCCGTGGTTAATTTGTTTGTAACCTTTTTACGACTCTAAAGTTACACCATTGACTTGTTAATAAAAAGGGGGTTAAATATAGAAGCTTTAAAAATTTCCTGGGGTGCTCGTTTAAGCCGGTCCTGAAGTATTCTCTCGACATGATATTTCAGGGGATCAACAAGTGTTGTCCGCCTTAGGACGGACAGCCAGAGATCCCGATTTCCTTAGCGGGAGTCTGGGTCGGTGGTCGGCATCCCGGGATGTAGGTTTACTAACCAACTAATTTACTTAAGCTCCACCTTAGCTCCCGCTGTTTCAAGCTTTTTCTTAGCCTCCTCCGCAGCCTCCTTTTTAGCCCCCTCTAGCAACACTTTAGGCGTACTTTCCACCAAAGTTTTAGCTTCCACCAAACCTAAAGCCTGATTTAACTCCCTAACCGCCTTAATAACAGCAATTTTGTTTACCCCCGCTTCCACAAGAACAACATCAAATTCTGTTTTTTCCTCGGTTGGAGTCGCTACTGCGGTTGTGCCACCTGTTATCGCCGCCGGCGCACTAGCAGAAACGCCAAACTTTTCCTCCAAGGCTTTAACCAAATCGTTAAGTTCCAATACTGTCATTTTTTCAACCATGTCCATCACTTTTTGTGCATTTGCAAACAAATCTTTTGCTTCTGATTCCATTATTTATCCACCTCCTTAGCTTTAGCATCACTGATCCCTCTCAACACAACAGCAAAACCGGCAAGAGGGTTTTTAAATCCAGCTAACATTTTTGCAATCAATTCTAATTTAGATGGTAATTGGCTTATTTGAGCAACTTTTTGACTATTGTAATAGATACCGTCAATAAACGCCCCTTTAATTTTTACCGCCTCAAACTTTTTGGCAAAGTCAGCAAGAGCTTTAAGAGGGACAACACTATCCCCAAAGGAAAATACCACCCCTGTTTGACCTTTTAGATCGGCATCCTCGGCTTTTTTAGTACCCAAGGCAATTTTAACCAGCGTGTTTTTTGCAACTAATATCTCTGCGGAAACCTGCTCAACTTTTCTGCGTAAATCATTAACGGCATTTGAGCCCAGATTTTTATACTCAAAAAAGGTAATAGAGGTGGCTTTTTCCACTTTTTGGGAAATATCTTTAACTTTTTTAATGTTTTGTGTATTTGGCATATCTACCTCGGTAAGAAATTTAATCCGCCAAGGCGGAACTTACTGTCTTTGGCAACCTGTACATTCTTGCAGATATACAAAATCTTGTCAAGCCGGGTAAAATTTAGCAAGTTCCACGCCGGCATCTTCTGGAGTTGCTTTGTCGCTCACCCAAATACCCGCCCCTAACTCCAAAGCCCCAAAAACTCTAATATGAGGAATAAAACCTATATGCCAATGGTACGGCTCGTAGCGGACAGTATGAATCCAAAAATTTCTATCTGGATTTTTAAAACAATTCTTATAGGTAAGAAGTGCGCCAGGTAAAACTTTAGCTAGATCGTTGATTTCCATATCGTCAATGAAACCAAAATTGGGTTTATGGTTTTTTGGCACCAAAACAACTTCGTAACTCCATCTACTCGCTTTAGGACAAAACAGTACAAAGTGTGACGACTCGTAAACTACTCGACTTTTTGTAGCTACTGCCTCACGCCACTCGTCACACCAATAGCACGAACCTTTCTCATTAAAATAGTGCAAAGCTGATTCTTTTTCCTTTTCTAAAATACCCGGAAAACCTTTGGCGGCCACTATTTGAGAATGGGGATGTACTATAGATGCCCCTGCCTTCCCACCTTTGTTATTAAAGATAATCACCTCTTTGTCTTGCATGCCAAAACATGAAACTCTGTTTAAATATGCCCGTACAATCTTAACATTCTGCCTATGACTAAAATCTTCCATGTCTTTATCGTGTTGAGGAGAATGTACTATTACCTCGTGATCCGGCATTAAAGGGTATTTATTTTGAAAAACGCGCACATTCCAGTCGTCAGCATCTTGATACAGGGTTTGGGTAGTTAAAGCCTCGTTGCCTTTGCAAAAATAGCACGGCGGATTTTCCACACCCGTTGCCTGATTGTGGCGTTTGGCACGATTAGTAGCACTTATTGTTGGTTCTCCGGTTAACGGATCAAAGATAAATATCCCCATATCTACTCCTCCGTAAAAGCGTCTTGCCTAATTTGGACAGCTTTTTCATATAACTCTTTGTACGACTTGGCACTTTTGTCAAAACTAAAATCTGCCCTCAAGCACTCTTTGATCATATCAGAATGTACGGGACTTTGATAGATCTTAAAACATTTATCAAGCGACTTATTAAATGAGTTGGCAGAATAATCGCCAAACAAAAACCCTGTTTTACCTTCTTTTACTGTGTCGCGCAAACCACCCACCCCGTGAACCACGGGAATAGCACCATACCACATGGAGATCATTTGCGTTAAACCACAGGGTTCAAACTTGGAGGGAATCAAAAAGAAGTCGCTGGCCTCATAAATCCTTACAGCTAACTCGGTATCAAAAGTTGTATTAATGGACACATTACCTGCCCCAAGTTTCTTAGCTAGCTCCTTAAATTTTTCTTCCCATTCTTTATTACCAGACCCAAGTAAAACAAACTTCCCCCCTTTTTCTACAATACCTGGCAAAACTGTAAGCAGAATATCTAAACCTTTTTGATTTGGATCAAGTCTGGTGATAGCAGAAAACACTGGAGCGTCCTCTAAACCCATTCTCAATTCCTGTGCCAACTGCTTTTTGGCACTTGCCTTTGTATCCTGATAGTTTTCCCCGTTAAACTTTCTGGGGTAAGAGCTGTAATCAAGCCCATTAAGTATCCCTATAAATCTGTCGTGCCTGCTGGTTAGCACTTCACTAATCTTACTGCTGTCTTCTTGAGCTAGTAATTCTTTAGCGTAAGAAGGCGAAACAGTATTTATAAAGTCGGCAGAAGCAATGCCCTGCATCAAAAAATTAACATCGCCGTCAGAAATGTCCCATTTAACGGTTTTGTGGCTGGAAATATCTAAATCAACTTCTTCAAGTACATGCGTATCTCCTACCCCCTGATAAGAAAGATTATGAATAGTCATAATAGTAGCGGGTCTTTCTACACCAAGCTCGTCTTGAAGTATGTGGGTTATAAGACCAGTATGCCAATCATTGCAGTGGATCACATCATAAGTATTAAATTTGGTCTTTATCAATTCCACCACACATCTGCTAAAAAACGAATAGATCTTTGTTTCCGCTATAGAGTCAGCAAAAGCGCTTTTTCCTGCTTCACTAAAAATTGCATCGTTTTTTAACATGTAAACATCCACAAAAGAGCCGGGGAGTTTTGTGGCGTATACACCAATCGTGTGAACTTCTCCACCATACAACACCTGCATATCCATACTTTTATAAACTTTTAAACCGATAATTTTAGCGGCAGGAACAAAAGGCACTACCACATCCGCATCCACGCCAAGTTTTTCTAAAGCTTTAGGCAACGATCCTACAACATCTCCCAAGCCACCAAGTTTAATAATAGGCGCTACTTCTGATGCACAAATTAGGACTTTAAGCATTAATTACTCCTTTGTTCAGGTTGACCACCTCTAATTTGCCTATATCTAGCAGTGTACTCATTCAAGGTCTTTTCCACTTGTTCGTTAGAAATTTCTATTCTTAATAGGTCGACAGCATTAATAGCGTCATAAATGTCACACTTAGTCTCAATCTTATAAACGGCATCACGCCACAAAATAGCTTTTTCATACTCCCCTTTTTCCCGCGCCTGCTTTTCTTGTATCCGCATCATATCGATAAAAGCTTGATAAACAGCCTCTTCCGTACCACCTTGCTCTAAAGTACGCACTTTAAACGGTATACGCAGAAAGGTGCTTCTTTCCCTGTTCATCTCACGAATCTTCCCGGTTCTCTGCCACTCAAAGGCGGTAGAAATAATCTTTCGGTAAAGATCTTGGGCTTTATCTATTTCTTCCTTTTTTACTCGAGGTATGTTTTCTATCACCTCTAAGACCGCGTGAATCCCTGATTCTATCATCTCCACACTCCACCACGGCTTGGCGCTAGCCCAAAAGAATTGATCCGAAGCCAGTGCCTTGTTGGCGTCTGCCCGCAGTTTATTGTTTAAAAGCTGAAGCATTAAATTTACAAGTTCCCATTGCCATTTGTGTAGAATATTTTCCGGATCGTTCCATGAAATAAATTGGATACCTTTTAAAATATCCTCTCGACTGCTGGCCCAGGTGGAGGGTTGTAATTCTATCTCAGTTAATTCCGCAACACTCCTGCTTTTATCGAGAATATCTGTAAGTCGCACAAATTGAATTTGCTGGTTGTTGAATATGTCTAAAAATGCTTTTTCCAAACCGGGTCTGTGATGTCCAAAAGTCTCCGCATCCATGGCGGTAACTAAATAACTACTATCGTTATACTTTAACAAGGTCTGCCATAAAGAGGTGCTGTCTCTTTCTATTCCGCTCATAATAAGGTTGCTGGGCGTTCTTTGCCTAAAAACTACTTTAAGACTAGAGCCCTTTACCGCACACAACGGACTACTATCAACCCCGGCGTCTGTAGAAGAATTGGCAATTTCATCCAGTAACATGTAGCTAAAACCCAAATCTTCTAAGATTTTCTCCAGCCCACAACTGTAGCCCATCTCAGGAGGGAAAAAGCCTATGGGGGAAAAATCTTCACCAAGATATTTTTTTAACACAACATTGTTTAACTCTATTTGCTGTATAATTTCATCCTTTGGCAGTAACGGCAAAAAGGCGTGGTAACAGGCAGTGGAGGTAAATTCCACTTTGCCACTTTGGTAAATATCCTTAAAAAGTGCAACCACATCAACAAAGCCATTACAATCCAATGCCTCCAACAAACCTCCGGATACATTTACGGTTAAGCGTGCATTCTTGTTTGCTAGTAGTCCTTTTAGAAGAGGTAGATAGCACTGATTTACCACCGCCTCTAAAATATCTTTCTGCTGATTGTATGGTTGATAAAAATGTAAAAAATTTGCCCATTTCATAACTCACTGGTCCTTAATTAAATTTCTAATCTCGTCAATTTTGTCAAACAGTACTTTGTTAGACCCTAGCGCCGTTACCGCCTCTACATAGTAATCTAAAACCGAGTCAATCATATACCTGCTAAAGTTTTTCTTGCCCATCATATCTGCGTCTGTTGACCACCAAAATTGATCACTTTGTTGCAACTTTAGCATATCAAGCTCAACACGCGTTCTATTGTCTAACAAGGGAGGAGTTGCGCTGTATCTACGCTTCCAAACCGGCACTCCCCCGTTTTGAGAACTAGCAGACTCCGGAGCTTCTAGCGGATATTTACTGGCAAACTCGGTATGCACTTCATTTTGTAAAAACCACAACGCAGTGTTAACTTTACTTGCTTTGTTTTCCCACAGAGGATAAACCTCTGCCTCGGTAGAACTCCATGTAGTCTCGTTTAAATGTGTAATACTAACGGCTTCAACTCCTTGAATAGCTTCCGTAATGGTAGAAACTTCAGCCCCTTTCTCAAAAATATCTGAAATTATGGACTCAAAAAGATAAATCCCGTCTTTGTAATGATGACCAAAAGTTTCCGCATCTAAAGCAACCATTTTATCAGCCGAACCTTTAAGAATTTCTGTAACAATGGCTGACCTATCTAAATCTCGTTTAAAAGAAATGAGGTTAGTGAGCCTTCGGCTTCTCACTATCAGTTTAGGAGTTTTACTGCCAAGGCTATATATAAATCCATTCTCTAAAATATCGCGAGATTCTTTAGGCAAGCAGAATTCGTCAACCGAGATCCAATCGTAACCTAAACCCCCCAAAGTCTCTAAAACTTGGTTGTTTATCGCCATTTCGGGTGGAAAAAAGCCTCGTAGACCCTTAATCATAAAGCATTCTTCGCCCTCAAAATCCTTGTTAACACCAAAATAATAAGCTAAAGAACTTTCGTTTAAAATAATCTGTTTATCTACAAAATCCTGGGGTATTTTTGTAAGCAGGGGATGGTAGGCAGCACTTCCCGCAAGTTCAATTCTACCGGCTTCCACTAGATCCTTAATATCTCTAATTAGAAAATCAAAGCCGTAACAGTCCAGTTGTTCTAAAAGACTTAATGGAAAGTCTGCTGTAATTTTTATTTTTTTGTTATTTTTTATGGACTTTATAAGAGGAATGTAACACTCCTGCGTAACCTTTTTTAGAACATCTCCAAACTGGTTGGACGGTTGATAAAAATGAAGCAATAAGCAAAGGTTCACAAGACTATTGTATACGAATATAAAAATTGCACAACCTAATCCGAAGCGGTTTCTCCTCACTCTCCTGCCCACAGAATGAGAATGCGGCCGCTCCAGATTAGAGTGTGCAACAGGTCTATTATACTACAACCCGACTATCTTGTCAAAGGATGTTATAATAAGAAAAACGCTAATGTTTACCTCTAACCTCTAGGGCGCGCATGTAGAGTTTTTCATACTCTTTGGCACTATATCCCCAGCTAAAATCGGCTCGCATAGCATTAAACTGAAGTTTTTTCCATAGCTGTTTGTTCTTAAAAACCTCTAAGACCCTAATAATTTCCCCATACAGGGCAAATTCGTCAAAGTCATCAAAAACAAAACCAGTTCCCTTTTGAGTTATGGCGTCAAACTCCATAACAGTATCCTTTAATCCCCCAACACTCCTAACTAAGGGAATAGCTCCGTAACGCATAGCTTCTAGTTGAACCACCCCACACGGCTCAAATCTGGAAGGATATAAAACTACATCGCTTCCCCCAAAAATAAGTCGTGGAAGAGTAAAATTTGGGTACGGGTAAACGCCAACTTTATCGGGGAACGATTTTTTAAGGTTTTGCAAAAGCTCCACTAACCAACCATCTCCACCCCCCACCTGAACAAATTGTAAATTGTATCTTTTGAGGACTTTTTCTAAAACCGATACTAAAAGATCTACGCCTTTTTGAGAATCCAAACGCCCCACAAAACCAAAAACTGGGATGTCTCGGCTTACCTCCAGGTCAAACTCCTTTTGCAGAGACTCTTTATTAAATGCCCTTAGGTGTGTGGAATTTATATCATAATTTTTTTCCAGCAAAGTATCTTTTGATGAATCCATCTCCTGATAATCTATGCCATTTACTACTCCAAATACTTTTTCCCTGAGCTCGGTAATTAGTTTATCCAAACCCTCACCATATTCCGGAGTAGTTATCTCTTTAGCATAACTTTTTGACACAGTACTTACTATATCGGCGTGGATGATTCCCCTTCTCATAAAGTTTTGCTTTAACAATCTGGGGTCAAAGAAAGATGCAACGGGAGACCATCCATCGTCAAAATCCATTTCCGAAACATTTTTATGGTCAAACATGCCCTGAAATTTTAAATTATGAATTGTATAAACAGTAGCGATTTTGGAAAGTTGAGGATTATTTCTATACTCCGTACGCAAGTAGTTTGGCAATAAGCCCCCCTGCCAATCGTTACAATGAATAACATCTGGTAGAAAGTCGCCTTTTAAAACAAACTCAAGCGCACCCCTATTTAATAAAGCCCATCTAATAGGATCGTCGGTATAGCCGTAAACATTGGCTCGCAATTCAAAATACTCCATGTTCTCCAGGAAGTAAGTGATGATACCGTCCTTTTCATGTTGTTTAACATTACAAACTAAATGGGGGTTGGCGGGGTCGTTGGTAGGCACTTTTAGACCCTCTAAAACGAGTTGCGTTTTATATAAGTTCTCGTCGATGAAACCAAATTTGGGGATAAGTATTCTAGCGTCATGCCCAAGACTGTTTAGAGAAGTGGCTAAAGACCTAACCACAGATGCTACACCGCCCACCCTTGCGTAAGGCGATGACTCCACGGCCACTAACAATATTTTTAACTTACCGTTACTAGCTTTCACCAGCTAATTGTACACTTTATTCAAGCTCATTGGCAAGCTCGGTCTCGCCTTCGTTTAAAAGATCCAGCTTTAACTGCTGATCAGAAACCACCTGAAGTCCGTGCATTTCATTTCTATCTTTATATAATTTAACCTCGTTTGACGCTATTAAACATAATTGAGCATTATCTTTGGTGGACGGTGTAAGTTGCAAAACTTTTTCAAAGTATGACTTGTCGCTCACCTTAATATAGGCATGGATTAGTGAGAAGGGCTTAATTGGTTTGTGCAACGAAAGCCCTGCCTGCATGGTAAAAGCATAATCAAGGGAGGCATTCTTGGCAGACTTATCGAGAGATTGTGCAATCTCCTTTAATCCACCCACACCGCTTCTATAGTAATTAAATTCTGATTCCTCTATATCTTCTTCGATCTTAGCGGTTACTTTAGGCTCTTCCCAAACTTGCATGGCAGGCTGAACATCTACAACAGGTACCTCCTGAACTTTTGGCTCCTCAGTTTTGTACTTTTCTGCCGCCTGTCTAAACCTAGCTAACCAATCAATCGGTTCATCTTTTACAGTTTCATCAACTTTAATATCTTTTTGCACATCTTGTATATTTTTTTCAGGATATGGTGGGTTATAAACCTCCTCTCGAGATTCTTCTACAAAGTCTTTAACTTTTACACTTCGGCTTTCTTGATTTGGTTGGCTTGTTCTTTGAACTGAAGGGTGTAGAAAATCATTAATGTTTTCTTTAGTAAATCTGTGTCTTCCCGTGGCAGTTTTTACTGCGGCTTGTATTTTGTTTTCGTCTAAATACCTGTAAATACTTCTTAAACTAACTCCAAGGATCTGAGCGACTTCCGTGGAGGTGTATAGTTTTTCATTAAAAGTTAAGTCTTGCATAACTTAATACAGTTTACATGATAAAAATATCATGTCAATATGACAGAGTATGAAAGTGGGAAGTTTTAGTAAATATTCTTCAAGAATTCCGCACATTGTTTCCAACTGAACATTTTTACTCTCTCTAAACCCGCAAATTTTTTTCTCGTCAGTAGATTTTGAGAGTCTGGGTCAACAGTACACCTTAAAGCATTTGTTATTGACTCAACATCGTCAAAAATTGCTGTGATAGCAACATCACCGCTTACCTCGCCCATTGACGCTATATTAGATGTTATTACAGTACATCCGCATGCCATGGCCTCCAGTATAGGCAAACCAAAACCCTCATCTTTTGATACAAATAGTAGCGCCAAAGCAGATGAATATAAGTCAACCACTTCTCTATCATCCAAACAACCAAGAAACCTAACTCTATTACTAAAGCGTGTTTTCTCAGCAAAATCGTAAATAGCCCTGTACCCTTTAGCACACTTTCCTACAATTACATAATCAACTCGTGCATCCTCGTGCTCCTCGGAAAACAGAGAGAACGCGGAAATCATTTTCTCTAAATTTTTTCTTGGGTTTAAAGTACCCACCGAAAGAAAAAACGGTTTATCTAACATATATTTTTTTCTAGTGGCATCTATACTGCTTGAATCCGATTTTCTGTACTTCAGCAAGTCCACTCCTTCATACTGTCTATATACACTTCTTTTTCTCCACGGAACACGCGCCACTATTCCCCCATAAGTATAATCAGAAACCCCAATCAACCTGTAAGAAAGTAGTAAACTGGCGTAAAGAGGATAACTTCTTAATATACTGCATGAAAAATCATGAATAACAGAAATAATCTTTGTCCGAGGACTATGAATAACAGGCAAAGTATGCCAAGTACACAGGAGCCTGTCCAACCTGTCTGTAAAAGTAGCCCTAGCCAAACCAACCTGCATCCAGGAAACCTTAGAGTCAATAACCGTATACCTCCACAGAATGTTCCGTCTACAAATGTCGTCCCAAAACATTTTTGAGGGGACAGTTCTAAAATACATAAGGTACTCGTTTTCCATATCTACTACAGCAAGGTTTTTAAGGAGGTTGTACAAATAATTTTCTGTTCCTGTACGACCCTCCTCCACAAGATGCGAGCAATCAACTCCAATAAGCATATATTAATTATATCGTATACGCTCCTGTGCGTATACGATACAGCAAAGCACCCGCAAGTG
Organism: uncultured Candidatus Saccharibacteria bacterium; assembly: GCA_964574405.1. Lineage (GTDB taxonomy): Bacteria > Patescibacteriota > WWE3 > UBA101185 > UBA10185 > JBBAAW01. The sequence continues at coordinate 35,629 of CAZNNN010000003.1, read as the reverse complement.
CTGCTGGTACCGCACAGTGTATCCGCGGTCGATTTCGGTGTATAATTCTATAAATGCTAAACCTAAAGATACCAAAACCTAGTAAAGAGGTTTTTCAAATGGCAGTTACGGCAGTGTGCCTACTAGCTCTTACCACAACCATCTTTTTGTATGCTGGAGGTTACAGACTAAAAAGAGATCAGGATACTGGCAAGGTTCAATTAAGATCTACGGGCATGGTAAGCGTAAAATCAATTCCGCAAGGCGCTAATGTTTACATGAACGGAGTTTTAGCTACAGCCACTAATAATACCATACCTGGCGTAGAACCCGGAAAGCATTTATTAAAGGTAGTAAAAAATGGCTACGCCACCTGGATCAAAGAACTGGAAGTTTTTCCCGAACTTGCCACCGACATTACGGCCGTTTTAGTTTCCCAAACCCCTAGATTAGAACCTTTAACCAATACGGGAGCTAAAAATCCCACTATCTCCCCCACTCTAACTAAACTTGCTTTTCTTTCTAGCGACTCGGAAAACCCAGGAATTTGGGTAGTTTCTTTGTCCGAAGGTACTCTTAGCCTTTTTAAATCAACCCCCAGCGTTGTACTAAAAGATACATCGTTACTTAAATATTCACAAAGTAAATCTCTTGAGTGGTCGCCTGATGAAAAAACTTTACTTATTCAATTGGATAATGGAAAATACCAACTTTTCAACTTGATAGACAAAACTATCCAAAACCTTACACTGGAAACACAGGTTACAGCTATAAGAACGGGCTGGGACACTGACACTTTGGCAAAAAGAAAAGCTTTTATTGAAAAAATCGATATTCCGCAGGAACTTAAAGAGCAAGCGGTATCTAAAGAATCCCTCTGGGCACCGGATGAAAAAAAGTTTCTTTACAAAAAACTAAATGGGGCTAAAACAGAATATCGTGTTTACAACTCGGAAAAACCCTTGCCTGTAGGCGAGCTTACGAACACAGTGGTTTTTACTACCAACACCGTAGATCCGCAACCACAAATAAGCTGGTATTCGGATAGCTTTCATTTGATTCTTACAGAGGGTAATCCGGCTATGGACAAACGCGGTACTATCTACTTAATTAGGATTGACGGCACTAATAAAACAGAAATCTACAATAACACTCTGTATTCTAAAAACATCTTTGTATCCCCTGGAGGTGATAAACTAGTGGTATTAACCTCTTTTAAATCCTCCGAACAAACTGATCTCTACACCATTGGAATCAGATGAGTTTAGCTGTAATTACTAACCGATTCAAAGTAGTCCCTGGCGGATCACAGGTTTGCAATGTTAATAAAGACTCAATAACTGGGCGCGTTAAGGCGTAGGTATTAAAGCCTTTGTAAATCTCCTTATTTACCACGCGATATTCAAAATCCTTCCCCTCATAAAAAATGTGAATTCTATCCCCTGCTTCCAGCTTTCGCAACAAATTAAAAACTTGGGCGTACTTACCCAAGTCCCAAAAATTTAGCGACGAGTGCGCAAACAAATATACATTTCCTGGTTGACTTGATGGGTACGACGAGGTGTTAGCATGGGCTACGCCGTATTTAAGCGACTCTTTATACGCCAGCTCATCTGAAACCGCCACATCTGCCATAATTGGTGCGTTAACGCCGATTTTCTCTATCACAATACCAAACTGTTTATTCACCGGCTCTACTAAAATAGGCTTAACCGATAAATACCGGGCAAACACGCTATCCCTTTGCCCGCGGCCACCAAGTACAAACTCCTGTCCTTTGTGTTGTTTTAAAAAGTACCAAACCTCGTCGCGCAGATAAGGAATAATAGCCACAGAAAACAGAAGAAGTCCCACCACAATAAAGAAGTTGGGGAGTATCGTCCAAAATTTCTTTTTAAACTTTGTGAGTGACATACTTTATTGTATACTCAAAGTATGCCCAAAATCAAAGTTGCGTTGCTTATCTTAACTTTAACAATGGTCTTACCCTGTAAACAAGTTTTAGCAGAAGACCTAGGAATGGCTAGAGGAACTGCCACAAGTCTGCAAATAGTAACCGAAGACGCTAAGCCTGGTAGCATTGTTACGCATAAGAACGAAGAATTTACCCTAGCCAAAGAATCTTTTGACACAGAAATTTTTGGTGTAGTGGTGGAAAGTTCCTCTTTGAGTTTAATCGACAGCACAGATACAAGAACCCAGCTCATTATGCAATCAGGCGAAGCGCAGATATTGGTGTCAAACTCAAATGGCGAGATTAAAAAGGGCGACTATATAACTTCCTCCAGCGTGGCCGGCGTAGGGCAAAAAGCTGATAAAACAGGGTTTGTTATTGGCAAAGCTTTGGCAGATTTCACTCCCACCGATCCAAATGTACCCCAACTTCTTTGGTGCACTGTGGAAGCCAAAATGGCTTATGTAAACAACAATGTCCAAACTAATCTGCTGGCAGCCATACGATCCGGCGCGTTATCTCCCCTGCTAAACCCCGTAGAGTCGTTGCGCTACATGTTAGCCGCCCTAATTGTTGCCGCCACCTTTATTATTGGCTTTTCCACCTTTGGAAAAAGCTCGGGGCGAAGCATAGAAGCTCTAGGAAGAAATCCTCTGGCGCAAGGTAGCATTAGAACCGCCATGATCTTTAACATGATTCTTTCCTTTGGCGTTATGCTTATAGGTCTAGCTCTAGCATACTTGATTTTGGTACTTTAGGCATGCTAAATTAATATCATGAACTCTAACCTGCCCATCATTGCCCTACTCTTAATTTTACTGATGATTTTTGCTTTCTTTGGCTTTTTGCTTATAGCTTTGGCATCCATGTACGACAAAAAAAAGCGTGCTGAAGAAGACTCCCGCGATCAAGCCTATAAAAAGGCGCTAGTAATTTTAGAGGAGGCAAAAAATAAGTCGCTAAATATTATTAAAGAATCCAACGAACGCGCTAAAAGAATGATTAAGGAAACGGATTTAGCGGTTGACGAGTCAAAGGACTTTGTGCAAGAACAGCTAAAAAGCGCCACCACGGAATTTAAAGACGATGTACTAAAAGGGGCGGAAGATTTTAAAGTGGAACTGCACAAGGATGCCTTGCAAACGGAACAAGAATTGCGAGACAAAATCGCTGGTGAGTATTTAAAAGTGGCAGCAGAACTGGAGTCGTATAAAAAAAGTCGACTGAAAGAAATTGACACAAAATCTCTAGCGGTAATTGAGGATGTGGTAAAAGAATTTTTTGCCAAAACCATGAAGGCGGAAGATCATTTGGACTTTATAAGGCAGATGTTAGAAAAACACAAAAAACCTTTTGAACTTGAAGCTTAACTTGGTCGGGGTGCGCGGACTTGAACCGCGAACCTCTGCTACCCGAAAGCAGCGCGCTAGCCAATTGCGCCACACCCCGTTGTTTGCTCCATGCCCACCGAAAAAAACGCTACGCGGATTTTTTCTTGTGGGCATTGTCGCTCACTTCATAACTCAACCTTGGTGCCCCCGGAGGGAATTGAACCCCCATCTAACCCTTAGGACGGGCCTATTCTATCCGTTGAACTACGAGGGCTTATGAAACAAGTATGCTTATTTTAGCACAGGGGTAATTATAAATACGCGTTGATAACTCTTAATTCCGAGCTTTTGAGCTTCTTATTAATACCCAGAGATCTTATCCCAGACCAAAACTCCTCCATTATCTTATCCGCCTGAACTTTACTCTTGCTAATTGATACTTTACCCATGCCCAAAAGTATAACATGTAAACTGCTATTCCCCGCCACTACCACTGTATCCTTTAGCTTGTAAGTTAAAGGCTTTGGCATAGTAACCGTTGTTACTCATTAAAAAGCTATGCGTACCCTGCTCCACAATTTCTCCGTGATCCAGCACGATTATCCTATCAGCGTTGCGGACGGTAGAAAACCGGTGGGAAATTATTATCACGGTTTTTTCCTTAAAAAAGTCGTAAATTTTATTAAAAATATTGTATTCCGACACGGCATCAATGGACGCGGTAGGCTCGTCAAATATCACCAAAGGCGCATTTCTGTAAAAGAAGCGCGCAATGGCTAACTTTTGCCACTGACCAGTAGATGGGCGAACACCGCCCTTAAACTTCTCGCTTAAAATTTGATCAAATTTATTAGGAAATTCTTCAATAAATTGAGTAGCGTCCGCGCTTTGTGCGGCTAGATGTAGGGCAACTTCATCAACAGGTTCGTTGGGATTACCGATGGCAATATTTTCCCTCACTGTAAGTTGCGGATATTGGTTAAATTCCTGAAACAACACCCCCATGTTTTGATACCAAGTATCAATTTTTATATCTTTTAACACCTGATTATTTACATAAATCTCACCCTGCGTTGGCTGATATATTCTACACAGCAATTTAACTAAAGTAGTTTTCCCTGCCCCATTATGTCCTACAATGGCAACCTTTTCACCACTTTTGATGTTAAGCCCCAGATTGTTAAAAATCGGTTTTTCAGTGTTTGGATATTTAAATGACATATTTTTAATATCAATTTCCGGGCCTTTGGAAAGTTTAGGATGTTCTATCGACCCGTCTTTAAATGCTGGAGTCTCTTGATAAAGTAGGTAAATATCTCTCATTCTCAACGCCTGCTCCATTTTATTGTTGATCATTGTAATCATATGGGTAAAAGAAGATTGGAATCTGGAAAGTAAATTCACCCTAAAGGTAACATCGCCAACAGATATCACTTTTTTAACGAGTTGGGAAAAAACTACTACAAAACCGGCGTAAACTGCCAAGTCACCAAGAAAGGCAAAAAAATTGTTAAAAAACCTCCTCTTTGTATTAATAGAAACAAGCTTCTTTTCATACCAAATCTTGAAATTGAAAAATTTTCGGTCTAGAAAATTAAAGGCTTGAATAACCGTAACTTCATTTAATTTTGCCGGAAGTCCAAGATCGTTGGAAGAAAGCATTGCTGACCTAGAATTTTCTGCGTGATCGTAAATAAACTTATACGATGCTCCTCTATGTACCTTGTCTGTGTAATAAAATGGAATCGATACTAAAAGCACAATAGGAACAAAAATAGGGAAGAATTTAACGACTATAACAAAAGTAACAACGATCTGTATAAAGGAGGAAAGTATTTCTACCAATCCCTGCATATAACTACACAGATAATCTGTGCTTTCGGAAGCTCTGTAGATTCTGTCGTTAACTTGTGGTTTCTCTAAAGTTTGTATCCCTAAATAATTAAGCCTTGTATAAAGAGCTCTAGTTATTTTTGGTTCTGTGAGCATTCTTAGACCGTAATCTGATATAACACCTATGTAACTTATTATTCTATTGGCGATGCCGTAGACTACTATCAATGCGATATAGGGGTAGATATCAGATAAGTTTGAAACCCCATTAGTGCTGGCTTTAACTAGTACATCAATAATTTTTGCAAAAATAAATGTATAGACAATATCGCTAAAATTTGACAAAACAGAAGTCGATAAAAACACCAGAGTTCTTAGTGGCTCCATTCTATAAATAAAACCGAATACCCATATCGAAACATCCCAAAATTCTCGATTACCTACCTTTTTGTAATCCGATTCTTTCTTGTCGCTTGCCAAAGTATTAATTTTTTTCTTGCCAAATCCAAACATCATAACAATCAATAATACACCTCCGTGCTAAAATTGTCAGAATAAGATTACCTTGCTACGCGCGCAATAACGCAAACCTAGCTCCCGTAGTTCAACGGATAGAATTTTGGCTTCCGAAGCCAAAGGTGCGGGTTCAATTCCCGCCGGGAGCACCACTACTCGCTCGCATATCCTCCGAAAGAACTGCTTCGCAGGTTACTTTCTCCGGACACACTTCGCTCGTTTTAGAACACAGAGGTGGCGGAGGGGGAGGGATTCGAACCCTCGTTCGCCTTGCAACGAAAGCGGTTTTCAGGACCGCCGCACTAGACCACTATGCGACCCCTCCTTATTCTATCGTTATACCATCAAGGTAAAACTTTAAACCGTACTTTAAAACCTGTCCGCACTAAAATCGCTCACCTGTATAAATACCTACCATGATTATTAGATAAATTAACCTTTCTTACCTTATACGAGCCGCAGATCTTTTCCCACTCTCTAGCTTTCTCCATAAGCAACCTGCCAACGGTAGCCTTTGGCGTCTTTGTAACCAATGTAGTTAATTTCATACACAGGATGATACCAAGGATATATACAGATTACAAAAAAGTATTAAAGTAAGATGGAGTGCATTTGCGACATCATAGAAAGCAACGCCGGAGGAGCTAAAAGGCTGTTGCAATCTTTACCAGCGTCGTCCTTAACCACCCAAGGCTTTTGCTCGGTAACTATTTTTTGACTCGCTTCATCGTACCTGTAAACATATTCTGGCGTAATTTCGTAAGGTTCGGTATAGTCCTCAACAAACTCTGTGGGTACGGCGTTTCGTACCAATATTTTTTGAATACCTTGTAATTTTGTAGCCATCTCCATTAATTTTCCATCCATTTCTAATCTGTTTTTAATTGACCCTATGCCTTTATCGTCCCCCTCTTTTGCCACCAAACGGGCTCTTGAGTACTCGGAACAAACTTTGTTATCGCACAAAAGATGAAATTTGTTTTCCGCCTTATCGTAGTCAACAAATTTTGTAGGCAACAGTTTTAAATTGCGGGAGGTGTTACAAACGGGACAAACTACCCTGTATTTCATGCGTTCGTCAATAATTGTTTCTGGAATATCTATTAAAACAAAGAAATCCGGGTCGTCGCGAAGATTAATTAACGACCTAAAATACAAAGAGTAGGAAATTTGATCCAAAGTTCTAGGAAATCCATCAATAAATATAGCTTTTCGACCAATTTTATCGATCTCTCTTTTCACTAAGGCTAAAATAAATTCCGTGGGAATAAGCCTATCTTGAGTTCTCCCGAGCAAAGCATCCACACACTCCTCAACAGAAATAAAACCTCTGTAACTGGATCTTAGGTAGTCAATTAGCTTGTTTTTTTCAGACTCGCTTTCTCCTACAGTCTTATGAACCTGTCTAACTATGTCACCAACCGAAACATGTGCCACCCTATCTTCTCCAACTACCTCTGCAAACATCTTAGAATAGGTACCCTTGCCGGCACTTTTCTTTGCCAACATGAAACCCACAAATGTGTTGTTGTCAAGGAACTCTTTAATGTTATCTAGCTTTGATCCCAGTTTATCCTCAAAGTATTGGCGTCTCCCCACAGGATCGTTTAGATCATAGATCTCACCTTTACCCAAAACTTTTGTATTAAATAACGGAAAATCCATGGGAAGTATGTTAACACTCAAGTAGAATCTAATCAAGAGTTACATCGTCTACACTGTAAGAATCGTCGCTAAAAATTTCTAACACGGCAAATCTGGGCGACTGAAGATTTAGCTTTTCTAGACTTTGCGACTTTAGCACAGCACCAACACTGTAATGTTGCAAATCAGGTTTAATCGGATCGACAAAATGTGAAGAACTATGTAAATCGCCCGCCATTATCACTCTAACTTTGCTACTGCGAACCAAGTCCAAAAGCTCTTTGTTCTGGGCATAAACTACCTCGTCTTTAATCCCGTCAATAATTCCCATCACTCGTGACATATCCGATGTCGCTAAGGGCTGTGAAAGAAACAGAAAATCCACGCCAGATATATTATTTTTGAACCAGATTATAGCTTTAGAATTTATAGCAGTAAAGTTTTTACTGTTGTCAAAATACATAAATTCAAAACCATCTTGCCCCCATACACCGTAAGTCTTACCAAAAACTTTAACAAAATTGGATTCGTCGCGCGTTTCGGCAATATCGTGGTCGCCGGGTAAAGAAACATAGTCAACCCCAGCCTGATCCATAACCTCCTTTGATTTTTTAAGACTCATCTCGTCTCCGTAATCAGTGTAGTCGCCCAAAAAAACTAGCTTGGCTATTTCCAAGCTCTTAACTTTCTCCAAAGCTTTTTTTAGGTTCTCTAAGTCGTTATGAGAATCGGAAAATACGGCAATTTTTAGCACTATTTCCCCACCATCCTCGCTACTAATGCTGTTCCTAGAGGTGATTCCCTCATCGGTATCTTTGGTGAAAATGTTTCCAATGGTATATAAAGATCCTAGAGAAGTTTTTGCTTCACCTAAAACGGACGCTAACTTATCCACGGACGGGTCAATTTTGGAACTTACGCTTTTTGGAACTTGAGCAACATATAAGTATTTTGCCGACTCTGCTACTAGTAAAACCAGCACCCCTAAAACCAAAACGGCAGAGATTGTCCTAATCATACTAAAACTCTTTTTTGACTTAGTTGTTTTAAACCAACTCATATAACCTCTACATTCTGTCAACAGCAGTTATGCCAAGCAGGTATAATCCATTTTTAATAACCTGTTTACTTGCCACGGTAAGAAAAAGTCTAAAATCCTTAATGTCCAAAGTTTCTGCGTTTAAAATAGGGGAATCGTTGTAAAAAGAATTAAATTTTTGGCACAACTCGTATAGATAAACGCACATTAAATTGGGGGCGTATTGTTTAGCCGACTGCATAACAACCTCAGGAAATTTGTAGATGACTTTTAATACCTCTAGCGCAGACTGGTTAATTTCTAACCCAGTGTATTTTTCCAGCGAATAATCCAAATTTTCAGGAACAGCTGTTATATAACCAGCTTTTTCTAGTACGGAGTTAGCACGAGCGTGGGTATACTGAATATAAGGTCCAGTGAAACCTTTTAGATTTAAAGCAGTATCGACATCGAAGATTATATCTTGAAAAGTATCATACCTTAAGATGTCAAATTTGATAACGGCGTTCCTTACATCCTTAACATTGGGAAAATCTCCGAAGCTACCTCTTAGTGACTCTTCAACCATTTCTATGAAATCGTCAATCTTGACACCTACGCCCTTTCTACCGCTCATGGCAATTTGTTTATCGTCTTCTTCTTCACCTCTATAACCCAATTTAATTGCCGTGTTGTGAGAAAGATATACATGTCCGTAATTAATATGAACAAAGTTATCTGACTGTGTTTTGTACCCCAAATATTCTAGGGTATTTTTGACGGCAGATAAAGCGTAAGTTTGTCTTACATCTATAACATCCATTACAATGTCAGAGTTACTAAAAGAAGTTTTAGAATCACCTTGAACTGCTGTTTCATATAAATCCTTAACTTGGTATTTAGTAAGTACCTTAGTATAGTTAAAATCCACAGGCAAAAGCCCGTATTTCCACATATGATAAGCAATGTCTTTTCCTGTATAGGTGGGTATTCCGTTGGAACGGACGATTATTTTATCCTCTTCTATATTAAGGGGTTCACTAGCGCCTGTAACTGACCCAGTACCCATCTTAGGCATCTTCACCAACCAACATCCTTTTGAAACCCCTTCTACTGCCAAGTAGACATTTTCGTTTTTCTTTAATACTTCAAATGTTTTTTCCCACATTAACATATCCTTAATGCTTGATTCATACACTATCAGATCATAATCTATATCGAGATCCGAAAAGGTTAATAAATTGTCGTTGAGGATCTTTTTGGATAATTCGGATTGCTGGCGTGATATTTCTGGTTCTCTGCTATTTAACTTTACAAGCAACTCTTCCAATTCTTTTTTAAGTGCAGGATCGGCGTCTAACATTTGTGAAATTTTTGCGTAAACATCCCAAGCGTAGTGGTCAAATTTCTTATACTTTGCAGTATCAAAGTCTGCACCAACTTTCTCCATACCTAAAAGGGAAGTAGATACCTGCACCCCCAGGTCGTTTGAATAATATTGCACCTTAACATCGTAACCAATAAACTCGTACACGCGCTCCAAAAACTGTCCAATTACAGCATTTCTTAAATGACCAATGTGCGCAGCCTTGTTTGGATTAACATTGGAATGCTCCAGAGCAATCTTTTTTCCACCCCCAACGCTACTAGCGCCAAAGTTATCTGCCTCTTTAAGAACCAGTATCGCTTGCCCAAGCAGATATTTTTTGGATAAAGTAAAGTTGATAAAACCTGGGCTCGCTACAGAAATACTCTCAAAATACTCCTGTAAATCCAGCGCTTGAAGTCGTTGTAAAACCTCTTTAGCCACAACAACGGGCGCTCTGCCAAGATTTTTTGCAGTTATCAAGGCAACATTAGTGGAGTAATCTCCCCACAACGGATTTTGCGGATGTTCTACGCCAACTTGTAACAAATCAAGACCAAAAAGCTCTTTGAAAGCCTGTTTAACGGTGGTGGAAATTACTTCATCGATAATCATAAATTTAGTATATCACCACCACATCCTATCTGCCAATGAAAGTAATTGTGCCGTCCTGATCGGTTCTTTGCACCTTACACCCCGCATCAACCAAATATTGAACAACTTCTTTACTGGGATGCCCGTAATTATTTTTACCCACAGAAATTATGCAATGCGCAGGATTTAACGCCTCAATCAAGTTTTTACTACTGTTATACTTGGACCCGTGATGTGCCACTTTATAGACATCAAGACCGCCTGTAATTATCTCTTTATTTTTGTAGATGTTAACAATATTACCTACCGATTCAAGCATGCTTAAACCAGCATCCCCAGTAAGTAACGCCTCAAAATCGTGATATTTTACCAGCATTACAAGGGAGTTATCGTTTATATCCCGGAGTGGGTTTCTATCTGGGGGACTTAAAACATACATTTTTGTACTACCAAAACCCAGCGTATCTCCTAACTTTAAATCGTCGTAAATAGTTATACTGGGACAAAATCTGCTAATTCTCCCCAAACCACCCGCGTGATCGCTGTCATAATGTGTAATAAATACCGCTTTTATATTACAAATTGGCAAAACCGAACTTCTAGCAGTTAGATAATTTGACTGATAATCGGGTCCGGTATCCACCAGAACCCTCCCATAATTAGGAATATTTATGACAAAACTATCCCCCTGCCCGATATCCAAAAAAGATATGTAAAACTTGCTGTCTTGAGGCAGTAGAACCAACATCCGTATTAGGTAGTAGCCTACTATAAAAACAGCGTAGGGAAAAAGCTTCACGGCTTTCTCCTAAATAATTTTATCCCAAGGAGCAACAAAATATAATAAGCCACTATACCGTAAAAACTAAATCTAATCTGCAGTGACGCCGTTTTAAAGCCAGAAAAAAATTCCGAAAAGATTACAAAAAAGTCCAAAAAGGGATACAGCACCAAAGCTATTATTTTAGCTAACAGGGGACTTGCAAAAGCCGTAAACACCAAAACCCCACCTAAAACTGTACACAAAGGCACTACCCACAAAACTAGCGGGTTTACTATCAAGGACACCACGCTCATAGTACCAAAATAATACGAAATAACTGGATTTACCATTAACTGCGCGCTTAAACTGGTGTTAAAATCCTCAAAAAGTCCTGCCCTGCTCTTAATACCCAACAAACCCCATATACCCTTTAAGGCTTCAGGAACAACCATTACGCCCAAGGTTGCCAAGAAACTTAACAAAAAACTCACTGAAAACAGCTGGCTGGGGGCTGTACATAGTATGACTATGGCAGAAACTATAAGAACCTTTATGCCTTGGACAGGTCGACCATAAAATTTAAAGATTACCGCGATGGAGCCCATGATCCAGGCTCTAACTGCGGGCACGCCAAATCCCGAAATTCCCGAATATATAAAAGTGCAAAACAAACCGATAATTAAGTTTTTAACTTTGTATTGCGAACCTAACAAGCGCATTAATAAAGTAAACACCAAGCTAATATTGTAACCGGAAACCACCACCACATGCACCAGCCCCACGGTCTTGAGGATGTCGTTATATGTGGGAACTTGTTTAAACCGATTTTCTCCCAAAACCATCCCCATCACAAGTTCGCTGTGCGGACTAGGTAAAACTTGCTGTATTTTATCTGATGCTTTTGCCCTAAACCTACCCGACGCCACTTTAAACCCACAATATATCCCCTGCCCAGATGCACATTCATCCACAGGCGCTTGGTAAGTGTATTCCATGTCATTACTAAACTTGTTAATAAATGTTTTACTCTGCCAAGCAACAAACTCCCCAACTCGCCAAAACGCCAGCAAAGTGGCCAAAATAAACACCTTGGTTTTCATAACACTCTAAAAGGACAACAGATCTTTGAGACTATCAGCTAGATTAGCTGATAACCCACTTTTTGTTTTAAACTCTTCAAACGACGCGTACGGGCGATTCTCTACAATTCTTCCCGCATAGGCTGGACCGATGCCTGGCAATAGGTCTAAATCTGATGTTGGCGCAGTATTAGCGTTGATCTTATTTTGCGTGGAAATAGAAGAAACAGCGGAACTAGAAGACTCCACGGGCACATTACTCACTCCCATAATCTTGAGCGCCCCTGCCACCAGATCTTCCTGCTTAGTGTCCTTAACAATTCCTAAACTTAGGGGTTTTAAGTCCGCCTCACCCTCACCAACCCCATCTATATCCCACTCAAACGGGATATAAATCTTTTCTCCGTCCGCTAAACTTTGCGACAAATTAAGATTTTTACTTACCCACAAAGAGCTTACATCGCTTACAAATCCCCCACCCAAGACTAGTAAATCAATCAAGCGAGCTTTTGCATCCACCGTATACACCCCGGGCTTTTTTACCGCCCCGGATAAGTCTACCTTTATTTCTATACTACCTAACTCTGCAACCGTTGCAACCAAATTATCTTGCGAAATCTCCACCTTAGCCTCCCCTTTTCTATAATCCATAGATATAAACAAAACCGCCAAACTTACTACAACACTTATAGCAACCGTTGAAACTAAAGGCTTTTTAACAAAAAGGTTGTTTACTTTGTCTACCAAAGTTTCATAAATTTTTGACGACTGGTCTTCAAACATGCTTCATAAATGAGAAGCCTCGGACTGCGTCCTCGGCTTCCTCTTTTGCTCGTCTCCTAAAATTACAGTGGAGTCTTGCACTTGCAAAATACCACAGGTTTAAAAAGTTACAAGATGGTATATTCTAGTATCACTAGAATTCATGGCGACTACGGGATGCAACGAATGTTCCCCGCACTTTAACCTAAATACAGCACGACAATGCGTTAATAATGCGTGGTCATATAACCGTATAAACCTGCTATTTAACGCATAAGTAGTCTCGGTTCGTTTATTACGCGTTAATAATTAGCAACTATACACCGCATAATTAACGCAGTTGCCTATGTCAAAAAAAAGAGTTAAAATCCCCCCATGTCGCAGGAAAAAAATATTAAGTACGATCATAAAAAAATTGAAGCTATTTGGAAAGAAAAATGGTATGCGGACAACATTTACGAGGCGGTGGACTTTTCCCCCAAACCTAAAAAATACATTTTAGCTGAACTCCCCTACCCTTCCGGTCCTTACTTACACGCCGGACACATGATGCGTTATACCGTACCAGACATGTACTCAAAGTTTCTAAAGATGCGGGGCTACAATGTTTTATATCCCATGGGCTGGGACTCTTTTGGACTACCCACAGAGGGTTACGCTATAAAAGCCAACAAAACACCGCAGGAAGTTATTGCCGAATTGTCCAAAGGATTTAAAAAATCCCTCCAGGATATGGGATACAGCTTTGACTGGAATCGAGAAATTAATACCTGCGAACCTGATTTTTATAAATGGACGCAATGGATCTTTTTAAAATTGTATGAAGCCGGTTTGGCAGAGTTTAAAGAAACCTCTGTTTGGTGGTCCAAAACGCTGGGAATTCTAGCAGAAGAGGAAGTAATAAACGGATCTAACGGCGAGAAAATTGCAGAAAGAGATGGCAACCGTGTAGAAAGAAAAATATTTAAACAATGGGTGCTAAAGATGCCTAGATACGCCCAAAAACTCTTAGCTGGACTGGAAGAAACAAACTTTCCCGATTATATAAAGACTGCGCAAAAAAATTGGATTGGTAAAAGTGAGGGGGCGGAAGTGGAGTTTAAAATAACAGATGAAACGGGTAAAGAAATTAATCAACTAAAAGTTTTTACAACTCGACCCGATACCTTGTTTGGAATAACTTTTTTGGCTATTGCGCCAGAACATCCTGCAGTTAAAACTCTAGCAGATGCGTCGACAAACAAAGATGAAGTTTTGGCGTATGTGGACAAGGCAAAAGACCGCTCCGACATGGAAAGGCAGGCAGAAAAAGAAAAATCCGGTATGCAGATTAAAGGGATTTTTGCCAAACATCCTTTTGACGAGGTGACGCGCAAGATTCCCATTTTTGTAGCAGATTATATTTTAATGGACTATGCAACAGGATCTATTATGGGAGTTCCTGCCCACGACGAGAGAGATTTTGCCTTTGCCAGAAAATACGGCCTGGATGTTGTGGAAGTAATTAAACCAACAGAAAAAACAGCGGAGGGTACTATTCACACAGGCGTTGGTACAATGGTTAATTCTGTGGAATATAACGGAACAGCATCCCAAAACTTTTCCGCGATAGCAATAAACCGATTAGAGAAAGAAAATAAAGGTAAAAAAGCCACCACCTATAAGATGCGCGATTGGATTTTTTCCAGGCAACGCTACTGGGGCGAACCTATTCCCCTAGTTTATAAAGAAAACGGCAATATAGAAGCTATTGTTTCCACAGAAAACATGGAAGAAGTTCACAAAAAACTCCCCCTTAAACTTCCCTCTTCTAAAGATTTTCAGCCTCAGGCGGATGGCTCCCCTCCCCTATCTAAACTCACAGATTGGGTAAATACCGTGGACAGCCAAGGAAAACCTGCTAAAAGAGAAACTCAAACCATGCCAACCTGGGCAGGTTCTAGCTGGTACTTTTTAAGATATATTGATCCGCACAACAATAACGCCTTTGCCGATTATGAGAAGTTAAAATACTGGCTTCCGGTGGACAAGTATTTTGGGGACGGCGGTCACACAACAGTCCACCTGCTATATTCGCGCTTTTGGCATAGATTTTTGTACGACAAAGGTCTTGTTCCCACACCAGAACCTTATAAATGGCGGATGACGGGCGGGCTTTTGCTTGGTCCGGACGGTAAAAAAATGTCCAAGAGATACGGCAATGTAGTTATGCCCTCCGATCTGGTAGAAAATTACGGTGCCGATGCAGCCAGGCTCGCCATAGCATTTTTAGGTCCGTATGACGCCACCTTCCCCTGGAACGAAAACACTATAAAAGCCATGTGGCGACTAGTTAAAAACATTTACGAGCTTAAAGAAAAAGTTAAACAAGACAACGAGTCGGAAGTAATTAAAAAGTTCTACAACAAAATGGTAAAAAATATCACGGGAATGTGCGAAGCCTTAAAAATGAATACAGCCATAAGTGAGATTATGATTTTTGTAAACGACCTTAAAAAGGCAGAAACAATTGATATTGAAACCTGGAAAGGCTTTATAAAAGTAATTGCCCCCTTTATGCCCTTTGTAGCAGAAGAGCTGTGGCAAGAAATTAACGGTTTCGCTACCTGGGACAAGAACAACAGCGTGCATTGGCAAGCGTGGCCAGAGTTTGACAAAACTCAAAATATAAACACCTCCAGGCTTTTGCCTGTTATGATAAACGGTAAAGTTCGCGGACAAATTGAGACAACAGTCAACGATGACGAAAATAGCCTCAGAGGAAAAATACTCAACGATGTTAAACTAACGAAGTACTTTGAAAGTAAGACCATCGGAAAATTCTTAGTGGTAAAAAACAAAATAGTGAGCGTTACTACTAATTAAATAGATTACAAAAACCCTCCACACTTGGCGGAGGGTTTAGGCGTCGAACAGAGATGTTTACAAAACAAATCTGAACCGACTAGTTATTTCACTTCAGCAACAGCCTCGTGCAAGATAGCCTTAAAGGCACTGTTCTTTTGGAGGTCCACCAACAAAGACACTATCTTTGGGGTATTTAGCTTGTAGTACACTTCCCTCCCCCTCTTATCGCTCTTTAAAAAGCCAAGTCCAGAAAGGACTCTAAGATGGTGAGAGGCAAGATTTTCCTCTACTCCAAGCTTTTCGGACACAACTCCAACTTTTTGCTCATTCTCGGAGAGCATCTCCAAGATTTTAAGCCTGTTCTTGTCGGACATTGCTTTGGAAATTTTTACAAAATTCATCATACCAAGCATAATACCGCGTACGGGGAAAATGTCAATACCCATTAATCAGTTTTGGGTAATATTTGTATCCCCGCTACTATTTATTTGTGTTAGTTACAATTTATGTCATATATTTTTATATTGAATCGACTCCGCTAGATGGGATACGGTTATTGTAGGAACGCCTTCCATATCCGCAATAGTTCTGGCTACCTTAATAACTTTGTATACACTTCTAGGCGATAAGTTATATTTTTGCACTGATTTATCTAGCAAATCTCCGCACAACGAATTTAATTGACAGTATTTTTTTACTAAAGTATTGGGCATTCTGGCGTTTACAGTTATCCCATCGTCCTTAAACCTTTGTTCCTGAATGCGTCGCACAGCTTCTACCCGCTCTTTTATCTTGGGGGACACCTTTTCTTGCGACTTGAGAAAAGCCTCTGCGCCAATAATTTTATCTAAACTTGGATTCCAAACCCGCACAAAAAGATCTATCCTATCTAAAATTGGACCTGAAAGTTTCTTTTTATATCTGGCTATATCCGGAGGTTTGCAGGTACACGCCGTTTTTCTCTCGCCAGCAAAACCGCACGGGCAGGGGTTGGAACACGCCACTAGTGTAAAATCACACGGAAGTTTAACGCTTCCCCTACTGCGAGCTATGGTGATAGAGCCATCTTCCATGGGTTGACGCAAACACTCAATTATTGAAGAGGGGAATTCAGAAAACTCGTCCAAAAACAACACACCCTTGTGAGCAAGACTTATCTCCCCTGGACGAGGAATGAGTCCCCCGCCCACCATTCCGGAATAACTTATGGTGTGATGTGGATTTCTATAAGGTCTAAACTTGTGCGTAAAAATATTGGGATCAAAAACCCCACACGCAGAATAAATCTTGGCAACTTCGGTAACTTCTTGTGATCCTAGGTTAGGTAAAATATAACAGAGTGCCTTGGCTAGCATGGACTTTCCACTACCGGGACTACCGGTCATTAAGATATTATGTCCGCCACAAGCGGAAATCTCTAAAGCTCGCTTTGCCATATCTTGCCCAATCACATCGCTAAAGTCCACTTCATTACGACCATCTTGATTACGGGAAACAGATTTTTCTCCGCTACAAATATAATCGTCGTGGCGAATAGTATTATAATTTAGTAAATCGCGCAAATTAGAAATTGGATAAATATTTACATCCTTAATACCCCTCACTTCCTCGTAACAAGAACTTGGAATGAATACATTATTTAGACCATTCTCTTTTGCAAAAGTAACAAACAAAAATACCCCCTTGGTTTTTCTAACATTTCCGTCCATGGAGACTTCGCCAAAAAAAGCACTGTCCGCTGGAAAGGTGAACTCTTTCATATAGCTAATAATTGATGCCGCAATGGGTAAATCGTAGTAAGCTCCTTCTTTTGGCACATCGGCAGGCGCCAAATTTATTACAATCTTTTTTCCGTGTGGAAATTCATTAAAAGCGTTAATAATGGCGTTTTTTACCCTTTCTCTACTCTCTACTACTTCCCTACCCGCTAAGCCCACAATCTCAAAGCCAGGCATACTGCGATCTAAAATATTTACCTCCACATCAACATCAAAGGTCTCAATCCCAAAAAAATAGGCTGACTTAACCTTAACAAGCATAATACCGCCCGCCTTTCTCCCCCACCTGCCCCTGCAAACTTAATCCAGTAAGATATTTAAGGACATCTGACGACAAAATACCTAACTTTAAAGTGATTTCGTCCGCACTTAGCGATTCCAACTTAAGCAGATTTAAAATATTTTCTGGACTGTTAACCTGATACTGCGGGTTTTCGTCTTGCCGAGCATCCCCATCGGCTTCTCCTAATAATAACCGCCTATTTACCGCATCAGAAATATTAACGCGGTAATTATACGAAAATAATGCTAGAATATCGTCCGCACAGGTAACCATCTTTGCCCCACCTCTATACAGTTGTGTGGTACCAACAGCATTTTTGGAATTTAAATTAGCGGGTACTGTTAAGAGTTGTCTGCCGTACTCCTTAGTGTAACAAGCGGTAATGAGCGAGCCACTTTTTTCCGCCGCTTCCACTACTAAAGTAGCGTGAGAAAGCCCCGCTACAATACGGTTGCGCTTAGCAAACATCCAATTTCCCAATTCAGGTTCTTTGTAAAATTCAGAAACCACTAAACCCTTGGCTACAATGTCCCAATAAAGTTGCTCCTGATAATTAGGAAAAATCTGATCTACGCCTCCAGCCATAACCGCAATAGTTGAACCTGCCACCTCTAAAGCCGCTTTGTGAGCCAGCGCATCCACCCCATACATAAAGCCCGATACTATTGTTATACCCTGGCGGGCTACCTCTTTAACAAGGTTATTTACCACCCATTCGCCGTATAAGGTAACCGCACGACTCCCTACCACTGCTAAAGTGTTTTTAAAAAGCGACTCTTTAAAGTCGCCCAAATAATACAGCGTCTTTGGTGCGTCAGGTATTTCCGTTAACAGCTTTGGGTACTGTACCGATGAGCGATCTATTGACCTAACTTGTGCATCCTTAAACATGGTGAAAATGTAGCCCATTAAAAAGCTTTGTAAAGATGGTATTCTCTAGTTTAACTAGAATTTAGTATAATGCGGGCATAAAACTATGGAAGAATTACTCTCGATAGAAAAATTTATTGAACTGGCGGTAAAAAAAGGGGTAGACTTTGGCAAGGGCGATCCCTATAATCGGTTAAGATACTACACCAAACTAGGGCTTTTGCCTCACATGCAAAGAAAAGTTAACGGCAGTGAGGTAACAGGCCATTATCCTGCTTCCGCCATGGATACCCTTTTAGAAATTGAAAAACTTAAAGGTTTGGGCTTAAGTAACGAGGCAGTGGCCAAAAAAATACGGGGGCTTTCTGCCAACACCGGAGCTAATGCTATAAAGGTAGCAAGAATCTTAACTCCCTCTCCTAAAATACTAAAAATAACCCTCTTTGTTCTTTTTTGCCTCACGGTTTTTGCTGGTTTGGGCTTTTTACCTATTGGCAAGTCAAAATCAGATTTAATTAAAAGGACTTTGGAGCTAGATAAAAAATACCTTACCGATAGTGGTACCACCTATGTGCCAAAGGATCAAAGCAGAGTGTATATTAAAAGTGAAAGCGTAAAACTTAATTCCAGAATAAACATTACCTTTAATCAAAACTATTCCCCCGCGGTAAGATATTGGATTTCCTCTAAGGTTCCTTTTGAAGGCTTTTATCTAGAACTGGACGCCCCAACTTCTTACGATGCAGAATTTAGCTGGTGGATCTCTAATTAGAAGAAAGTCCCGTTGTTACAACATTTATACCTTGCTACCGTTACGGGAAAATACCCCTTGACAAACTCTTTGCGATATGTAATTGTTAGACCATGAACAAAAATACTGTCCTGGACAAACTTAACAACTTAATATTTGGGCTAATTGTGTTGGTAACATTTTTAACACCAATATTCTTTTTACCCATAACCTACGAGTACTTTGAATTTAACAAGCTTTACTTTTTTGTAGCAGCCACAGTAGCTATGGCAGTACTTTGGTGCGCCAAAATGATAGTCGAAAAGAAAGTTTACTTTACTAAATCGCCAGTGGATTTTGCGTTACTTCTTGTGTTAGTAAGCTTTATCCTTTCCGCTGTAACCTCCCTAGATAAAACTTCTAGCCTGTTTGGCTCTTATGGACGCTGGTTTCCTAGCCTATTTGGGTTTGTTGCCCTTTACTTTTACTATTACGCGGTCTCAACCAATGTAGACTCGGCAAGAAAAATAAGAGTAGTTTTGTGGGGCATTTCAGTAGGAACAGCCGTTCCAGCTTTACTTTCCCTGGTAAATTACTACGGGCTCACCATCCCCTTTTTGCATCTGTTTAATCAAAGGGGTTTTCTTCTTGCCGGGTCTAGTACTAGCCTTGCCAC
Source organism: uncultured Candidatus Saccharibacteria bacterium (assembly GCA_964574405.1). Classification (GTDB taxonomy): domain Bacteria; phylum Patescibacteriota; class WWE3; order UBA101185; family UBA10185; genus JBBAAW01. The sequence continues at coordinate 15,606 of CAZNNN010000003.1, read as the reverse complement.
ATCCTTACTGGTGGGTTTAATAGTTAGCGCCTCGTTAACAATTAACATGAAATCGCCCGTTAAAAAAAGCGTAACTTTAGCTATCTCTATTTTAGACTTTGTAGCTCTGGCGGTTTTTGGCGGTGTAGCTTTTACAGCAGGGGCTACCCTGCTGGCAGGACTTATGGTGTTAAAGTCACCCAGTGAAAGCGTGGCTAAAAGTAAAATGTACCTCTTTCCTGCTGTAGGAGCGTTAGTAACCTTTATAGCGTTGTTTTTTATAGTTCCACAAACAAGGTTCGTTCTGCAGAGAGCCTACCCAAAAGAAGTTCTGCCCTCCGTACAAGAATCGTGGATTGTGTCGTCCACCACTTTGCGTGATTTCCCCATTTTTGGTTCGGGTGTAGGTACTTTTCATCTAAATTACCCTAGATACAAAACGCTTAGCCAAAACTATACCCCCACTTGGAATGTTAATTTTGACAAACCAGCCAATGAGGTCTTTAACATCATCTCTACGCTGGGTATTTTTGGACTTTTGGCATATCTTGCCTTAATTTCTACCCTTATTAGATTGGCATTTAAATCTATTAAGGTTAACGACGCGTATAAAGGACTTTCTGTGGTGCTTTCTGCTGGGCTTATAGCCTCACTTACTGCCCTACTGCTGGGCTACACCAGCTTTCAACTGGCTTTTCTTATGTTTACTTTAATGGGACTTTTAACAGCAGAATCGGCGTTAAATACTAACAAATCATGGGCTAAATTGTGGACACTTTCTTTGGAATCACGCACCGACTCCGAAGGCGTCAGCATTATAGAAAGTCCTATTTTAGCTAAAAAAGAATTGTTACAATATATCATATCTATTCCTATTTTGGCGTTGGCAGGGTTTGGCATATACCAAGCTTACCTACAGTACGCGCCAGAGTACTACATGCGCAAAGCTATAACCTCGGCCTCCAAGCAGGATGTCTCCAAGTCGTACGACTACCAAGTAAAAGCCATTTCTATTAATGCGCAAAGGAGCGAGTATCATAGGATTTATGCCGACACTAATTTGGCGTTAGCACAATCCTTAAGCTCCAAACAGGACTTGAGCGACCAAGAAAAAACCACCGCTCAAAATCTTTTGGCACAGGCGTTACGAAACATTAAATTTGCTTCTGAAACTCTAAATCCTCTTGACAGTGCAAACTGGGTAGCCAGAGCACAAATTTACAAATTCTTAATTCCAGCAGCCAAAGATGCAGATCAATTTGCTATTCAGGCTTACAACACCGCCATTCAGCTTGACCCAACTAACCCTGTTTTACGCGTAGAGCTGGGCGGAATTTATTTTGCCAAGGAAGATTACTTATCTGCTGGTAATTTGTTTAAGCAGGCGGTTAATCTTAAGAGCGACTATGCTAATGCTCGCTATAACCTAGCCTATTCCCTGTTTAAACTTAAAGCCTATACCGACGCAAAGGCTGAATTTGAAGTGGCACAAAGTTTGGTGGAAAAAGATAGTCCAGATTATAAACAAGTAGCTTTGGATCTAGAAGCGGTTAACAAACTAATTGCTGAAACGGCAGATGCGGAAGCAAAAGCTAAACCAAGCGTGGAAGCCCTTGAAAAGGCTGGAACTACCGCACCAAAAGCTCCGGTTGTTCAAGAGCCGTTAACCAAGCCTGGAACGCCTGTTACGCCGTAAAACTATTACCTACGAGTGTAAAGAACGAGCGTTCTTCCACATTGGCTACGCCAGGAACTAGGATATCCAAACCCCCAAATGATTCAAAAAGTTTTTGGAATTTTAGATAATTGTGCAAACCCGTTTTGCCGTATTTACATTCAAAAAGCTGGTACTTTCCGTGGTCAAAACCCACAAAGTCAACCTCCAAAGCATCTCCTGCCAGCACCCCGTAGTCAAGCCGGGTAAATCGCCTTTGTAGCAAGCTTCCCACCACCTCCTCAAACCTTGTGGAGGCAACATTCTCCCCTGCCAACAGCTTCCGTGAGTAATTAAAAGCATCATCTAAAAACCCGTCCTGCTTAGCCAAAAGCGCATTATGGATAAACGGGTCTACAAAATAGAATTTCTTGTTCTTTTTGGGATCAATTTTTCGCGACTCCAAAAGAAAGCAATTACACTTAAAACATAGATACATAAGATCAAAAAGCTCTAAATAGTCCTGCGCACTCTGTTGCGACGCAAACAAAGTATCCTTTGCTAAATTGGTGTAACTTACCCTACTTGTGAGTGTTTTATCCAACTCCTTAAAAAGTCGGTAGGCACTTTCCACGGATTTACCGTTCTTATGGATGTCATCATCAACCCACTTGGTGTAGGTTTCGTAAGTTTCTAACGCAATAAAGCCGTTTGAATAGTATTCATTTATCACCTGCGGAAAACCCCCCACCAACATAAAGTCTTCCAAATATTTTTTAAACTTTGGCAGATCTTTAAGCTCAAACTTCCCTATCCATTCTGGATTTAAAAGTTTATAAAATTCAAAGAAATCTAACGGCAGAAATAGCTTTTCGCTGTTAAAATATTTTCCGGTTCTTCCGGGTAATCTCTCGGACGATACTTTTAAATCCACTGCGTTTGACCCAGTTGTTAGCAAAGTACAGTTTTTTACAATATCGTCATCCCATAACGACTTTACGGCTCTTTGCCATTCTTTTACATATGACACTTCATCTAAAAAGATGAATATTCTACCTTTGGAGGTAACTCTTTGCCTGTCTATATAATCCTTTACTGCATTGTAAAGCTCGTTAAAATGCTCAATTCTATCGCACGGGAGATAAAAAAGGTTTTTTCTGGGAATTTTTTGGTCGACCAGTTTTTTAATAATTAACTTGATAAGCGTAGTTTTGCCTACCCTTCTTGGACCACGCAAAGTAAAAACCACATCTTTTTCCACTGGATATTCATTTATTAAAGGGTGGATGTAGCGATATTTTAACCCCGAAAGCTCCATCAACTTGGAGTCTGCATCCATATTATAGCCCTCCTCCCACCAGGGGTTGTGGAGTGATAATTGATAATTACCATAAACCATGCCTTTGTGATAACTGGCAATTACCGTGTTGTCAAGTTTGTAAATTGGTGGACCGTAGCGGATTCGAACCGCTGACCTATTCCATGCCATGGAAGCGCTCTACCAACTGAGCTAACGGCCCCAGATTGCTTCGTTGCTACGCTCCTCGCAATGACGAGGACACCCACGATAACACGAGGATTATATCACGAACGCTTAACCCTGCGACTAGGAGCTTGAATTAAACCTTTTACTTCTTTAGTTAAAACTGGTCGCCTATTTGACCCCGGCAAATTGTAGATAGTGTACTTTTTAACCGTAGGTTCAATTTTAACCTGCGTTTCAATACTGTGCGACAACAATTCCAAAACCTTTTTCCTTAAGTCGTCCAAACCCTCCCCCGTTGCCGCAGATATAGGAAGAACATCCACGCCCTGATTTTTAAAATACTCAATAATCTCGCCCAAACTATTTTTAACTTCCGTAATATCCACTTTGTTAATTACCACCACTTGGGGCTTTTTGGTAATATCCCACAGATCCATCTTGGCAGACAAGTCTACCTTATATTGTTGCAGTTCTTTTAGTACGACTTGGTAACTTTGATACACTTTGGCAACATCTAGCGATGATTCTGAGAGAGCTCGCTGTCGATGTCCATAAGAAAACTCCGCAAAGCGTGTTTTCGTTGGACTCGACAAGAGCTCAACAGAGGGGTCGACTAAGTGAATTAAAACTTTGGTGCGTTCTATGTGTCGTAAAAACTCATCACCCAGACCCTTACCGTTAGACGCACCTTCAATTAAACCCGGAATATCCGCCACCACCACCTTTTTGTCTTTGTTGATTTGCCAAACCCCTAAATTTGGGGTTAAAGTTGTAAAGTGATACTCCGCCACCTTAGCGTTTATATGGGTTAGGGTATTAATTAGCGTACTTTTACCCGCACTGGGAAGCCCAATAAGCCCCACATCCGCAATCATCTTAAGCTCCAAAATCACCTCTTTTTGCTCGCCCGCCTCACCTGGAATATATTGTGTGGGTGTTTGATTGGTGGACGATTTAAACTTGTAATTGCCTTTTCCCCCGCGCCCACCTTTGGCAATAAGAAAGTACTCACCTAATTGATTAAGATCAGCAACTAGAGTTTTAATGGTGGGGGCGGTGGATTCAAAAACCAGCGTACCCACGGGAACTTTAATATAAGCATCCTCGCCGTTTCTGCCGTACATTTTAAGCTTTTTACCCGCTTCCCCATTTTGCGCCCCAAAGACTTTTTTGGATCTAAAATCGTCCAAGGTGGAAGTGTTGTTATCGGCCACAAAATAAACTGTGCCACCTTTACCACCATCTCCACCATCAGGTCCACCCCGCGTAACAAATTTTTCGCGGTGAAAAGAAACTGCCCCATCTCCCCCGTTGCCAGCTTTAATTGTGATTTTTACCATGTCGATCATAATTTACCAATTAGAGGACCGCAGTCACGCCGTAGGCGGGACGAGAACCTCATAATTTACCAATTAGAGGACCGCAGTCACGCCGTAGGCGGGACGAGAACCTC
>CAZNNN010000003.1:0-10934 GCA_964574405.1 uncultured Candidatus Saccharibacteria bacterium | reverse complement strand
ATAGATATTTAAGAGGATTCTGCGGTGAACCTTGATATTTTATCGTAAAATGAATGTGCGGACCTGTTGATCGCCCCGTACTACCCATAAGACCCATTACCCCACCTTTTTTAACCTTGTCGCCGTAACTTACATCTAACCTACTCATGTGCCCATAAACTGTTTCATAACCGTTTCCGTGGTCGACCCTAATATGCAATCCAAGCCCCCAAGGATCCCAACCCGCTCTTATCACCACCCCGCCCGCACAGGCATAAATAGGAGGCATAGCCGATCCCCAAGCCGAACCAATATCCAACCCATTGTGATACCATGAAAAATTTTGAGTTATTACACTAGCACTGGTTGGCCACATGCACCAACCTTTTTTAGCATTACCGTCATTTACTCCCGCAACTATAATAGACGGGATGGTGGGAAGATTTACATATACTGGCAGGGGTATTTTGGCGTCTGGAATAACTAACTCCGTACCTAAAGCTAGTTTGTTGGGCTCTAGCAAATAGTTAAAATCTGCAATAGCTTGAGAAGGCACAGAGTATTTTTGCGCAATTGATACCAGGGTATCCCCTGCTTCTACCTTGTGGATTAAACCAGAAGCGGGTGGAATAGCAATCTCTTGCCCTATCTGCAAAACCGATCCATCGTACAAATTATTTACATACTTGATAGCATCAATAGAAACCTTAAACTTATTACCCACGCTATATAGCGAGTCACCAGACTCGATTTTGTAGGCAAGATATTCTGTTCGCTGGCGATTTTCTGGCAAAGTTGTAAGAGCAGTGTTTTTTTCCGGAATAATGTCCGTGGAAGTTTGCAAGTAGTCGGCGTCTAGCTCCTTGCTAACCACTAGTTTAGAACCGCTTAAAATTTCCCCAAAAAAGAAGATTCCTAGGGCTAGAGTCATAATAACAAAATTGGCTACGGGCTTACCGAGTCTGCCACGCGACCAAATAAGTTTAGCTACAAAGTACGACTTTAAATCACGGATAGCTTTTATGGACACATAAAGAAGTCTACCAAGAAGCAAGAGGGTTTTTTTAACCTTAATGAGAGCGTACAAAAGAATCCACTTAAAAAACTGATTGAGAGACTTGACGAAAAACAGTAATTTACTTCGCCCGTAAGGAATAAAGGAGTCGAGGCGCACTTCCACAAACCTTTTAGACCTGGGACGACCTATAGTAAAAAGCATAATAGCCCCATTATATCAAGACTAAGCGCCTTGTGCTTGATGCAGAGTTTCCAGAAATTCCTTATTATTTTTGGACTTGCGAAGTCGAGCAATTACCAGCTCGGTGGCTTGCCTGTCGTCCAATAGATCCACCATGCGTCTTAATCTGTAAACTGCCTCCAAAGTTTTGGTGTCATACAACTTTTCTTCGTGACGGGTGGAGCTAGCCTTAATATCAATGGCCGGAAAAATGCGTCTTTCAGAAAGTCCCCTGTCTAATCGCAATTCCATGTTACCAGTACCCTTAAACTCCTCAAAAATAACATCGTCCATTTTGGAACCCGTGTCCACCAACGCGGTAGCCACAATGGTTAGCGATCCGCCTTCTTCAAACTTGCGCGCGGCACCAAAAAAGTGTTTGGGTGGATACAGCGCAGAGGGATCAAAACCGCCAGATAAGGTACGACCTGAAGGCGGAACCACCATATTATAAGCCCGAGCAAGCCTGGTTAACGAGTCCATTAAAATTACCACATCACTGCCCTTTTCTGCCAAACGCTTGGCTCGCTCCAAACAAACCTCTGCCACCGCGGTTTGATCTTCCGCCTTTTCGTCAAAATTGCTGGAATAAACCTCACCCTTTACGCTTCTTCGCATATCGGTAACCTCTTCTGGTCGCTCCCCTATTAAAGCCACCATAAGAACTACCTCCGGGTAATTTTCCGTAATGCCGTTAGCAATATCCTTTAATAAAAAGGTTTTACCTGCCTTAGGTTGAGCTACAATCATGGCTCTTTGACCCTTACCAATAGGCGCAATAATATCAATAAGTCTTGTAGCAATAGTTTCTGAAGTAGTTTCCAATTTCATCCATTCATAAGGAAAAATAGGCGTAAGCTTTTGAAAACTAGGTCTTTTTTTAGCCTCTTCTGGGTTTAAACCCTCTACCTCCTCCACTTTTAGCATGGATAGGTATCTTTCGCCTTCCTTGGGAGGTCTGGCCTGACCTTTTACTTTGTCGCCCACCCTTAAAGAAAACCTCTTAACCTGCGACAAACTAATATACACATCTCTAGGCATGCTTGATTGCGCAAACACAGGATCTTCACTAACAATGCTCATATCTTGTCGCAAAATACCATAATCTGGCAACATTTCTAACACACCCTCTACCGGCACCATTTCACCTTGGTACATTTCTAAATAATCTTGATACGGCGTTGGGGACGATTGATTTTGATTCTGCTGATAATAATTTACGCTGGGCGCGCCTTGCCCGGTTATTCTTCTGCCATTTGTTCCATTCATGTTGTTTTATCCTTCCTGTCCGCCTCGGGCGGATCTGATTTTTGTTGAAATATGTACATGAGTCTTAATCGGAGAGACGACCACTGCCCCACGCCGTCTCCCCGATTAAAAAGGAAAATCACCAATTCTTTTCCATCTTAACAAAAACTGCCGTAATTACAAGTCGTTTATTATATGTATGGCTTGCATAGTCCCAAACCCCTCCGCAAGTAATGAGCGTTAAAACTTTGTCTTTACCGCTAGCAAAAACCTGCCACCTTTCTGGGTCGCTAATGCCTATAGAGGACTTGGTAATTACAGAATACTCAAAAACCCTCCCTAACTTATCTGTTAACAGCACTTTATCACCAACTTGTAAATCTTTCAACCCCCAAAAAGCTCCTGGTGCACCTGTGTTGGTATCATAATGCCCGTCAACTAGTACATTGCCTTCCTCGCCGGGCTTTGCTCCCTCTTTATACCATCCAGCAGTTTGCCAACTGGAAGGAACGCCCAAGAAACCGCCTTCTTCCACGCTAATTTCTTCTACATCTAGCACTTTTTCTTTAACTTGGATTTTTATAGGTGGCAGATAGACTGGTTTGGCGACTTCTTTAAAGGCGGAAACTGTCTTAACTCGATCCTCTACGGCAGTATTTACCCTACCGATTGGACTAAATGCGCGCCCATTTAAAATAATCAAACTGATTATAACAAGCACTACCACAACCAAAGCTATCGTGATAATTGCCACCGATTTATTTACTTGCAGGCTTTTAAATTTTTGAAGTAAGAATAATAGTTTTGTCATAGTATTTCATATTGCAAATGCTAGGTTTTGTGATTAAATGCTAACTTAGGCCTAGGATGGAAGGGGCTAGTAAGCTGTACGGCGAACCACTCCCCTCCACCCTAGGCCTAAGTTGTTGATGACTGGGTTTATCTCCTCTTAAGTTTCTTGGATACCGCACCCAAGGCTACAAGCCCTAAACCCAAAGCCCCGTAAGCTACGGAACTTCCGCCGGTTTTAGGTAACTCGGTAACCTTTTTGTCGCTGTAACATACCGTAGCGGTATCAGAAGCCTCACCATCGCCTTTGTACTCAACCTCGGCTTTGTTTACCACACACTTCTCAAAGTTCTTTTTATCGTACTCGCTATCTTTTACCACAGCCTTAATGGTAAAAGTTTTGGTTTCGCCCGGTTCAAAGTCGCCCCAATATTCAGTTAACCCACTACCCCCTACTCTTTCCATTTCTTTAGGCAACTTGTCCACCATTTTCATATCGTTTACTGTTACTTCCCCGTCATTTTTTACCTTAACCTTAAACTCTACAACCTCGCCTTTTTTAACATTGGTTACTTTATCTTTCCAAGAATCGTCCCCTTCTTTTCTAACCTTTTTCTCAATATCAAAGTTTTTGTTGTAGATACAGGTTTCACCGCCACCGTAATTAGAAGTACAGCCGGCATAGGCTTTACCAGCACCTAAAGCACCGGTTACCCCAGCAACTAACAACACACCTATTAACTTGTTTCTAAAGCTTTTTCTCATAATATTAACCTTTATTTGGCAGGAAATTTACTACTCAACAAGGTTCATTGTACCCTACACCTTGCGTTCTGTCAATACTATGGGTTGGACTGTAACAACTTGTCGTAATAGTTCTTTTTAACGGAATCTGGGGCTTTTTCCATGTACTTTCTGGCGTCCTTGTAATCTCCACGCCGTAGCGCTATATCGCACAGATAAAGTAGATCGTCGTTAAAGTTTTGGGTATCCAGATTAACGGTATTTAAAAACATCTCCTCCGCCTTGTTGTAGTAACCTAAAGAGAAATAAAGTTGACCTAAGTAATGCGTAGTTTTAGGATCCCGCCCATTGAGCTTAAACGCCCTATTAAAACGCTCAATGGCCTTGTGGGTCTCCCCCAAACGCATGTAGTAAAGCCCCGCATAAAAGTTCCCACGATAGTCGTTAAAGTGAGTATCCACAACCTTTATAGTCTTATCAAACTCGCTTAAATCCCCTTTCCACAACACTAAAGCCAGATAACTACCCCATAACGACTCTTTATGCGGATTGTAGCTTAAAGCAGTTTTGTAATATTCCGACGACTTATTGGCATCACCCTCACTTAACGCCTTCTTTTCATACACTTCCGCTCGGGCAATATTTGTAAAAGTCCAAAAAACCCCCAAAGAAAGAGCTAAAAGTACCATCCACATTGCTACCAAACGCTTCCCCAAAAAGTCAAACTGCCTACTCCGGCATTCTCTTATCAGTAAACCTAGATAAACAAAGAACAAAAACCATATAATGCCGGAAGTAATGCAAATTAGACTCCTAATAAATACCACTATCAAGGCATACTTAACTAGCCTTGGTGCGGAAGATTTAACACCGAGTACAATAACACTAAGCAAAATTATTAAAGATGCAGGAAACCCCCACTCCAAGAAGGCATCAACAATCATATTGTGCGAGGACTCCACCTCTTTAAACAAGGTTTGGCTGGCGTTGTTGGGAGTGATGTGCATTTGATATACATTCTGAAAAGTAGCATTCCCCCACCCAGTAAATGGTTTTTCCATGATCGCAGGGAGAGAATCTCTCCAAATCTCAAACCTAATATCAGAAAGGTTGTGACCGTCTCTAAAGGAAAAAAACCGCCTCACAAGGTAGGGTGATTTTGAGCCTGCTATCATTTCCTTGGGGATAATAAACAATCCTGCCAAAAAGATCGCGATAACAACTACTAACTCCAGTCGATATTTGTTTTTTTTGAGTCGAATGATGAGTTCAGATAAAGCTATAACACCCAAAGCTAAAAAAGCTCCCCTAGACATTGATATTAAAAGACAAACGGACAAGAGCGTAGCACTGATTAGGTAATACGCCTTGGTCGTGCGCCTGTTTGCCTGCTTAAGCAGAAGTAGCGAAATAGGTAAAACGGAAACCACGATTCCTCCGAGAATATTAGCCTGCCCTATTGTGCCCGTGATTCTTCCGTCGTAAGAAACAATATCTAGCTTAAGAATATAAAGTAGATAAGCGTGAACTAAACCAAAAATCGCCACAAGTACTCCTAAAAAATTTACTCCTGCAAGGATGGTCTTTGTTTTAAGTAGGTCAAACGACACTAAAGCTAACAAAATAAAGTACAGGATAAAGGCTAGAAAAGTATCATTGTAGACTTTGTCGCCCCAAAACGACCTATACTTATTGGTGGAAAAAATCATGTTAAACGCTATTAATGCAATGAGAATCCCTAAAGAGTAAAACACTGCAACATTTAGCTGTAACCTACGCTTAAATATCAGCAAAAAGCATAGTGCACAAACACCTGCGCAAAGGACCAACATTTTTGGGAGATCGTAAACATTGATGTAAGCACCGCTAAAAACTAGTGCCTGACCGCCACAAATTAACATCCAAACCACCCATAACACCTTATCCACTATTTTAGTTCTTGATGACATAGAATTAATAGCTAACAATATGATAACGCCAATTTAACGGCTTAACAATTGGGAAACCTCTTTACTGATGAGATCGGAAACGGGCATGCTGACAATCTCAGAAATCGTTGAACTAATAACCCCGGATACATCAACACTGATGATATTGGAAACTACTTCAGAAACATTTTGGGATATATCGCCAGAAATTACGGACGAAACCACATCACTAACAGCGTTGGAAAGTGGCGTCGATACAATGTCACTTATGACACCAGAAATGGATTCCGAAATAGGCATACTGATCACATCGGAGATAATCGTTGAAACGGGCGTTGAAATATCATCACTGATTATTGTAGATAATGGAATAGAGATTAAATCCGAAATAGGCTTGGAAATGGATTCCGAAATATCCGGATCAAAGACGCTTTCTGGATCTACATAAATTGTAATTGTTCTGGAAATCCCCTCTTCCCCATCGTCATCAAGGGCTTTGGCGTAAATCTTGTACACGCCTAGGGGCAAAGATTTTAATTCAAAAGCATAAGATGAAACTGTAACCGTTTCAACCACAATATCGTTAACAACAAGATTAAGCTGATCAATTACCCCATCAGAATCGGAAGAATTGACGGCCATTGTCACAGTTTCACCGTATTTAAAGCTTTTACCTTCCAAGCTCAAATCTATGCTTACTAAAGGTTTTTGATTCTGTACAGTAACAAGCTTCTTTCCGTCTTTAGGCTCCATCTTATTTTTACGACTTCCCTCTTTCTTCTTGTCGACACTATCCCCGTTACCACGATCATCCAACCCGCTTTTTAACACATTTTCTGCGTAAACGGTTTGAAAAACTGTTCCTAAACCTTCCACCTCTTTAGGCAGATTTGTAACTGTTTCCTTTAAAGCCTCCATCTCCAAAGAAGTTACAGGCGCTCTAAGAATCCTTGCAAAACCTGCTACCCCGCCTACCATTAATACAAGTGCCAAAAAGGCGTAAGGAAAAGATTTACCACTTTTTTTAGACAAATTATTATCTATAAACATAGCTTTATTTATTTTGTGGCAGGAAAAACTAACCAAAAAAGGCTGTAAACCAGCCTTGAACATTGGTAATTGTAACCCAGATGGCGCGTTCTGTCAATACTATGGGTTGGACTTGGCGGAAACGACTTAATTCAGTATCTACTATAAAACGCTGAGTTAATGAATTATCTCCCAAACAGGTCGTCTTGACAACGCTATAACAACCCTCTATAATTCATTTCAGCAAAGTATGAAAAAGTACACTTTACTGAAACAGCTAGAAATACGCGCAAAACTCCTTGATGTAGGCGTTACTATCTTTACACCCTCAAACTTTGAAGCACTTTTTACTACTCCCCCGCTAAAAACCAAGTATATTCTAGAAACCCAAGTTGATAATGGACTTTTTATAAGATTTAAAAAAGGACTTTACGGGTTAAAAACCGATCTGCCTAACGAAGAATACATTGCCAACCGACTCTATACCCCGTCGTACATATCCTTTGAATATGCGCTCTCCCACTACGGTGTTATTGTAGAATCCGTTTACCATATAACTTCCGCCACCACCAAGCCCACCAGACTCTACAAAACTCCGCAACTAGCCTTTTTTTATTACACAGTAAAAAAAGACGCTTACACGGGTTATTACCTAAAGGAATCAGAAAAAAATGCCTATTTTATTGCCGAACCGGAGAAAGCTTTAGCGGATTACCTGTACTTTGTTAATTTGGGTAAAAAGTCACTCTTGGACAGATTTTACCTAGCTAGTATAAACAAAGAAAAATTGCTATCATACACAGAATTATTTAAACGGAAGGAACTAGCTTCCCTAGTCGATAAAATATATGATAAATTACGACAAGATTAATGCAATTAAGGTAAAAAGCCAAACCAACGAGCAAAATGTTAGACGGGAATACTTTCAACACTTGTTCTTATTTAATCTCTATAAACAGGATCATAGCGACAAGGTCTTCTTTAAGGGCGGGACAGCGCTAAGGCTGGTATTTAGAAGTCCAAGATACTCCGAGGACTTGGATTTTAGCTCCAAGAATGTTGACCAAAATATCTTGGAGGGGATGGTGGAGAATGCCCTGCTAGAAATAGAAAGAAGCGGAATTGAAACCGATATCAAAGAATCCAAAATTACCACAGGCGGGTATCTAGCTATGGCAAATTTTAGAGCGTGGAAACTAGACATGGGTTTAAAAATTGAAATATCTTATAGAGATTCAAATCCAACGGGCACCTTATCATCAGTGGAGAACGAATATATCCCCACTTACTCCATAACAACACTGAAAAAAAGTACCATCACCACCGAAAAGGTTACTGCCCTACTCACCCGCGCAAAGCCCAGAGATTTTTACGATATTTACTTTTTATTGCGGGCTAACTTGCTAACATCGGAAAACAAATTGCAGTTGCAACAAATAAATGCAGTTTTACAGTCAACCAAAATTAACTTTGACAAAGAACTTAAGGTCTTTTTGCCTCAAAGCCACTGGGGACTAATAGAAAACTTTAAGCAGATTCTTTCGGACGAGTTAAAGCGCTATCTTTGACCTCCTATCACGCCTAGGTAACCAAATTTGATACCCTACAGGTGATAACGGCTTGCCAAAAAACTATCAATTTTAAATAATGTATCGCTTATTAAAGTATCCTTGGCTCTATCCTTGTTTGGCTTGTCCAAAACCTCGCCCAAGCCAGCCATAACATTTATCTTATTAAAATTCTTAACAATGTAATCCCTTGCGTCACCCAAATACTCCCGCAAATCTTTTCCTGTACGACTCTTTACAATTTCCTCATTTATATCCCAAAGCTTTGAAAAAAAGAAGTTGACATCAAAAAGATCTCTGCTTGCTGGAGCTTTCCTTGAGGTTAAAGCCACAAGCTTATTGGCAAACATATCCTCCTTAACCATAGTATTTACGGCAACCCCTAGCATAGAAATAAACCCGTATCTGCTAATTTTGGGGCGTTTGGACACTTCAACCTTAAGCGCCTGCAAGCTAGACTCGTACCTTAATAAATTAAAAACAGTGTAATTTTTGACTCTGCTAGACACCATCTTTCCATAATTCCCACAAATATCCCCTATCGTTTTGCGTACCACCTCAAAATCTTCTGCCGTGGGACTATCTATCAACAAATCAAAATCTAAATCCACCGAAAAACGCGGAAGATCGTAAAAAAAGTACGCTGCAGTACCTCCCTTAAAACCAAGTCTGGCGCTTAAATAAGGACTTTTATAAAAATCCTTAAGTAGGTTGCGCATAATGATTTCGTGTTTTTGTTTATTTAGCATAATTTTTCACTACTTTCTCAAGATTTGCTACACCGTAGATTGGCAGTATTTGGAATACTTTGTCCCAATCCATGTCGTCTAAATTGTCAAAATAATACTTGGGTACTAGATACAGTTGATCCAAAAATGCCCGCTCCTTTGAAGCAATCAAATAACTGCCCCTATCAAGAATACCCGCCTTATTATACAAAATCTCGTCTTTTACCTTTTTATAAATATACGCATCCTCCCCTACCTTAAATTTTCTGGACAAATTTGACACAGAATAGATTGCAGAGTCGTACTGAAAAACCAGCCCCTCCATACCTAAAACGGTGTGCAAACTTATGTACGATGGAGTTAGCAATTTTTGAGCGACTTCATATTTTGAATAACTGGAATTTAAAGCGTATAACCCCCTTTTAAGACTAATTAGTTTACCTTTTCTTGACCAATAATTGACCTTGTTCAATAGTATTGCACGACTGCCTACACCCCAAATTAAGGCTAGATCGTTTAAGGTGAATACGATTTTACCAGTTTCGTATAGCTTTTGTGCACTGTTTATAACCATTATTCGTGATAAACTGTACACCAAATATACTGGGGTGTCAATAGCTATCTAATCCTGTACATTAATGTACAGGATTGCTTAACCAAAACCGTTTGGCGAAGATGGTATAATATCCGTAATCAACACCTTATGAGCAAAGAAAAACAGGTACACAATTTGCGAGGAAGTATATTTATGGATAAAGAAAAGTTAATAAGAAATATGTACAGATAGCTAAAGATTTTGCTGGAGAAATGGAAAGCGGTGGTTATAAAATAAACGAGCTTCACATTTTTGGCTCAAGGTTAACAGGAAAAAATACCGGAATTTAATAGTGTAAAGGAAGAAGCTCTATTTTGGGATACCCACAGCTTTGCCGACTTTATGGATGGAACCAAGAAGATCGAGGTTATCTCTAATCTGGACGAAGAGGATGTTTATACCACCCAGTCACCGGGCGGAAAAACATCAGAACGCACACAGGCTATTGGAACAAGATTAAAAATATTAAACACCAAGAGCTAAAGTACAGTCTACCAGATGCCCTAGATACTATTAGCAATCCCGATGTTATCCATAAAAGCCTAGAAGATGATACAATGCAGATGTTCTATAAAACACAAAAAGGTGGTTTGTGTCTAATTTGTGTTGTTAAAGTTTTAAATGGAGAAGGCTTTTTGGTTACAGCCTATCAAACCAAAAAACCCAAACCAAAAGGAGATTTAATATGGCAGAAATAGAATTTTTACTAGATCCCGTAGGTAATACCTTAAATATGTGGTGGAGAAACCCCAAACTGGTAAGTTACAGCGAGGAGTCCGATACTAGCAACGATGTTATAGTTTACGACAAGAACGGCGTGCCCATTGGTGTAGAGATACTTGGTCTCTTTCCCAACGAACTTAATATGTCAAAGGCACTTGGTAAAAAAGAAACCTTAAAGCTTTTAGCAACTACCAACGGCGAGCCTATGGACTATAAACCTAGAAAAAAGAGTGGTAAAAGATAAATCTTTACTTAGAAAAATCCCAAAACCAAACCAAACGATCAAAAACCCAAAACCAAGGTATTCTAAAATTTGAGGCCAGAAGAGAATAACCATAGTTTGAGTGTTTTGGGGCGACTGGATGG
>CAZNNN010000002.1:0-56219 GCA_964574405.1 uncultured Candidatus Saccharibacteria bacterium | reverse complement strand
TGGAGCCCACTCGCGGAATCGAACCGCGGACCTACTCCTTTAGTCCGCCTCTGGCGGACGCTGAAATTTGCCGTGGAGCCTGGGGGGAGGATTGAACTCCCGACTTCCTCCTTACCATGGAGGCGTTCTACCGCTGAACTACCCAGGCAAATTGCAATCCATGGGCTTGTATCTCACCTTTTGTATAGGATTCGGTTACATGTCTTTCATCTGTAACTCACTTCGTTCTTAACAGCTGAAAGCACGCAACCCCGCCTCCTCCGCCTTTGGCGGAGTCCGGCATTCGAACCTTCTCCTCGTCATGAAGTTGTCCAGAAAGATAAACCTTTCTGATCAACTTCATGGTGCCGAGGATGATCCGCCCTAACGGGCGTGCTCTCCTCTTCACCATTTGGATTACCAAATGGTGCCGAGGATAGGATTCGAACCTATGAAGGCTTGCGCCAACAGATTTACAGTCTGCTCCGTTTGGCCACTTTGGTACCTCGGCATATAAATGACTATCCGCCTCCGGCGGACTGGAGCCACCTCTGGGACTTGAACCCAGGACCCACGGTTTACAAAACCGTTGCTCTGCCACTGAGCTAAGGTGGCTACATGGTGTGCACCTGAGGTTTAGTCCGTCTCAAGCGGACAACACAAAACCCCTGCTCTACCAGCCAAGCTTCCAGGCTGGTTGCTTGGATAGTTTAACATGTAGACTAGAATTAGGGTAGACATAAAGGCGCTCGTGTGGTTAAATAGCCAAGTTATGTCAAGAATGTGTGAAATTTGTGGAAAAGGTAGACTTAGGGGCAAGCTTGTACCAAGGCTCATAGGTAGGCGCGTTTCCCGTAGGTCAATACATGTTCAACAGGTAAATTTAAGGGAAAAACACCTTGATTTGGGTGGTAGGATCGTAAAAGTAAAGCTGTGCACCACCTGCTTATCTTTGTATAACAAGTCTAACAAGAAGCCCGCCGAATCAAAAGTGTTGCTTTAATTTTTCAAGATCTTTGTCAAAACTAAAAACCTCTGCGTTGTTATTTTTTGCCGTTAAATAGAGGTAAATATCCAAGAGCGACATGCTTACTTCTTTATAGATTTCCAGTGCTTCCAGCAATAAAGAACGATTTCTAACATCGAGTTGAGTAGAGGATACTAGGCTATTTAAAGATAGATACATATCGTCTCTGTTAATGTTGTAATTTGAGTGTAGAACAAAATATACCTCCATAAGTATCTCTGGAATAATTACAATCTTAATTTTTCCCCCTTGCGCCTCTTGGAAAACTTTTTCTACCTTATCTGTTTGATCTTTGTTGCGCTTTATTAGTAGGCTTACAAGGGTGTTTGTATCAGCGTAGAGATTTTTCATACCTTTCCATGTGTCCTCTCCTTGCGGACTCTTTTTCCATGTTGATTATCTCTTGGGTGGACATTTTCTCGTAACCCTTAGGTAACTTTACCTTGTTGTACAGAATGCCTGCAAGCGACATGATGTCCCTGGTAGGTTTAACAAATATTCCATCGCGTTCCACTTTTACTGTAACGGTGCCGGGTTGGGAAAACCCTAAAAGATCCCGTATTGTGGAGGGAATACTCATTTGTCCCTGACTTGTTAGCGCTACGGTATATATCATGTAATGAGGTTAGCAGAAAGTAATGAGTGTGTCAAGATTTAATGTAAAATTAAATAGCCATTGGTAAATTGTTTCCAGGAAAGGATTTTTCCGCCCGCTAGTTGGATTTTTTCTACGGCTAGTTTATTATCTACGATTTTTGCTTCATAAATTTTTACAACTTTGGAAGCGTATTTTGGATTTTTTAATTGGGTAAAACAGGTCATTTTATTTTTAGCGTTTTGCATTTCTCCCAAAGTTGTCCAAGCAATAGGCCAGGGATTGTACGCCCGTATGGTTGCATCGATCGATTGAATCCCGTTATTCCAGTTAATTTTGGCGTCCTCTTTATAAATATAGGTGTTTTTTGGGTGAGTGGGGGAGTAGGTGTAGCTTGCTTGTGACCCGTTCTGCGCTTTTGGTTTGATTTTTCCCTCCAAATAATTATTAATGACTTGGGGTAAGTGCTCTGCTGAAAGGTTAAATAGTGTTTTATACAATTCTCCAGAGTTTTCTGTTCCATTTAACGGGTAGGTAATTTGATGGATAGTTGAACCTGTGTCAAGGGTTTTTTCCATCAGCTGGTAAGTAATTCCTGTTTGCGCGTCGCCATTTAAGATAGCAAATTGCACGGGGCTTGCCCCTCGGTATTTTGGCAGTAGGGAAAAGTGAATATTTATTATACCTTTGGGGAAAATAGCCAAAATTTCCTGCGGAATAATAAAGCCAAAATCTGCCACCACTCCAACTATAGCTTCTGATGTTTTTATTTGCTCAATAAGTATTTCCCTCTCTTTGTTCAGGGACTCGTTTATGGTTACAAATTTTACTCCGTTTTCTTTTGCCCACCTTTTTACCCCCACTTCTTTAGGGGTTTGATGTCTACCAATTAACACATCCTCTTTGGTTACACAAAGCACCAAATCAAAGTTTGTTTTTAGCGATTCTAGTATGGGAACGGATCTATCTGATGTTCCAAAAAATGCAATTTTGGTGGTCATTGGTCGTGACAGAGTGTAGCGAAGCAATCTAATCCGCTATTTTTGCCCCTTTCTCAAGTTCATTGCCCTTACACATCTTCCCCACAATCTTGGTGTTAAAAGTAATTCCGTCCAAATGATCCATCTCGTGTTGAATTACGCGTGCTAAAAAGTTTGTGGCAGTAAGCCTTTGGTCGTAGCCCTGCAAATTTTGGTATTTGAGTTTAATCTTCTTTGCCCGCCAAACTTTACCGTAAAGGTCAGGAAAGCTTAAACATCCCTCCCAGTCCAGTTCCTCATCTTTAGAAAAGCTTACAAATTTAGGATTAATTAAAATATAATCGTTAAATGCTACACTTTCCGGTACTTTGTTATGGGATGGATTTACAATATAATCCCGTGCAATTAAAACTCGTAGCGGAATACCCACTTGGATGGCAGAAAGTCCCGCCGCTTGGGGGTCTTTAAAGGAGTTTATAGTGTCTAGCATATTTTGCACTAAATTCTCCAGCTCTTTACCAAACAGAGCCTTTTGACTTTTTTGAGTCAATATTGGACTTGGATATTTAACTATTTCTAAAATCATATGGTTATTATACTTCATCCGAAGTACAGCAAGCCACCTGCGTCGGCAGATGGCGCTGATACTAAATACCCGCGTTTGTGTAGTATGTTAAACTTGCGCCGTTTGCTTGCGGATCATTTGCCCAAGTGTACCAAGGGGTTTACAAGGGGCAAAATGTAGTAATAAAAATCCAGAAAGAGGGGTTAAAGTCTAAACTATTTATCGACTTTTTAGTGGTATCTATAATCGCAAGAGTTGTTGACGCGATTTACTCGCCCCGTCAGGCTAACATCCCCCAATTAATCAAAGATTTTAAACAAGCTACCTATAACGAGTTGGATTATTTAAGAGGGTACGAATTAGGCGACGAAATCGATATGACAGATTTCTTTATAGAGATTATGCGGATGGGGGAGAAATTTAAATTAAAACTTCCAGAGAGAATGTTTGTATTTGGTAGAACATCGCAGATATCTAAATCCTATAATGCTCTATCTGGAACCCAAAGAGCGGTTTGTAAGGAAGGTTTTTCAAAAAATAGTAAAAGAGCTTGACCCAAAGTATCTGGTAGAAAAAGAGGAAAATAACCAAAAATGTAATAAAACGGAAAATGTCTTAGAGTTTGTAAGCAGTTGGATTGGAGAACTTGGTAACTCCGAAGACAGCATATACTATAAAATTCGCGGTATACTAGGCGGTAGATAACATGATTAAAGATCTTATTTTATTAACTAAACCCATCGATGGCGGGAATAATAATAGTTGTTTGGGGTGGTTTAGCCACGCTGGTACTAATTTATCCAGACTTTCCTCTTATTAAGGTTTTAACTATATCGCTGATAGCCTCGGCTATTATTGCTTACTTTGGTTTTAGAGTTGAAAAAAACACATAATTAATTTATATCAACTCTCACTACTGTTTTTTCTTGGTTGTTAGTTTGTTTTTATAGAAAAAGATATATCCCAGCAATAAAATGACAGCAAAAGCTTGACCTTTAAGTTGTGCAATAAACATCGCGTTGTCTGAATCCATTTTGATTTTTTTACTCCTTTCTAACCCACTATTAAAGTACATTCTAGTAAAACTAGAAAATAGCGTCCTAATCAACTTTTTGGGGTGGATTTCTGTAGAAAGCTATATACATCAGCCCAGCGATAACTAAAAATCCCACACCCACCAATATAACTAGTAATTTTGGGTCAGAATTTTGAAGTATCATTAGTCACCCCCTTTATTTTTAAAGCAATTAATAAATATATTGTACCTATGCGTAGATTATATAGCATAGAATACAGCTCATATCTACCAACAGTAGTGCGGAATATATCTCTGATGACCGCCACTCCAAACCAGCCGGACGCAATATTAATTACAACATCGTAAACAGCCTCAAGATGTTCTTTTTTCATGTTTTGTTAATATCACCCGTGCTCCAAGTCGTCAATATACAGTTCTCTAGTATAAATAGAGAATACCGTCTTGACGCCAAAAAAGAATGGGTTATTCTGCAGGTATGATATTAAAAATTCCGTTTGATGATCCGCGGTTTCCGGAGTCAGTAAAAAATCTTAAAAATCCTCCAAAAACTCTATACATTTTGGCAAACGATGGGACTGCTTCTCTGCCCTTGGCGGAGCTTTGGCCAAAACATAGTTTGGCGGTGATTGGCAGTAGAAATATGGGCGACTACGGGAAAAAGGTGGTGTGGGATTTTGTGCCACGACTAGTGAGTGCGGGTGTTACTGTGGTTTCCGGTTTGGCAGAGGGTGTGGATGAGGAGGCGCAAAGAGCGGTGTTAAAAGTTGGAGGAGTAACCATTGGCGTGTTGGGATTTGGCGTTATGAAATTGGGAGATTTTAGTAATAAGGAGCTAGGAAGGCAGATTGTGGAGTCGCAAAAAGGCTTTTTAGTGTCGCCCTTTGAACCGTATCTTGTAGCCTCAAAATGGACTTTTTTGGAAAGAAACCGCCTAATTGCAGGGTTGGCAGATGCGCTTTTGGTGGTAGAAGCTACGCAAAAAAGTGGGTGTATGAGCACGGTTGAAGCGGCGCTGGAGTTGGGTAAGGAGGTTTTTGTGGTGCCGGGGAACATTTTTGCTTACACCAGCATGGGAGCTAACGAACTTATTAAACAGGGCGCACATTTGGTTAATTGCGTGGAGGATATCATTGAATAGCGAGATTGCTTCGCTACGCTCTGTCCCGCCCAATGACGAAGGAATAAAGTGTGGTATTCTTTAGCAATGGAATTAGTAATTGTAGAGTCGCCAACTAAAGCAAAGACTCTTTCAACCATCTTGGGCAAGGATTTTGTGGTGCGCGCATCCATGGGACACATTAGGGATTTGCCAAAAAGTGGGTTGGGTGTGGATGTTGAACACAATTTTGAACCAGAATATGTAGTGCCGGACAAAGCTAAAAAAACGCTTACCGAGTTAAAAAAATACTCTAAAGATGCAGATAAGGTTGTTTTAGCCACCGACCCCGATAGGGAGGGGGAAGCCATAGCGTGGCATTTAAAGGAGCTGTTAAAGCTTAAAGACAAAGATTATGGGCGGGCGGTTTTTCACGAAATAACCAAAAGCGCCGTGCAGGAATCGTTTGAGCATCAAGGTAAGATCGACTTTAACCTAGTGGGCGCCCAACAGGCACGAAGGGTTTTGGATAGACTGGTTGGGTATAAATTATCACCGTTGCTTTGGAAAAAAGTGCGGTTTGGACTTTCTGCCGGCAGGGTGCAGAGTGTAGCGGTAAAGATTGTGGTTACGCGTGAACGCGAAAGAATAGCTTTTAAGCCGGTGGAATACTGGTCAATTGAAGGAGTATTTGACCATAAAAACGGAAAAGTTTCCGCTAATTTACTAGAGAAAAATGATAAAAAACTGGAGATAGAGAGTCACGCGCAGGTAAAAGAAATTGTTGAAGTGTTAAATAACGATAAATTTAAAGTAGCCAAAATTACTAAAACCCAAAAGCAAAAACGCCCCTATCCTCCGCTAAAAACCTCTACTCTTCAGCAAAGCGCTTCCAATGTTTTTGGTTTTCCTGCTTACAAAACTATGAAAGCCGCCCAAATGCTTTTTGAAAAAGGCTTAATAACTTATCACAGAACAGATTCGTTAAACCTTTCTGCCCAGTTTATTGACGCGGTGAGAACATTTGTGGAAAAAAAGTATTCCAAGGCGCATTTGCCGGAATTGCCCAATTACTACAAAAACAATTCCAAAAACGCCCAGGAGGCTCACGAGGCTATAAGAATAACAAATATAGGGTTGACTCCAGGGGATGCCGATATTGCAGTTTTAAGTGCGGAAGAGCAAAAGGTGTACTCGTTAATTTGGCGGAGGTCTGTTGAGTGCCAAATGGCTCCGGCAATTTATGATGCTACTAGCGTGTATATTTTGGGCGACTCTGGATACGGCTTTAGAGCCAACGGATCGGTTATTAAGTTTGCGGGCTGGCTTGAATTATCCAATCAACTATTGCCGGATGTCGATGTCCATAAGAAAACTCCGCGAAGCGTGTTTTTGTTGGACTCGACGACGGCATCAGATGCTACTGACAACGAAGATGACACAGAAAATCAAAACCAACTTCCGGAAATGGCAGAAGGGGATAGTGTTAAGTTGGCTAAATTAGATCCGGCGCAACATTTTACCCAACCACCAGCGCGCTTTACAGATGCCAGCCTTATTAAAGCTTTGGAAGAAATGGGTGTGGGCCGACCCTCTACCTATGCTCCCACCATTCAAACTATTCAGGCGCGTGGCTATGTGGAAAAAGAAGCCAGGTACTTTAAGCCCCTGGATGTTGCGTATGTTGTAATAGATTTATTTAATAAACACTTTAGTAATATTGTGGATTACGACTTTACCGCGCGGATGGAAGAACAATTAGACGAAGTAGCGGAGGGTAAGCTTAAGTGGCAACCCGTTATTAAAGAGTTTTACGAGCCCTTTGCAAAGATTGTTAAACAAAAAGATACAGAGTTAAAAAAACAAGATATTACCTTTTTAGGTAACTCTGACGAGCTTTGTCCAAAATGTGGAAAAATACTTATGTTTAAACTCGGCAAGTTTGGTAAGTTTTTAAGTTGTTCGGATTATCCAACCTGCGATTTTGCCAAACCAACGGAGGAAAAAATTACCTCATTAGTGGATGAAGACGGTAATGCGGTAGAAAGCACATCCGAACCAAGAGACTACGGTAAATGTGAGGTTTGCAAGGAGGGGGATTATATTTTAAGGGTGGGGAGATTTGGCAAGTTTTTAGCCTGCTCGCGTTATCCTGCTTGTAGGTCAACTAAGCCCTTTTTGGTAAAGATTGGGGTAAAATGTCCAGAGTGTAAAGAGGGAGATTTAGTAGTGAAAAAAGGTAAAGGTCGCACCTTTTACGGGTGCAGTCGCTATCCTGATTGCAAGTATTCTACCTGGAAAAAACCGTCTAACGAGGCTCAAGCCCAAGCCGAAATGGCAAGACCAAAGCGTAAGCATATAGCCAAAAAAGATTAAAATACAAAGTATTAAAATACAAATTTTAAGCATGGAAAAACATAAAAGAGCGGAAAAACAGCACACAAAGGTGGTTGAATTTAAAGATCTGGTTAGACTTGGGAAAAAAATTCATAAAAAGAGTCAAAAGGTTGTTTTTACTACCGGCTCGTTTGAACTTATTACTCCGGGGCACTGTAGGTTTTTATCCGAGGCTAAAGCTTTAGGGGATGTTTTAGTGGTGGGGGTGTGCTCGGATCGCTCTATAACAAAAATTAAAGGACCGGATTTTCCCTTGCTAAACCAGTCGGCCAGAATGGAAATGTTAAGTTACTTAAGGTCAGTTGACTACATAACAACCGTAGACGAGGGCGAGCCCCACACCTCAATTGTTTTACTTGAGCCGGATATTTTTTATACTACTCAAAAGGAAATAGAAAATGGCAATTTTGATGACCAGGCACGGTATTTGCTTAGAAAACACAAAGGAAAACTTATTGTGCAGGAGGATAATAATCCCTACAAAAGCGCTAGAGATTTAATTGAACATATTGCTAATGTTAGATTTATGGAGATTGTGGCTTCTTATCTATGGTCAAAAAACATTAATTTTGGACTTAATACCATTTCTGATTTTAAACCTGCCGATTACGGTAATCAGACGCCAAATAATGTTAAAGCGTTTAATCCATCAAAACTAATTTACAAAAATCCTTTGGAGCTTTTAGAGTTAGCAGGCAAGAAAAATACCGTATTTGTTTCGGGGTCGTACGATTTGTTGCATGTGGGGCACACACGGTTTATTAAAAAAGCCTCGCTACTTGGAGACACTTTAATTGTTGGAATTCCGTGCGACACTAAAATTAGTGCTAAAAAAGGTTACGGGCGACCAATTATTAACGAATTTTCTCGCGCCTATGTTTTAGCTAGTTTGGCCTTTGTTGACTATGTGTATATTTTTGATGACGAAACCGTGGCATCAACCTTGGAGATACTCAAACCCGCCGTATTTTTTACCGTAGATGAAGATTGGAATAAAGGTATTAAACAAAGCGAAGAATATAAAATTGTAAAAGGCTATGGCGGAAAAGTGGTTTTAGAACCTCGTCAGTCGCCTTTTTTGTCGTCGTCCACTATTATTAACAAAATGGCGTATAAAAAAGTAAAGGAGATTTTTGGCGAGTGCATGCAAGATGATAAATTTAAGGCTATGCTTCTGGAAAACGGACAATTAAAGGAAGAAAATGGCAAAAGTAGGTAATCCACGGGTTAGTGATCGGTACGATAGGGCGGTGAGCGCGCTGGATAAATGCGTTTTTTGCGACCTAAAAGATAAGTATATTATTGCGGAGGAGGGTGGGATGGTTTTAACCGTAAACCTTTTTCCTTATTTGGACGGGCATGTATTAATAATTCCCAGGCGACATATTGAGAAATTCCATGAACTTACAGCTATGGAATGGGTTGCTGTTGGTAAATTGACGACCCTGGGTATTGATTTATTAAAAAAGGGTTTTGGTATAGAAGATTCCAATATATTATATCGAGAGGGCGGTGTAGGTAGCGGAAAAAGCTTGGGTCATCTGCATCTTCATATTATGCCATGCGTTCCGGGGTTTTTGGAGCGCAACCAGAAAGGTATTTGTTACAATTACCAAGAGCTGAAACTCTCGTCACTGGATGTTGCAGTTAAACTCCGTGCACACGACTGTTCCAATGGGGAGACCCGCCCCGCTACTGTGGGCAACAACATCGATTATATGAAGCGGGCGTGTTTGCTGTGCAACAAGTCCACATGCGGATATAAAACCGGATGCGTGATGGTTAAAAACGGTAAGGTTGTTGCGGAGGGTTGGAATGCCACTTTGCCGGGCGAGATTTATTGTAAAAATGGGGAGTGTATAAGAGAAAAAGAGAATTTGCATGGGGGTAAAGACATAGAAAAGGTGTGTTCCATCCACGCGGAAGCATACGCAGTGGCAGAATGTGCCCGTGTGGGTGTGTCGCTAGAGGGTACTGATGTGTATCTAACAACCTTTCCTTGTGTAATATGCGCGCGACTTTTGGCTAAATGTGGAATCGGTAGACTCTTTTACATGTCGGACTATATGGGCGGTAAACTAGGGGAGTCACTACTAGTTAAAAATGGTGTCAAAATACAGCAAATTAAGGAGGAGGGTGTGTGGAAGTGAGTTGGCCAATTTATTTTAAAGACCGACTTTTGGTGAGCGACTTTGATTCTAATGTGGGTGTGGCTACCCTGTGGATGCCTAAAGAAAGTGTGGCTGATGTATTGGGAGCACCGTTGTACAGTGTTTGTGGCCAACTTTATACCAAAAGAGGTATTAATCCGTTGTTAAGGAACATCCTAGCCAACCCAAAAATTAGACATCTGGTGATTTGTGGACCAGATAGGCAGGGGAGCGGGGAGGCTCTGCTTAAATTTTTTAAAAGTGGGGTTGTTGGGAATAGCCGGGGTGGTGGATGGAGAATTGTTGGAGATGATGAGGCGTTAATAGACAAAGAAATTCCGCCAGAGGCCTTGGAACTTTTAAGAAGAAGTATTTCTGTACACAACATGATCATGCGTCCTTTGGAGGAGGTACGGGATTTTGTACAAAAACTTCCATCAGAAAAGCCCTTTGGTGAGCCACAGATATTTCCGGAGGAAAAAGTGGAATTAAAATCAGGCTTTCCCAGCGACCTTTCTGTTTTTAAGATTCGTAGAGATTACATTGGCGATGCCTGGCTAGATGTTTTAAAGACTATTATGAGGTTTGGTGTGGACACGCCTGGGATGTATGGAAAAGTTAAACAAGTGCAAAATTTATCGGTGGTAATAGAAAAAGAGTCCACCAAGTTGCCCAAAATTGAACCGTACTTAACTTTTAGTGCAAAATCACTAAAAAATTACTACCTGGGATTTTTTAGTAAAAATGAGGATAGCAGTGAGTCCTATACCTACGGTGAGCGGATTTTTAATTGGGGCGGTGGCGTGGATCAGCAAAAAATTATGGTGGAAAAATTAAAGCGATTTCCTTACGACAGGGGAGCGGTAGCAGTTTTGTGGGAGGTAAATACAGACAACTTTCCGCCAAAAGGCAACTCGATATCGGCATTGGGGCAGACCAAAGGTTGGAAAGTGCCGTGTTTAGTGATGCTTTTAGCCCAGTGTATGGGGAACGCGCTTTATATGACCGCCATTTTTAGAAATAATGATATGTACGGAGCTTGGTCGTTAAATGCCTTTGCCCTAAGAAAGTTTCAGGAGGGGTTGGCGCACAAAATTGGTAAGAATGTGGGTAGTTTAACCACCATTTCCCATATCGCGGAAATTTACGAGGGGGATTGGGATTTAGCCTCTCTGGTGATAGAAAAAAACGACTCGTTAGCTAGAACCTGTACCTATGATCCTAGAAGTTACTACATTATTAAGGTTGAGGGCGATGACATTATTGCCGAGTTTTTTTCTCCGGATGGGACAAAACCTTTAACTACATTAAAAATGGATGGAAAAAAACCTAAAGTGGCCAGAGATTTATGCGCCACAGCATTAAAAGAGATGCTAATCTCTGATCTTGGTGCGGCTTGTGATCTGGGTAGGCAGCTAGCTAAGGCGGAAACAGCTGTTAAACTAGGTTTGCATTTTGAACAAGATAAGCCTTTATCATTGGGCGGGACAAGAACGAAGTGAAGCAATCTGCTTGGTGGCAAAATCGTGATCTTTTTCCCAATCTTCCTGTCGATCGTAGTCGTTACGATGTTTTTCCACGGAATCTAGGTGTTTTTGAGCATTTTCTACCGCGTATTTAAAAAATAGGTTGGAATTTATAGAGTCGTAGCCATATTTCTCTAGTACAAATTGAGCGACTTGTTCAAATAATGCATTCTTCATATAGTTCCAGCTAAAAAAAGCTGTTCTTGCTAGATCCCATTCTCGCGGTCCAACAAACAACAGTTCAAAATCCATTATTGCCACAACTTTTCCAAAGGATACCAAAACATTGTGGGGGGTTAGATCCCCATGAAGTAAAACGCCGTTACAGAGAGAATCGGCGTGAGTAGTGGCGTGGATTTTCTTTAATACAGTAACCATTTGCTCTAAAATATTAAAATCCATGTCCAACGGGGCAAGCCCGGAGATGTAGTGTGAAAGTCGTAAAATTTTATCTTCAAATCGACAGATATAATTACCGCTGTGGTTTTTAATGTATACGGGTGTGGGGATAACCCCACGCAACTTGTTTGATAGTTCGATATCCTTTAAAATGCCCTTTTCTTTTTTCTCACTCCAGTCAGCAAGCCTCAAGAGGTATTCTTTATTGTCGTTCGCCTTAATATAAATTGCCGTAGTGTGGTAGCCCCAAGAAATAACCTCTAGGTATTTTGGGTCAATAAGGTAAGATTCCCGAACAAAATTCTCTAGTTTGTGATGATACTCCTTGAGTCCAGAAATATATTTTTGATTTGCATCTTGCATGTTGATTTTATACCTTGTACAAACGAATAAATCAACAATACTTCTTTTTGACAAAACCAAAGGTGAATTTGAAAAGTAAAGTGGGTTGGTACTAGTAAAGTAGTTTGATGAGAGTAGTTCCTTTTGACAAAAGTAAAGCTGCTTGACAAAAACAAAGTGGGGTGGTATAAGTTACCTATGCAGATATCAAAAATTTCGTCAAAAAATCAAATAACATTGTCTAAAAACTTACTAGATCAATTATCGCTTGGTGCTGGTGACAGAATTTTAATAAATATTGAGTCCAACGGAAATATCTATTTAAGACCCATTCACAGGGATCCTATTAGCATAATAGCCAAAAGAGCGGGCATATATGCTAGAACCTTGGCTAAGGATAAAAAAAAGTTGAGCGACAGCCAAATAAGCCAGGTCACCTCACAAATTGTTGCTAAGGAGTTGGCAAATGAATGAAGTAGTTATTGATTCCAATATTATTCTCCGTTTTATTATTAGGGACGACCCTGAAAAGTATGCCAAAAGCGAAAAGTTTTTTAAGCAGATTGTGAAAAAGGAAAAAACTGCACTTATCTCTATCTTGGTTATTCAAGAGGTAGTTTGGATACTTGAAAAGTATTACAAAATGAAGAGAGCTGAAATTGTAGACAACATTTTGTATATTATCCTGCTTGAAAATGTAGATATTTACGACTCGCATAAGGATGTGGTTTACGAACTTTTACAGCGATTTGCTAATTTACCCCTGGATCTAGTAGATATCTATCTTCATCTAGAGGCGCGTAGATTAAACAGCCAACTTCTTACCTACGATGAAAAACTCACGATGATGGGTAACAATTTTCTACCAACAGCTTGATTACCTTACAGTTTATGATATTATGCTCTAGCAAAGTTTTTTTTGCAGAGCAAAAATGAACAATTACAGATTTCCAACAGTTGAAGAACTTTTAGAGACGGGGGCTCACTTTGGGCATTCCGTTAATAAATGGAATCCCAAAATGGAGCGGTATATCTATGCCGCCAAAAACGGAGTGCATATTTTGGATCTAGATCAAACCCAAAAACTTCTTAAAGATGCGGGGGAATATCTGTTTGATGTGGCGGTAAAAGGTGGGCAAGTTATCTTTGTGTGTACTAAAAAGCAAGTAGCGCAAATTGCCAAGGATGAGGCATTGCGGTGCGGAGCATTTTTTATGAATGAGAGATGGATGGGCGGTACTATAACTAATTATAAAATTATTAAAAAAAGCATCGATAAATTAGTAAGTCTTAAAAAGAAGCGCGACGCGGGGGATCTTGCCATGTACACCAAAAAAGAGCGACTTTTAATTGACCGAGAAATTATTAGGCTTGAAAAGTTTTTTGGCGGTGTGGTTGGACTTAAAGGTGAGCCCCAGGCGGTGGTGGTGGTTGATGCCAAACGCGAGCGCACCGCCATAAATGAGTGCCGGATTTTTGATGTGCCAGTGGTGGCGTTGATAGATACTAATTCTGATCCTACAGGGATTTTAAAGGTTATTCCCGGTAATGACGACGCGGCAAAATCGGTGGGGAAAATTCTTAAAGTCTTAGCCGATTGTGTGGAGGAAGGTTACAAAGAATATGAAAAAGCTAAATCGATAGATAATGCCAAAAAAGGTGACGGTGATAAAGTTCCCCAGGTAACCACATCGGAAGCACCCAGAACGGTAGAGGAAATTATACTTGAAGATCAAAGTATCGGTGCACTACCCTCTGTGGAGATAAAGCCCTCCGTTGAAGTCAAAAAAGAAGTTACAAAAAAGAAACCGACCAAAAAAGTTACTCAAGTTAAAAAGCTTGTAAAAAAGGCTAAGGATGTAGAATGAGTATAAATATTGACCAAATAAAAAAGTTAAGAGAACAAACTGGGGCGGGAGTAATGGATGCTAAGAAAGTTTTGGAAGAAACAGGTGGAGATCTTGAAAAATCGGCAAAAATACTAATGGACAAAGGTTTAGCCAAGCTTGAAAAAAGATCGGATAAGTTAGCAGGGGAGGGGTTGGTCTTTTCTTACATTCATACTGGCGCTAAAGTGGGAAGCCTGTTACTACTTGGGTGCGAAACCGATTTTGTGGCAAAAACCGAGGAATTTCAAAAACTGGGCAAGGAAATTGCTATGCAGGTAGCTACCGAAGATTATACCGATGTGGCAACATTAACAGAGTCGGAATATGTGCGTGACGGGAGTAAAAAAATAGGCGATTTAATAAAAGAAACCGTAGTTAAATTAGGTGAAAAAATAGAAATCCGCGCTTTTGTTCGTTATTCAGTAAAATAATAAATTGCTGTTTCAACATTAACTAAGTTCTAACACTCTCTGTGCTATTCTCGGCATTTCTGTATTAAAGTAATTTTTAATCTCTTTCCACTCTGCCATAAAGTAAATTTCAGGTTCAGGATCGCTTTCTGCATCTGTAAAATACACTAAGCTGGTAAGAATATGGTTGTAGTTGTGAGCGATGTTAGGGTATTGCGTAGGCAATTTACGGATGATTTCTTCCAGTGGCGCAAGATGTTTTACGCACCAAAATAAGTCGTAAAAATCTCTCTTACGACCTCTTTGTGAAACGGCAATAATTTTCATGACTGCAACATCCAACGCATTGATTATTCTAACCGAACCGTAATACAAAGGCTCTTGCGCAGGAATAAAGAAAGGGTAGGCAATAAAACTTACTTTAGCGCCAAGAAGAGTTCCGTAAACGGTATTGGGCTCATTTATATCGGTGTGCCATTCGTCTACATCTGAAAAATTTGCCAATAGCTGATCCCCTATAAAGTTTTTGGCTTGAGTAAAAAAATCAAGGTCAAAGGATTTTCTATGCTCAGCTTGCAGAGCTAGCGCTGTGCCACCTGCTAAATACCAATTGGACTTTTTAAGCCATGCTTGTTGAGACAGAAAATCCAAAGCTTTCTTTGTTTCGATAGGTAAATTGTTTAGATGCAGTTTTTTAACTTTGTTTATCATTGCTAGGCTAACACCAGACCCCAAAAATTTTTTGTTCTGGGGCGCAAACACCTAGAATTTTCTACAACCGTCTTTATTTGCGGTTTACCATAGTAGTTCCACATCCAGCGGATTTCTGCGTCGTACCCAAAGTCTAAAATTCGCTCAATAACATACGGTGCATTTTTTTGTAGGTCAATCTTGGCCGGATTAGTATCCCAAAAAAGCGTTTGTCTAAGTTCCATAGGTAAATTTTAGCAATTTATGGTGGTATAGTAAAATTGTAGTGTATAATAATCAAGATGCTTTTTAAGGAGTTAAACCAAAAACTTACTTTATCGCTGGAATTTTTTGTGGGCGAGCTTACCAAAATTCATACAGGTAGAGCTTCTACGGCGTTGGTAGAAAACATAGAGCTAGAAGCTTACGGAGGTAGGATGAAAATAAAAGAAGTGGGATCAATTTCCGTGCCGGAGCCCCAAACTATTTTGATTGCTCCCTGGGATAGGTCGCTCTTAAAAGACATTGAAAAAGCCTTGCGCGAGAGTTCTCTGGGAGTAAACCCCATAGTAGGTGGGGATAGTGTAAAAATGCCTATTCCCGCTTTAACGGAGGATCGACGCAAAGAAATGAGCAAGATGGCGGGTGTTAAACTGGAGGACTGCAAAAATTCTATGAGGAGTATCAGGCAGGATGCCATGAAGCAGGTGGACAAAGCTTTTGGCGACAAAGAGATTGGCGAAGACGATAAATTTAATCAAAAAGAAGAGGTGGAGGAGATTGTTAAGGATTATGTAAGGCGGGCGGAAGTACTTAGTGATAAGAAGAAAGAGGAAATTTTACAGATTTAAAATTACTGCACGATGATAACCCTGATTGTTTTTATTTTAATTTTGTCTTTGTTGATTCTAATTCACGAACTGGGACATTTTTTTGTGGCACGGAAGATGGATGTGCGCGTGGATGAGTTTGGTCTTGGCATTCCGCCCCGTATTTGGGGTAAAAAAATTGGCAACACTGTGTATACAATTAACGCTCTACCCTTTGGTGGCTTTGTTAAGTTAGCAGGGGAAGATGAAAACGAGGTTTTTGATAAGAACGATTTGGGAAATTTTGCCAATATTAACCCGTGGAAGCGCATTTTAATTTTGGTGGCGGGTGTTACCATGAATGTGGTTCTGGCTGTGACAGTGTTTTACATATTTTTTGGGATAAATAATTTTAGGACTTCTAGCTTACCTCTTTTGTATGATTACAATTTTAAATACGGTAGGGTTATTAAAAACAACACGGTAATTTTTGGTTTTGAAGAAGGATCAGTTACCCAAAAAGCTGGGGTAGGTTTGGGAGAATCGATTGTGGAGATTAACGGAAACCGTGTTTTTAATGTGTACGATGTGAGGTATCAGGTTAAAGATAAAGTGGGCAAAGAAATCTGGGTAAAACTTTTGGACACTAAAAAGATTAAGTCCGCCGTTAGAGAAGTTAAAATTGTACCAACTGCTGACTCAAAAGGGAACGGGTTTTTAGGCGTAGCTTTGGCAACTTCTATTAGTATTGATTACGGGGGAAGTTTGATTAGCAAAGTTACTTCTGGATTTCAGCACGCCTTTAATATCTTAGGTTACTCGTTGTCTACATTTTCTCAATTGATAAGTTCCTCCGTTACCCAAAAAAGCGTGGAGCCTGTTTCCATGGGGGTTTCAGGTCCGGTAGGAATTTTTTCCGTGGTGGGAATAATTTTAAGTTATAAGGGTTTGGATGCGGTTTTAGGACTTTTGGACTTTATTGCCATTCTTTCACTTTCTCTTGCTTTTATAAACATTTTACCCATACCAGCTTTGGATGGGGGACGAATAATCTTTGTGTTATTTGAGGCTTTAACAAAGAAAAAAGTTAGTCCAAAATTTGAAAATAACTTGCATAAATGGGGCATGATTGGACTTTTAGCCCTTACCGTTGTGATCACCACCAAGGATGTAGTAAATTTGTTTTAATAATATCCGTTATTTAAACACGATCTTGCGGTATGTTTAAACATATGCTATAAAGTTTTTATGATACAAAAAATTTTTGCCATAGGTAATAGTGTTGCGGTGACTATACCAAAGAGATTCGGGTTAGTGCGTGGTACAGCTATCAGGCATTTACCCAGAATCAGGAATAGGTTTTCTTATGAGGTTGTAGAAGATGCACCCAAAGTAAAACAAAGATTTAGTGGTGGTATAAAACTTAACATGTCAACAGAGGAGTTTATGAGAATAAAAGCCTATTGCAGGGAGAATGCATATGAAAAAATATGAGAATGCTGTTTTTTTGGATAGTAGTTTTGTAATTTCCTCTCAAATTCTGAACGATCTTTTTAACGATAAAGCAGCAAAACTAATTAGTAATTTTGAAAACACTAAAGTGATCTTGATTCTAGTGCCTTTGGTTTTAGATGAATTTTGGTTTACTATAAACAAGGCGTTGAAGCAAATGATGCCCGCAGGCTTTAATCGTAAAAGTTTAAACAGACTATCAAGAGTTACAGAAAATCTGCTTTTGTTGCCAGGTTTACGAATAGTTAATCCAATTTTCAAAACCACCCATGTTTTGGATATTCCCATGATTATGGCAAAGTACGACTTACGCCCCCGCGATGCCTTGATAGTAAAGAGCATGGAGATTTTGGGCGTCAACAAAATTGCCACTTTTGATTCTGATTTTGATAGGGTTAAAGGGATAAGTGTGGTAAAGTGAGCTTTTAATAATTTAAGCAAAGTAGCCTGACTATGTTGTACCAAAAAAAATTTATTCCAAAAAAGTCAGAAAACATTTCCGAATGGTATAACTCCGTGGTTTTACAGGCGGAACTTGCCGACTACGGTCCTGCAAAGGGTACTATGATAATTAGACCATACGGTTATGCTATTTGGGAGCTGGTGCAAAAGGCATTGGACGAGAAGATTAAAGCTAAAGGGGTAACAAATGCGT
The DNA here is from genome assembly GCA_964574405.1 of uncultured Candidatus Saccharibacteria bacterium. Taxonomy (GTDB): domain Bacteria; phylum Patescibacteriota; class WWE3; order UBA101185; family UBA10185; genus JBBAAW01. The sequence continues at coordinate 38,159 of CAZNNN010000002.1, read as the reverse complement.
ATTTTCCGCTTTTTATTCCCGAGTCGTTCCTAAATAAGGAGAAAGAACATGTAAAGGGTTTTGCCCCAGAACTGGCTGTGGTAACTATTGGCGGAGGTAAAGAGCTTGAGGAGAAGCTAATTGTTAGACCTACAAGTGAAACCATTATGTACGACGCCTACTCGCGCTGGATTTCTTCCTGGCGAGACCTTCCAATGCTGATAAATCAATGGAACAATGTAGTGCGGTGGGAAAAACGAACCTACATGTTTTTGCGGACTACGGAGTTTTTGTGGCAGGAGGGGCACACTGCTCACACTACCCACGAAGAGGCTTGGGAAATGGTTCTGTGGGCTATGAATGCCTATGAAGAGATCTATCACGATTTTTTTGCAACAGCGGGGTACAAAGGGTTAAAGTCCGATTCAGAAAAATTTGCTGGAGGTGTAAATACGGTGTCGTTTGAATCGCTTATGCCCGGAGGAAAAGCCTTGCAAAACTGCACATCCCACGATCTTGGTCAAAATTTTTCAAAAGTATTTGATATTAAATTTCAGGATAAGGACGGTGCGTTAAAACATGTATGGCAGACGAGTTGGGGTTTCACGACGCGCAGTATTGGTAGCTGTGTTCTTATACACGGCGACGATAATGGTTTACGGCTTCCTCCAAAAATCGCACCATACCAGGTAGTAATTATTCCGGTGAAAACAGATCTCGCGCTTGTTAGAAAGTGCTATGAGTACGCCGATCGGTTGAAAGACACCGGCATAAGAGGTTTGGTAGATGAGAGGGAAGATGAAACATTGGGTTACAAGATTAATAAATGGGAGCTTAAAGGTGTACCGATCCGATTAGAATTGGGTGCCAAAGAGTTGGCAGAAAACATGTTGACCTTAGTTAGGCGCGATAACGGAGAAAAGGTAAAAATACCCGCGGATAATATTAGTGATGTTTTTAAATTAACTTTGGCATCCATCCAATCGGGCATGTTGGCCGAATCCCAAAAGTTTTTGGAAGAGAATACGGCCCGTTTAGATACCTACGACGATTTTAAGTCTGTGATGCTAAGTTCGCGAGGTTTTATAAAGGCGCATTGGTGTGAGAGTGCGGAATGTGAAGCTAAAATAAAAGCGGAAACCAAAGCAACTACTAGGTGTAAATTGTTGGATGAGAGAGAGGAATCGGGGAAGTGTATTTATTGCGGTGCTCTTTCAAGATATCGTTGGGTTTTTGGTCAATCCTATTGATTTGTTGCTGTTACGAGATTGTTTCGCTTCCCTCGCAATAACTGGGGCGTAACTGCGCCTATGGCATTTAAAAATCTTTTTGAAATATCTTGAGTAGAGGGTTAAGATAATCCTATGGTAGACAACAAATGCCTCTTTTGTAAAATAGTAGCGGGGGAAGAGCCTTGTGAGAAAGTTTTAGAAACAGACGAGTTTTTAGTGATTAAAAACAAGTATCCAAAGTCGCCAAAGCATGTTTTGGTGCTTGATAAAAAGCATAGAGAAAAAAAGGATACCATTTCTGGATCATTTTCCAAGTCGCCAGATAATTACTGGGACAAGATGTTTGAGGCAATTTTTGGTACAATAACAAAACTTGGGCTGGATAAAACTGGTTACAAGCTGGTAAATAACGGAGCGGGGTACAATCACTTTGAGCATGAACATTTTCATATTTTGGGCGGTTCAAAAGAAGAGCCTGGTGGAAGTACTTAAAAAATTAACGGTTTAATAACCGTACGCCTTGGGCGTACTGTGAAACGGAGGTGTTTTAAGTGGTAAGAATTAAAGTAAGAAATAATGAGTCGTTGGAGCAAGCGTTGAGGCGGTTTAACAGAGATGTTTTGCGGGACGGAATTTTAAAGGAATTAAAAGAACGCGAGCATTACACCAAGCCTAGCGAATCTAAGCGACTAAGAAATAAAGAAAAAGCTAGAAAAATTTATTACGACAGGTTGAGGGGATAATGTATATTAGTGTGTCTCTTGTTGGGAATAAAGAAATTAAGGCTTTAAATAAAAAGCATTTAGGGCGTGACTACGCCACTGATGTGCTATCTTTTAATTACTCTGACAACGATGATGCAGATGGGGAGTTTTTAGGCGATATCATAGTTTCTACCGAAAGAGCTAGGGAGCAGGCGTTGGAGTACGGTAATACCTACGAGCAGGAGGTAGCCGATTTAGTTGCCCACGGAGTTTTACATTTGTTAGGTGTTCACCATGACGATGATAATGAAGTTTCCACACATGGAGTAAAACAATCGAGAGGTGTAAAAAAATGATGCTAGTTGTGGGGCTGGGAAATCCTGGAGAGAAGTACAAAAATAACCGCCACAACGCCGGGTTTATTGTAATTGACGAGCTGGCCCTTAAATGGGGTTTAACTTGGGAATTTAATAAGAGGCTCAACGCGGAGGTTGCTTCTCCACCTACGGCGGATCGTAATGACAAAATAATACTAATTAAACCTCAAACTTTTATGAACGAGTCCGGAGAGGCGGTTTCCAGAGCGTTAAACTACTTTGGCATTAAGCCTGCTGATTTGCTAGTTATCCACGATGATGTTGATTTGGAGGCTTTACAGTTTAAAACATCGCGCAACTCATCCTCTGCCGGACACCACGGGGTACAGAGTATTATCGACAAAATTAGTACCCAAGATTTTACCAGGCTTCGCATAGGAATTGGTAGACCTAAAGTTGAGGTTGACGGAGCAACACGCGTCACTTTTGAGGTGGAAAAGTATGTTTTGCAAGATTTTCCAAGCGATCTGCTTGAAGTCGTTAAAAAACAGGGAATTGAGCACCTTTTATCCTCACTTAATCTTTAGTGGATTTTTTATTCCAGCCCCGTATGCTAACTAGACATGTACTACACTAAATACCGTCCACAAACATTTAAAGAGATTCAGCGACCCAACGACATTGCTGATGCCTTGATGCAACAAATTAAAACCGACAAAACGGTTCACGCCTACCTTTTTACAGGTCCTAGGGGTATTGGTAAAACTACTGTGGCAAGGCTTCTTGCCAAGGGTCTATCTTGCATCAACTTATCCAAAGAAGGCGATGTGTGCGGTAAGTGCGCGTTTTGTTTGGCGGTGCAAAACGGAAATCTAATTGACCTAATAGAGATAGATGCCGCGTCAAACCGGGGAATTGACGACATTAGAGATCTTAAGGAAAAAGTTAGGCTTTTGCCTGTTGAAGGTAAAAAAAAGATTTATATTATTGATGAGGTACACATGCTTACCAATGAGGCATTTAATGCGCTGTTAAAAACCCTGGAAGAACCCCCCAAGCATGCCGTTTTTATTTTATGCACCACAGAATTTCACAAAGTACCGGAAACCATTAAATCGCGGTGTCAGGTTTTTAAATTTAAGCGCCCAACGCGTGGGCAAATTGTGGAAAAGCTTAAAAGAATTGCTGATCTTGAGGTGGGTGGGGAAAAATTGGCGCTAGCGGAGCTAGAAAAGGTGGCCGTTATGGCGGGAGGAGCTTTTAGAGATGCGGAAACTATTTTACAACAATTGATTGAGGCGGGGGTTGGTGACGCCAAGCTAAATGCTCCGGACAGTATTCATCAGTTTCTTAATAGCCTGTCCGTCAATAATGCTACGGAGGCTTTGCAGATAATTAATACCAATTTTGACGATGGGGTTGATTTGGCGGTTTGGACGGATGGTCTTATTAGATATCTGCGCGATCTTTTATACCTTAAAATGGGTTTTTCGGACGACTACTTTTCCCTGGATAGTGGCTCTTTAAGCGAAAGAAAGACTTTGGCAGTTGGATTAACTAAGGACTGGTTAGTAAAGGCGGTGGAGGTTTTTAATATAACCTTAAACGACTTAAAAAGTTACTCCATTCCCCAGCTTGCGCTAGAGATTGCGGTGGTTAAGCTAATTGACTCTGGAGATGAAAAAAAGCCCAATGGAGATAGTCCAAAGACAGGTATAGCGCCTAAACCTTTGAAAATTCTTCAACCCACGCCCGAGCGGGAGACATCGGAGGAGGTTTCACCTAAAGATAACTCAAGCACCGTTATTATCAGTGCGGTGCAAGAAAGATGGCGGGAAATTGTGGCGCAAGTTTCAAAAATAAATAGTTCTGTAGGGGCGCTTCTCAAATCATCCAAGCCCATTAGTGTGGAGGGAAGCACTGTTTTGCTAGAAGTGTCGTACAAATTTTATAAAGAACGGTTGGAAAGCTCTGCTAATTTAAAAATTGTGGAAAAGGTTTTAGATGAGGTTCTTAACTGTCATAGTACTATTAAATGTGTAGTTTGTCCACGGGGAGGCGACCTTACAGATATGAATGTGCGAATTCCTCAAAACATAGTTATTACCAGCAAAACGAGTGTGGTAGAAGTTTTTGATGGCGGATTACCCCTATGATTCCTAGACCCATTCAGCGACTTATTGACGATTTTCAAAAGTTACCAGGTATTGGACCTAAAAGCGCCCAAAGATTAGCGTTTTATACCTTACGAATGCCGGTTACAGAAGTAGAGAAATTTGCGCAAAATCTTGTTAAAGCCAAAAGCGATGTAACAATGTGTTCAATCTGTAAAAACATAGATGAAAGTAATCCGTGTAGTTTGTGTACAGATAGTACTCGACAGGAAGAGATTATCGCCGTGGTGTCTACGCCTTTGGACTTAGTGTCCATGGAACGAGCGGGTTTTAAAGGGAAGTATCATGTATTGCATGGAATTATTGATCCGCTTAACGGAATTGATCCGGAGGAGCTGTATATAGACGATCTAGTGACAAGAATCGCTGACCTAATAAAATCGCTTGATGCTATATCCAAGCCTATTATTCCGGAGCTCATTTTAGCTTTATCAACAAGTCTAGAAGGGGAATCGACTGCGTTGTATATATCCCGTTTAATTCGTGACAAATTTTCCGTAGATCAAGTTAAAATCACCCGCCTAGCCCGCGGCTTACCTGTAGGCGGTGATGTAGAGTACGCGGATGAAGTAACTTTGTCTAAGGCTTTAGAGGGCAGGGTGTCGATATGAAAAAGTTACTGGCAAGATTTGCCAAATTAATAAATTTGGATAACAATATACCTCATCATGGCATTGCAACTTTATAATTCACTCTCAAAACAAGTACAAGAATTTAGCTCAATTGATCCTCAAGCGGTAAAAATGTATACCTGCGGTCCAACTGTGTACTCTTTTGCGCATATTGGCAACTTTAGAACCTTTGCTTTGTCTGATTTTTTACTTAGAGTGCTTAAATTTAACGGTTACTCAACCAAGTTTATTATGAATATCACTGATGTTGGGCATTTAACGGGAGATAACGAGGGCGATGCGGACACTGGGGATGATCGTCTGGAAGTGTCGGCCAAAAAAGAAGGCAAAAGCGTAAAGGATATTGTAAGTTTTTATACTAATCAGTTTATAGTAGATTACGAAAAGCTAAATCTCACCAAACCAGAAAAATTTACCCCCGCTACGCAATATATAAAAGAGCAAATTGATCTAGTACGCAGGCTTAAAGAAAAAGGTTTTACCTACCAGATAGATGATGGGGTGTACTTTGATACTTCCAAATTTAAAGATTACGGTCATCTTTCTGGACTTACGGAAGAAAGTGTTAAGGAGGGTGCGCGGGTTGAGCCAAATCCGCAAAAAAGGCATCCGCTGGATTTTGCCTTGTGGAAGCTCTCTCCGCCCTACTCTACGCGGTGGCAGGAATGGGAGTCTCCTTGGGGTAAAGGCTTTCCTGGATGGCATCTGGAGTGTTCTGCCATGATTTTTAAGGAGCTGGGCGAGCAGATAGATATTCATATAGGTGGGGAGGATCACAAATCCATTCATCATCAAAACGAAATTGCGCAAAGTGAAGGTGCTTCCGGTAAAAAGTTTTCCCAATTTTGGATGCATGTAACATTTTTGCAGGTAGACGGCGGAAAAATGGGAAAAAGCTTAAATAACACTTATACTTTGGCGGATTTAGAGTCAAAAAGATTCTTACCTGCCTCTCTTAGATATTTTTATATGACAGGGCACTATCGAAAGCCTTTAAATTTTACCTGGGAATCTCTTACCAGCGCGCAAAACTCCCTTAAAAAGTTGTACGAAATTGTTTCCGGTTACAATGTGTCAAAAGATTCAACTGGGCAGGTTTCCGCGGAATTTTTGCAAAAGTTTGAGCGGGCTATTAACGACGATTTAAATATGCCAAAAGCTTTATCTGTGGCGTGGGATCTGGTTAAGAGTGACTTGGAGGAAGACATTAAGGTTGCCACACTGTTAAAGTTTGATGAGGTTTTGGGTTTTGGGTTTGACGCATTAATTGGTTTTGAAGTGCCTAAAGAGGTGGGTGATTTGGCTCGTACGCGATGGGAGTACAAAAAGGTGGGCATTTGGGATAAGGCCGATTATATAAGACGCCAAATTGATGAGATGGGTTTTACCGTTGACGACACCGCTGAAGGGTATAGGGTTAAAAAGAAGTTTTAGTGTAAAATAAGCATATGAATGATTCCGTTATAACTAGTCAATTAAATTTAATTAGTAATGCCTTGGCGCAAAAGCCGGAGGTAAACACAGTGTATCTTTATGGCTCTTTTGCTAAGGGCGATGCTTTGGAATCTAGTGACATCGACATTGGCGTGCATCTAGACCCCTCTTTTAAACCGGATCTGCAGTATATGGGTGGGATACTTGAGGAAATCAAAGCTTTGGCAAAGGATCGCAAGGTTGACGCATTTGTGATAAACAGCATGTCGCCACTATTTAGATTTAATGTTATTTGTCCAAACAAGGTTTTATATTGCAAGAACCAGGAAAAAAGGGTGGACTTTGAGCTTAAAACCCGCAGAGATTACGAGGATTATTTGCCATTTTTTAACTATCGCACCGAGATGGCGGTAAAAGAGTCCAAAAGGAGGGTAAGTGAACGCGCGCAACGAGCAGGTTGAACCAGAAGTGATTTTTAAGATCGTTAAGGAAGAATTGAGCGACTTTGATAAGTTTGTGGTGGAGGTTTCCGAATATCTGGATAAGCTGGGGGACTGAGTCTCGAAACATCGAACACCGCGGTGTATTTACATTTTCTGCCTTTTTGGTATATTAACGATAATATGCAACTCGTATTGCAAGATAAAAATTCCAGAACGATCAGTAACAAGGGTGAGGCTGCTTTCTATGGAAATCGCTTATTTTATCTTGTATGGATCACAGCTAGAGTGAAAAGCGAAAAGCAACTTAATGGCGCAACTGATGATGAAGATTTAGCTGTAAGAATAGATGGAAAGGGCTTTGGGTACGGTGGGGAGACTAAAGCAAATAATTTTGACGCCCCGTCTGCTTTTAGTGGTGGTCAATTACATAACCTATCAAAGACAATCTACTTCTTAACCTTTTTAGAAGGTACTAGCCATAAAATAGAATATATCGCCGATTCTTCGCCCGGTACAGCTGTGGTTGAGAGAGCAGAGGCGGCTAAATGGGAATCTGAGCAAGTATTGTGGCTAGAGCCTAAACTTCAAGCTGAAGACGGAGATCGCAGACCGTGGGTTACTTTTGTGTTTGATAATCTGCCACTTAAAAAAGTAACTCTAACTATAACCTATTCTCGTCGGAAGAGAGACAGTGACGATGTGAAAATTAAGATTGACGGTGTGGTGCAGAAGAACAATACCTCTTTAACTAGGTGGATGTGGTCGTTGCTGGGAGGTCGGTTGCCTTTTCTAGCACAATCTAAAACAGAAACGCTAAAGCTCACTGTCTCGCTGCCAAAAGGCTTTCATTGGGTAGAGCTGATCGCAGACCGTATGCCTACACTAGAAAATGCTTCCTTTGACTTTGGTGCTGTACCCGATATCCCTAAGAGAGTACCAACAGTAAATGATCCAGATTGGACGGGTAATTATAACGATGATACCGACATAATGCTTTTGGCTCGACTCTTGCTGGGAGAAACCGAGGGTCAACCTGAATTGGCTAGAATTGGAGTTGCTTATACCGTTACAAACAGGTTTAAAGGGGGTCATGAAGGAACAACCTTAAAAGAAGTGATGTTGAAACCGAACCAATACGATGGACTGTGGAATGTCCACACCGTTGATAAAGTTCGCTATCCTTCAAATCGCGACTCACCAGAAGAGTGGAGGTTGTCGTACGAAGTTGCTGAAAAAGTATTGGTTGGTATTGTAGCAGATCCGACCAACGGTGCTACTAATTTTCATTCCTATTCAGTAGGAGATCCAGATTGGCCACGCTGGGCTACTCCGGATAAATATAAAGCAAAATTCGGGGACATATACTTTTACAAGTTGTAATTTTTTAGCCTGTCGGTGAAATTATGAAAAAATTTCTACTAATTTTGTCGATCTCGACATTAATAATAGCAAATGTAAGTGTACTAATACATCTGCGCATTGATCGTTCAGACTTTGTGCGCAAAAACGATCTGGAAAAGTTACGGTTACAGACAAGGGAAGATCAAGATACTGCGGAGCTATATTGGAATGATATCGAAAGCCGTTTAGAAAATAGAGTTAAATCTTTGGAAGATCCGCATTACAAAGATGGTCGACCAGCAGCGGGTCGTATCTACCAGGCTATTTCACCAGACGGGTACTATGTAGTTAGAACTTATTTTAACGATCCGGAGTCTAGTGTGAAGCTACTTCGTGTTGGCGAGTCAGTGGAAAAGCTTTTGTACCAGTCGGAGAGGATAACATATCCTCCTTTTTGGGTGGGTAATGATCATGTTGCTTTTTACACCAAGTGTGGATCCTCGTGTCAAGGAACAATGCTAATTGATGTTAAGCGAGGGCGTTTGATGACTGGCGTGGTTTCATATATGGTCCCAAAATCAGGTGAGACCGAATGGGAAACGATTTTCAAAGATTGGTTTGGCAAAATCCATAAATATAAGGGTCTTTGGGGCAACATGTATGGAGAAAGTGTGGATGGAGTTGATTATGTGGTTTTGTATGAAACCGACGAGCGGGGTGCAGTAACACAGGAACAGAAACTCCGCTTTTTGGGGGATAAATTAATCTAAATTAAGTTGCAAATCGTCTAAAAATCGTCTAAAATACGACTAATATGTTTAATCCAAAGTACGAGGTAACCCCTAAAATAATAGAAAATATCAAAAGGGTGGCAGTTATTACTGCAGAGCTTAACAACAAAAAATTTCCTCAAATTGTGCTGGCGGAACTGGAAAAAACTGCCAAGGCGTCATCCTCCCACTCATCCACGCGAATCGAAGGTAATCCGTTACCGTTATTGGAAGTAAGAAGGATTTTAAAAACCAGCCCCCAGCATTTAAGAGATAGTGAAAGGGAGGTCTTAAACTATAATCAGGCTTTAGAGAAGCTTAACCCTTTGATAAAAAACGAAACTTTGGAAATAGATCAAAAGCTTGTCTTGAATGTTCACAAGATTGTAACCAAAGATTTAGTAGCCGATTTTAATTGTGGCAGTTTTAGAAAGGTTTCCGAGGTGGTTAATAATCCAGCCACGCGAGTTATTGCCTATTTCGCTCCCCAACACCAAGATGTACTCAATTTGATAGCAGACCTTCTCGCCTTTGTTACTAAAAACGAACAAATTTTAGACCCGTTAATACTGGCAGGTATTTTTCACAAGCAGTTTGTGGTTATTCACCCTTTTATGGACGGGAATGGACGAACCACTAGATTACTTACCAAAGTAATACTGGCAAGAATGGGGCTGGATACCTTTAATCTGTTTAGTTTTGAAAATTATTACAACAAAAATGTTTCCAAATATTTTGAAAAAGTAGGAGTTTTAGGAGACTACTACGAAATTTACGAAAAGCTTGATTTTACACAGTGGCTAGAGTACTTCACCGATGGCGTTGTAGATGAGTTATTGCGTGTAAAGGGCGAGTTGGAAACGGTTAGTACTAGTCCTGCAAATACTATAAAGCCTTATGAGAAATTGCTTCTTGACTATGTCTCAAAACACGGTTTTATAACTGACGCGCAATATTCAAAGCTAACCCCTAGAGCCAAAGCTACCCGCGCATTAGACTTTAAAAAACTTTTGGAGATGAGCTTGATAAAGAGGGTAGGGAACGGAAGAGCCACGCACTACATTTGACAAACTCGTTATACCCATGTATAATACTAGCGTACTAGTACAGGAAGAGAAATGGCATGAAAAAAAGACCAGACAATATCTATAAAAATAAATATTTTGAGCATCTTCTAAGCGTCCTCATGGACATAGGGGATAGCGCCACTATGGAGGATTTTCTGGTAGGTTTGTTAACCGTGAAAGAGTTGCAAGAGTTGCCCTTAAGGCTTGAAATAGTGTCAAGGTTACTAAAAGGGGAGTCGCACCACAATATAGCTCAAGATCTTTCCGTGGGGGTTGCTACGGTCACTAGAGGTTCAAAGGAGCTACAAGAAGGGCGTTTTAAGATTCTAAAAGAGCGTCTTTCCTACATACCTCCTTTTTATAACAAATAGGGTGCGAGTGGGTAGTTCAGCGGCTAGAACTCTCGTCTCCAAAACGAGAAACACAAGTTCGATTCTTGTCCCACTCACCAAAACTATGACCAATATAAACAAACAAATACTAGATAATCTTAGAGCCTATTTTGTGGATGATAGCCTGTTGCCCATTAAAGATTCGATGCTGGAAATAGGCAGGGTTACAGATTTTAAATTAGTTTACGGCGAAACTTACGATACTTTTGGGTTGACGATTGATTCTCTAAAATACTACTTTTTTCTTTCTGTCCTAAATTCGTTATTAGCGGAGACTGGCACAAAGACCGCCGGCACGGTGATTGTTGGTGATGTTGCCTCTGTGAGAAATAAAAGCGTTGATGAAGAAGGTGTGAAAAAACAGATCAGTAAAAACACAGAAATGCAGTCAAAAATTTGTGCGACATACCGCACGGCACTAAAATTTGAACGGATGAGCGATTTATTCGAGACCTCAACTTTTAAGGAAGCGCTGGCGAATGTTAGGCGAGTTTTTAGCGAAAGCCACGAGATGGCTGATTTGGCAGAAAAGACCGTTCTAAAAAATAAACTAAAGCAGGAAAGTGAGGCGGAGTTTCAATATTCGCTAGAAGAAGTTGCCCTCATAACCGGTTATGATATAAAAGTAGGTCCTAAGCGCGAGATCAATTACGACAGAATGGCAAATATTGTTAGGAAAAGCCTCAAGCGCCTGCCATTGCAAGGTTTTTACCTTAAACCCACCTATCCTTTAGGTCTTCAGTTTGATTATCTTCTTAAACATCCGGAAGTTGAAAAATACGGTCTAACCCCATATAAGGCTGGTAGTAATAAATTACAGAATTTTAGAGTCGTCCTGGGTAAGACAAGTCTAAACCAGATTGAAGAGCTTATTAAAAGCTCGTTCTGTCCAGCAGATATTACTCTTCCTAATGCCGTTAGGGAGTTATATTTAACCGGTTTGCTAGCAAAAGCACTGATTACCAAAGACCTTGGACTTCTTGCCAACGAAAGCAACTTTAACTTGCCTTCGGGAAATGATGTAATTAGGTTGGTTCAGAAGTACATTTTTGAACCGTTGGAATTATAGGAGATATATGACAGATAATGAAAAATTGGCAATAAGGGAATATGAGAGCAAGAAGGGTCTCAAAGAGCTGTTACTTCAACAATACTCAAAAAAGATAGAGGATTTGGGTTTAGAGGACTTTTCCAGAGTTAAGAGATATTTAAAGGCTTATTATGGCGTTTTGGATTTTCACTTTGATCGAGATATGGTTTTTGCCCATTTGGGTTTTGAAAACATCTCCTCTTACCTGGCAAAAGGGCAGGATTTTACTGTTGTTTCGGGGCTCAATCCATCCTCTCCGTTACACTTTGGACACAAGGTTTTGTTTGATCTTCTTTCGTATTTACAAACCTTAGGGGCATTTGTGTACATTCCCATTACTAGTGACGAGTCATACATTGATTCAAAAGTTTCCAGTATTGCAGACAGTCGCAGGATTGGCTACGGAGAAATAATACCAAGTATTCTAGCCCTTGGATTGAAAAGGGAACGCACAAGATTTTATGTGCTTTCGGACTATCCGGATATATACAATTTTGCAATGTACCTAAGTAAGTATGTGGACATGGGATATTTAAAATCGATATTTGGTGAGGATTCTTTGGACAATTCAGGCAAGATTTTTTACAGGGCAGCAGTCCAGTTAGCCCAAATACTTATGCCACAATTGCCAGAATTTGGGGGGAAAAGAGACACACTCATACCTGTGGGAATAGATCAGCACCCATATCTGCTTCTATCAAGAGATATAGCAAAGAAAACAGGTTTTATACCTCCTTCCGAGATGGTTTTTAAATTTCAACCCAGCCTCAAAAACCCTCTGGAAAAAATGTCGGGTTCTAAACCAGAGACCGCGATTTATTTAACCGATGATGCGGATACTATAAAAACCAAGATCACAAAAGCTTACACAGGGTCGGTCTCCTTGCTTTCGGTACACAGAGATCTTGGTGCCATACCTGAGATTTGTCCTGTTTTTAGCTTACTGAATTTTCATTGTGCTGATAATACTTTGGTAAAAAAAACTTACGAAGATTACAAGAGTGGAAAATTAACAGGTGGGGAGCTAAAGGCACTTGTTACTGATTTTATTGTATCCGTGGTTTGTGAGCACAAGAAGAAAAGGGCACAAGTAGGTGATTATAAGGACATGCTTGTCTCAACCCCCATAAGATCCTTTTTGTAAACCTACGCGGTCTTGTTTTTATACAGCCGGTGTTGTAGAATTCTGCGGTGGCAAATTACGCGTTTATAGATAGTCAGAATATTAATTTGGGGATTAAATCCCTTGGTTGGGAGTTAAATTGGCGAAAATTTCGCCAGTATCTGCGCAATAAATACAATGTGAGTAGCGCATACCTATTTATAGGCTACAGAGCTGGAAACGAGTCTCTTTATACCGGATTACAGCAAGCTGGTTACACTGTAATTCTTAAGCCTACAATGATGCTACCCGGTGGAATAGTTAAAGGAAATGTGGACGCCGAATTGGTGTTACACACAATGCTTCAGATTAATAACTTCGATAAGGCTATTATAGCGTCTGGAGATGGTGACTTCTATTGTTTGGTAGAACACTTAGTGAATACTGGTAAGTTTTTACATTTATTTACGCCTAATCTGCTGTACTCTAAGCTTTACAAGCCCTACTCGTCATATATTGTTAGAATGGATTGGTTGAAAAACAGCTTAAAAAACTAGGACTGGCATCAGCGTTCGGTCGAAACCTTAAGCCTATCCAGTCATCGTGATGAACTTATTCTATCAAGGGAAGGAAAAATAGTCAAATGTCCGCTCTATCTTTAGGAATAATAGGTTTGCCGAATGTGGGAAAATCAACGCTGTTTAACGCTTTGTTAAAAAAGCAGGCGGCTTTGGTTGCCAATTACCCGTTTGCTACCATCGAACCAAATGTGGGGGTGGTAGAGGTGCCAGATGAACGACTTAAGGGGCTGGTGGAAGTAGTCCGAAACGATTACGGGCAGAGGATAGGGGATCGCGAGGTGCCTCAAAGGGTTATTCCATCTACCGTTAAATTTTACGATATTGCCGGTTTGGTTAAGGGAGCCCACAAAGGTGAGGGTTTGGGCAATGAATTTTTAGGGCATATTAGAGAAGTTAGTGCGTTGGTGCATGTTATAAGAGATTTTGAGGACGACAATATCATTAGAGCTGGTGCGGTAAACCCGCAGGAAGACATATCTACCATTGATACTGAGCTGATACTGGCGGACATTTCTATTTTGGATAGAATATTGGGTACTGCCAAGGACGATGCTAGGTCTAGGGATACCGAAGCAATATTAAGGGTTTCAGTGCTAGAGAAGATTGGATCGACTTTAAATGCAGGAAAGCCTGCTAGGGAGTTAATCTTGGACGCTAAGGAAGAAAAGGCTCTTAGAGGAATAAATTTACTCACCCGAAAACCCATGTTATATGTCTATAATGTGTCTGAAGACTCTCTCCAGAGTCGTTGCGAGGAATCCGCCTTGGCGGATGACGAAGCAAGCTCATCGGGATTGCTTCACCTCGCTCGCAATGACAGGTTGTACATAAGTGCAAAAATTGAGTCAGAAATCTGCTCATTACCGGAAAACGAGCAGAAAGAATACCTAAAAGAATTGGGGATGGAAGAACCTGGTTTAAACAGACTCATTAAAGCTGGCTATAAACTTTTAGGTTTGCGGGACTTTTTAACCGCTGGTCCAAAGGAAGTACGGGCTTGGACCATAAGAACTGGAGCCTACGCACCTGAGGCGGCAGGTACTATTCATTCAGATTTTGAACGCGGGTTTATTGGCGCGGATATCGTGTCCTTTACGGATCTGATCCAGGTAAAAAGTCTAAAAAAAGCTAAAGAACTTGGGTTAATTAAACTTGAGGGTAAAAATTATGTTATGAAAGATGGGGATGTAGTTGAATTTAGGTTTAATGTTTGATACTATTTCCCGACTGGTTAGCACAGTGACGGTAAATTCTAGTTAAACTAGAGTCAAGTGGCTAGACATGCTCTAAAAAGTGTGGCATAGTGTTTTTGCCAATAGGGAGAAAGGCTAGAGTCAATCAAAGACTGCGAAGAGGCAAACATCTCCCACTGGCGTTTGAAAAAAATTAGTAAATTTTTTTGCTATGGATAGCTAAAATTATGAAAAAATACGAATTAATGATTATAATAAAAAGTAAGTTGAGTGAAGAGAGCGCCAGAAGCCTTTCTAATTCCAACAAAGATTTGGTGTCCACAAATGGAGGTAAAATTTTGAATGGAAATTTTTGGGGCAAGCGCAAATTTGCCTACGAAATAAAAAGTCAAACGGAAGGTTGGTATGATGTTATTCAATTTGAAGGTGACGAAGTAGGAGTTTCCAAAATAAAAGAAAAGTTTAATGTAATTGACGATCTTGTGAGGTATTTACTAATTTTGGTCGACCCAGAGCCGACAGACGGAGGAAAAAATGGCAAGAAGTCTAAATAAAGTTATTTTAATAGGTAATTTAACTAGGGATGTGGAGTTGCGATACACGCCTCAAGGTGCAGCGGTGGCGGCTTTTGGTGTAGCTACTAACAGGCAGTGGAAAGTTGCTGATCAAGTTAAGGAAGCTACCGAGTTTCATAATATTGTAGCGTGGAACAAGTTGGCAGAACTCTGCGGTCAGATGTTGGCAAAAGGTTCTAGGGTATATGTGGAGGGTAGGTTGCAAACCAGGGATTGGGTTGATCAAACAGGAGCTAAGAAGTATAGAACGGAAATTGTAATTGACGAAATGATTGTATTAAACGGTAAAGCTAGAGCGGGTGAGGGGGGCACAGAGGATTATAATGCCACGCATCCTGCTGAAACTTCAACTAACGAAGTTACTTCTACCGACGACTTGGCAAACTTAAATATTGACGATGTTTTGGCGGGTGATACGGGTGCGCAAGGAGATAAATAGCTATGCCCAGTTATGCGAGTACAGACAGGGGGCAAGAACGGTCTCGCGACAGGGATAGAGAGCCGTACGCTAAAATCACTACCGTTCCAAGCTACAAAGAACCCCTTTCTCTAAAAAGGTTTGTAACGGATAGAGGCAAGCTGGTTCCCGCCAAAAGAACCGGGGCTAGCGCCAAAATGCAAAGAATTATTAGCCGGGAAGTTAAAAGGGCGCGCTTTATGGCGCTTTTGCCGTACACAGATAGACACGCGCTTTAGGCTGTGGTCTAATGGAGAGACTGCGTTGTCGTCTGCCTTGGCGGACTCCTCGCAATGACGATATGACATCGGCGTTTAAAAAATTCCAAATTATCTTGTTTACGCTTCTTCTTGCGGGCTCCACCTTTTTTGGTGGACTTTATTTAGGCAAACGAGGTTATGAAGTAGACATAAGGAAAAATCCTCCACAAGTAGAGTTTGTAAACAAGTCGCCTACCAGCCAAACAATAGATTTTGCGCTTTTTTGGGAGGCATGGGATCAGGTTTCCAAAGACTATTTAAATAGACCCGTTGACCCTAAAAAGATGATGTACGGTGCGGTTAGAGGTATGGTGGAATCTTTAGGCGACCCATACACTTCGTTTTTAGATCCGGAAGTTAACAAGGTGGTAAATAACTCTTTAAATGGAGCATACGAGGGGGTGGGGATGGAATTGGGGATTAAGGACGGGCTTTTAATGGTGGTGTCACCACTGGATGGGTCGCCCGCAAAGAAAGCTGGGGTTTTGGCAGGAGATAGAATTTTTGAAATTGAAGGTAAAAGTACCGCCGGGATTACTGTAACGGAGGCGGTATCAAAAATTAGAGGGCAGGCAGGTACCGTAAGTACGCTAAAAATCCAGCGGGGAAATGTTGACCCTTTTGTACTTACAGTTAAGCGAGAAAAAATTACTGTGGCTAGCGTAACTTGGCAGGATAAAGGCGAAGGTACGGCGTATATAAGAGTAAGTAGGTTTGGGGCGGATACTAATGGGGATTGGGACAATGCGGTAAAAGAGGTTAATGTAAAGATGCGCGAGCTTAACGCCATTGTACTTGATTTGCGGGGAAACCCGGGCGGGTATCTGCAATCCGCAGTACATATTGCTAGCGACTTTTATACGGGAAAACCGGTTTTGTACGAACAAACTGCACTTGGCGAGCAACTGCCTTTTAACGCACAAGGCAGCGCCGATTTTGCCAGAATTCCGGTAATTATATTAATTGACGAGGGAAGCGCTTCCGCAAGTGAGATACTTGCCTCCGCCCTAAAAGAAAACATTGGCGCGGTTTTGGTGGGTGCACAGTCTTTTGGCAAGGGAACAATTCAAGATGCCAAAGAGTTTAAAGATGGCTCCGGTTTGCACATTACTATTGCCAAATGGTTAACTAGCGCCAAAAAATGGGTGGGCGATAAAGATGAAAACGGAAAAGTTGGTTTAAAGCCGGATATAGCCGTGGAAATCACTAAGGACGATATTAACGCCAGCAGAGATCCGCAACTGAATAAAGCTTTGGAGATAGCTGGTAAGTACTAATTAATTATTAAAAAGTGAGCGAGGACAGGCTTGCGTATTTTTCAGTAACATGTTACCTTGTTTTCATGCTGGATAAGCGAACCAATGTATTACTGAATAGTACACAATACAAAGTTCTTACCTCTCTTTCTAAAAGCGAGGGGGTAACGCTAGGCGAGCTTATTAGGAGGGCAATAGATATGAATTATGTAAATAAACTAAGAGAAAATAGAGGAGCTAGGGCTTTAAATGAGATCGACAATATCAATAAAGGAAAGCCTAAGCTAAGCAACGAAACGATACTTTCATGGATAAGGGAAGGGAGGAAGTAATTGTGGAATGTTATGTTGTGGACTCTTCCGTTGTTGCTGGAAGGATTCTGGAGGATGAGCATTTAAGACCAGAATTTCAAGAGGTATTTGATAAAGCGGTAAATGGGGAAGTGGAGCTGGTTTCCCCCGACTTATTGGTTTATGAGATTGGAAATATCCTAAAAACATCAATCTTAACCAAAAGAAATACTTTAGAAAGTGCCGAGAGGCTGTTTGAGTTATTTTTCGATATACCCATCTCGTTTATTGAAACGGTATTTGTTGAAGTTCTAAGGTGGTCAGGAAATAAAAAACTTACATACTACGATGCCACCTATGCACATTTAGCTCATAAAACTGGAAATAAATTGCTTACTTTAGACAAACATTTGATAGCGTTCAGCTAATTTTATTGATATGACTGCACAGGAACAGATGGAAAAACAAATAGACGACTTGAATGGGCAGATTAAGAACATCGAGAACCAAGGGGTAAAAGAAACTGATCCTCAACTTAAAGCCTTGTATGATGAAGAAACAGAGTCGCTTAATAAAGAAATTAATGCTCTGCAAGAGTCGCTCAAAATTATGGCGGGCGACTACGGTGGGGAAGTAAACGCAGATAACACTAAAACGGCGGAAATTAATGAAAACACGGCAATTTTAGAGGTGCGACCAGGAACAGGCGGGGACGAAGCTTCACTTTTTGCAGGCGATCTTTATAATATGTACCTACGCTACGCGGAAAAATCTGGTTGGAAAACGGAAATTATTAACACGCAGGAGGGGAATGCTGGCGGGATTAAGATAGCTACGGTGGAATTTAAAGGAGCAAACGCCTACAACCTGTTAAAAAACGAGTCCGGGGTGCACAGGGTTCAACGAGTGCCGGCAACAGAAGCGGGCGGGAGAATTCATACCTCAACCGCTACGGTGGCGGTTTTGCCGGTGGCTACAAAAGTGGAAATTGAAATTAAGCCAGACGATTTAAAGTGGGACTTTTTTAGAGCGGGTGGACACGGGGGGCAAAATGTAAACAAAGTTTCCACAGCAGTGCGACTAACGCATATTCCCACCGGTGTGATTGTGGAGTGCCAAGAAGAGCGTTTTCAGGGCAAAAATCGTGAGAAAGCGTTGTCAATTTTAAAATCCAGACTCTATACAGAAATGCAGTCTCAACAAGTGGGTTCTATTTCACAACTGCGGGCGTTGCAAGTGGGGACAGGGGAGCGGGTGGAAAAAATCCGTACTTACAATTTTCCGCAAGATAGAGTAACGGATCATAGGGTTAAACAGTCCTGGCACAATATTCCGGCGATTCTGGCGGGCAATATTGACGACATGCTTACCGCTACATAGACCTTAAATCTTTAAGGGTGATGGGTTTTTTCTTTACAGCCTCGGCTTTATCTGCCTTTTTCTCTTTGGCGGACTTTACTACCACACCGCTTTCTTTAGCTACTTTCATTCTCTTGGCAAATTTGTCAATTTGACCCTCTGTATCAATATACCTTTTCTTACCAGTAAAAAATGGGTGACAGGCAGAGCAAATCTCCACGGCAATTTCCTTTTTGGTAGACATAGTTACAAAGCTGTTACCGCAAGCGCAAGTAACAACCGCATCCGTATAAACTTGTGGGTGAGTATCCTTTTTCATGACGGAGGGTATTATATCAACCCTTTTTGCGTTCCGCAACTATAATCCCCAAAGCAATTATTACCGAGCCTAAAATAAGGTTTTGGGTGGGAAGTTCTCCCAAAATAAAAAAGGCGGCAGGGAGGGTAAAAATAGGGGAGATGTAAGAAAAAATTACTGTGTCGGTAACTTTTAAATACTTGAGCGACCATTCAAAAAGCCCGTAAGCCACTATGGAGGACAAAAGCGCCATGTATAAAAGACCAACCCACCCGCTTGAGTTAAGATCTGTGATATTAAAACCCGACCCCCCAAGTCGACCAGAAGATTCTAAAATATAAAGCGGAATCAGAGTAACCAGCCCCACATAAAAGGAAACTCCCGTAATTAATTGCGAGCTGTACTTTTTTTTGGGTATAGGGATGCCAAAAAATTTGGCGGTTTGGTTAATGGCGTGAGAGTTTTCTCCGCGCAAGCGTTTTGACCACAAAACATGCGTTACCCAAAACAGCTCGTAGACAATAATCAAAATATTGCCCCAAATATGTAAAGTAACGGAGGCGGAAACGGAGTTTGAGTCCAAAATTGGTCCAATTGCCAAAATCAGCGTTCCTACTGATGTAATAATTAGTCCAATCTGGATGTTTTTCTTGACCTTCTCACTAAAAAAATAGTGACCAGCCACCACCATAAGAAGAGGAGCAATAATTCCAATCGCCGCCACTTCCAAAGACGAGGTGTATTTTAGTCCTAAAAAAAGGATTACCAAACTTGTTTGACCAGTAAATCCTGAAACTGCCAAAGCCGGAAGTTCTCGCAGGCTTACTCTTTGTCGCCTTAATTCTAAGTAAACAAAAGGAAAGAGCACCAGGCACACTATTAAAAAGCGGTAGAACAAAAAGGAAAAAACGGGAATAAAATCTAAGGTGTATTTAATAATGGGTGGGGCAAAGCCCCAGATGGCAGTTGCGCCAAGCATAGCTAACAGGGCGTAAAATTCCTTAGTTTTTGGTGGTTTGAGCAGACCATTGATCACATTTTTATGATATCATGGCAGATATGGAAATAACATATTTTGGACATTCTTGCTTTAAACTCAAAACTAAAGACTTAACAGTAATTATTGATCCGTTTGATCCGGAAAAGCTGGGTATAAAGTTACCTAAACTTGAATGTGATGCGGTTTTGCTTACGCATGCCCATTTTGACCATAACTATAAAGAAGGTGTTTCTGGATACAGGTTACTGGTGGACGGACCTGGAGAATATGAGCTGACGGGGGTTAAGATTATGGGTATTCCCACTAAACACGGTGGTGACGAGGTAGAGGGTGGGATGCAAAACACCATGTATTACATAGAGGCGGAGGATGGGGTGGCTGTTTTGCACTGTGGGGATTTAGGGCACACGCTAGATGATGCAACTCTGGAAAAGTTTGGTGAAGTTACAGCCCTTTTGATTCCGGTAGGTGGGATTTATACCATTGACGCAGAAAAAGCGTCCAAAGTAATTTCCAGCATAGAGCCCGCCTTTGTTGTTCCTATGCATTTTAGGACGGAGGGATCTAAAATAAACAACATTGATACCCTAGAGAAGTTTTTGGACGAAATGGGCTTGGAAAACGGTGCAGTTAAAAGGTTAACCAGTCTAAAAATCTCTTCTGCCGACAACGAAGTTGAAACCCAAGTTATTGTACTTGAGAAGCAATAATGGCAAATAAAACAACACATCCTGCACAGGTATTAGTACCACCGCACGATTTGGATGCGGAAAAATCCGTTTTGGGGGCAATTTTAATTGACGAAAACGCCATTATTAAAGTGGTAGAAAGCCTAAAACCGCAACATTTTTACAAAAGCGCGCATATCAATATTTATGAATGTGCTATAAATTTATATGAAAAGCGCGAACCTATTGATTTAATCACCCTCCCGCAGGAGCTAAAAAACAAGAAGCTACTTACTGAAATAGGCGGAATTTCCTACCTTACTGAACTGGTTAACTTTGTGCCTACCGCATCAAATGTAGAGGCTTATGCCAAAATTATTGTTGACACCGCTTTGCGTAGAAGTTTAATAAGTGCCAGCGCTAAAATTAATGAAATGGCGTTTGAAAAAAGCGAGATTGAGGGGCTTTTAGACGAAGCTGAACAAGAATTGTACGCAGTTTCCCAGGATAGATTGCACCAGGATTTTGTACCTATTTCTGAAACCCTGCAGGTAACATTTGAACGACTTGACGAGATGTCAAAAACTAAAGGGGCTTTGCGTGGCGTTCCCACGGGGATTAAAGCGGTGGATAGGATACTCTCCGGGTTTCAAAAGGAAAATTTAATTATCTTAGCTGCCCGACCCTCCGTAGGAAAATCCTCCTTTGCCATTAATTGCGCTCAATATGCCGCCACTACGCACAACAAAGCCGTAGGGCTTTTTTCCTTAGAAATGGGTAGAGAACAGTTGGTTGACAGGATGATTTCCGCGCAGGGCGACATTGATAACTGGCGAATAACCACCGGAAACTTGCAGGAAGAAGATTTTGAACGCTACGGCATCGCCGCAGGCGAGCTGGCGGAAGCTCCCATTTACATTGACGACACGCCGGGCATTGGTATATTAGAGTTGCGCACTAAAGCTCGTAGACTGCACATGGACAAAAAAATCGACCTTATTATTGTTGACTACCTTCAGCTAATTCACGGGAGGTATACCGAAAGTCGCACGCAAGAAGTTTCTGAAATTTCTCAAGCCCTAAAAAACCTAGCAAGAGAGTTAAAAATACCCGTTTTGGCGCTATCCCAGCTTTCCCGCGCCGTGGAAATTAGGGGTGGGGATAAACGACCCCAGTTAAGCGATTTACGCGATTCGGGTTCCATCGAACAAGATGCTGATGTGGTGATGTTTTTATTTAGACCCAACGAGGAGGATCGCATTAACCACAAACTGTTAATTGCCAAACACAGAAACGGTCCAACTGGGGAAATTGATCTGTTCTTTAAAGCGGATCGTACCAGGTTCTTTGAAGCGGAAACTAAAATAAAAGACAAGTGATATAATCCCTTTGTAACAAGCCGTGGTGGCGGAATGGCATACGCGGTGGTCTCAAAAACCACTGGAGGTAACTCTGTGTGGGTTCGACTCCCACCCACGGCACCAAATCATCTTAGCATGTAGCCACCCCTTCTAAAGGTTTGAATGTATGTAGCAGAAAGTTTGTTTTTTTCTAACTCGTCCCTTACTCTTTGTATAGCCTTGGACACTGCGTATAAACTAAAAGTTTCCTCGGTCATTCCCAAAACAATAGAAATGTCGTCTGGAGTTACAATAACACCCTTATTTTCAACAAGTCTAGTTAGGATTTTTCTTGACATATTAGGCAATTCTAGTTTTTGCTTGTTAACGAAAATATCCCCGTTACTGGCGGTAAAGTTGCTCTCTTTAAAAGGGATGCCACATTTTGAGCAGAAGTCTTGTGATATTTTGACGATGTTTCCGTTTTCCTTGGATCTAATGGCGTTTATAGTTCCCGCAAAATTTGTGGATCCTTGATACTTTTTAAGTACGCTTCCTACAGACGATTGTCTGATGACCCAATCCGCAATTATTTGAGATTCCTCCCAACTGCCCGAGAGATTTTTAATGACGAACATTCTGGTAAGGGCGGAAACGAGGGCAAAGGCAATTTGGTGAATATCTGCGTCCTCCCTTAGATGTATTCTAAATACTTTTTGAGGACTTTGGGTGATTTCAAAGGTTGAGTTTAAACCAAAGCGGGTAGGGTGTACGTAAATCTTACTTATCTGGTTTGTATTTAGATGAAGAATTTTAGTAATTTCGGCAACAACCTCATTTTCTGCTTTTTCCCAGATTTTTGCCGTACCTTGATACTCTGGGGGAATTAAATCTTTTGAGATAAGACTGTCTACTTTGGTATAAAGATCCTTATCCACTATTGTAGGTAAGAAATCCCAATGTATCTTTTCAGCTCGATTCCAGAATCTGTGGATCTTGTTGTAGTCCACCTTCGGTAGTAAAACCGTATTAAACTCTCTGTAGCTTCTGTTTGCAGGTACAGGATAAAACCCGTTATTTCTAAAAAACCCATTTGCAATAAGGTAACAAGTACCCACCACCAGTGTTGTTTGGTAGTCCCTGCGATATTCCCATGTGGTAATAGAGGTTTTTGATATAGCTACCATTATAGGGCTATTTTACTATCTGTCAAAAAGAAAGGCTCGCTGTCTGTTAAAAGTGATGCAAATCACAGACAGCGAGACGACGGTGTTACCGAATTATTACTAGCAAGATGAGCGGTAACACCAGTAGCGACAGGGGGAGGAGACACCCTGTTACCCCGACCCTGCCTTGGGCTACCCCGCCGGCGATATTTCTCGCGAGGTGCCGAGCTTCAGGATTTTTACTCGTCAGCCCTTTTGTGAGGACTTCGGCTGGAATCGTAGGCTTAGCCATTTTGAGCCCCTTATCTTTTAGCTCCAGGATTAGAGTTGCGAGCAGGTTACAGTACTGGTTAATATTATCTTGACTATGATTCTGACGGGACTTGATTAGGTTTTATTAAAAACAAGGCACCCTGTTTTAATTCAAGCGGATTGTTTTCTGCCTGTCTCGATTTATGAGGTGTTTTAGTTATATTCGCGATGTCAACTCCATCTAAAGGTAGAGCTTTTGTCCATGCTTCTTTGGGCATTTGAAACGCGTTTTCCCACAGCGCACTTTCTGGAGTTTCTTGTAGATCGTATAAAAAATAAGTTAGGGTACTAAAAGTCGGTGAACTCAGTTCCGGATTTATCACCAGCAAAGATTGGGCGGGAGCCAGACCTCTGCTTAGATAAGGCGTGGCATCTATTGTTTCTAACATCTTTATTGCTACGAGTTTGTCGTCGATAAACACCAATTGCGTTCCCTGATCCCCACAGAAAAAAATTTCAACTTTTTTGTCTCCATAAACCTTACTTTCTGGCAGTGTTTGTAGCAGTGAAAGGTGGATATGTTTAAAGGTTGGTTTTAACACACTCTTGCCGTTGCCAGCTTTTTTGTATCCCGCCAATAATTTTCCGCCCATTCTTCTAGCAACCTGTAACATATGTGGATTATCGGTTAAGCCCCAGAAGACGGTGTCAACAGGTAAATCAAAGTTTCTTTGGTGTTGTAGTATCGATTGACAAGTTAGGGCAGTACCATAGCCGTTTTTATATGGGGGTCGAAATTGTGGAAGCACGAGAACATTGGCAACATAAGGATTGGTAGCCCACGGGTTAGACTCCAGCAATTGCAGATACTCACTCACGCCGATTACACTACTCCGTTCCTGCATGAATGTTCGTTTAAAGCTTACCCCTGTCCAAGTGTAAGACCGCGCATCTACTTGCCAAACAGGTATCTCATTGGCGTAGTAATCGGCTACTCTGCGCGGGTCGTAAAGATCTAATCTTCCAACAACACCTCCAGTTTCGTTGTTAATAATCCCGTAAGGTACAACTGCCTGACTTTTGTCGACTGTTCTAATATGCATACCTTCGTCGACATTCATCGATTCTTGTACCAATAATTCAAACCTCTCCATTTCCTCTATATCAACTCGACCGATGTGGCAGGCTTCATTTAAAAAAACCTCTGACGATCCGCCCTCAATCTGTGCTATACCTTTAGTGATTGGCATAATATGTTGCTATTCTAACACGAATTTGCCTTTAAAGAGTCGCCAAATGTATAATATCCTTTGTGATAGCTTCAGACTTAAAAACAGGAAAGGTATTTAAAGAAAACAACGCGCCGTTTTTGGTGGTGCGGTACGAGCATGTAAAATCGGCCAGAGGCGGAGCGGCGGTAAAGGTGCTGGCTAAAAACTTGCTCACATGTTCAGTCATAGAGAAGGGTTACAAAGCGGGGGATACGGTAGTGGAGACGGATGTTTCCAGAAAAAACGCCCAGTACTTATATAAAGACATAAGTGGATTTAACTTTATGGATCCCGTGTCGTTTGACCAATTTTGTGTAAATGAAGACACTTTAGGCGATCAAAGCAAGTATTTAAAGGAAGGCGACACCGTACAAGTGGTTTACTTTGAAGACAAACCAATTTCCGTGGAATTACCAAACTCCTTGGTATTTGAAGTAGCCTACACCGAGCCCGGTTTTAAGGGCAACACCGTTTCTAATGTTTACAAAGATGCCCAACTGGAAAATGGTTTTCCCGCGAGGGTTCCCATGTTTATTAAAATTGGTGACAAAATAAAGCTTGATACGAGAACAGGGGAGTATTTGTCTAAAGCGTAATGACAGTATTAAACACAATTTTAGCGGTTTTATACCTTGCCATACCCATTTTAGTGGGGCTGTATGGCTTTTGGGTGACTTCTAAAAAAGATGGCTTTGATCAAGAAAAAGTTTTTGATTTAGTTTTATACGGGCTTGTGGGGGCACTAGCGTTTGGGTACATACTCGAAGCTATAACCCGCGGACAATTCACCCCCAACATTCAAACTTTTAACCCGTACGCTACAGTTTTTGGGTTTGTGGGCGTTTCCGCCCTGGTAACGCTTAAATACAAATGGTCACTGTACCGGGTTTTAGATAATTTGGCCACCTCTTTTGTTTTAGCCACCGCTTTTTGGCTTCTAACCATGTTTTTTCAAAGTCAATTTAAAATTAGCTACGCCATGGCCTCCATAGCCTTGTTTGTAGCTAATTACGCCCTGCAAAAATATCGCCCCAATTTTATAAAATCTGGCATGGAGTTTAGCTTTATCACTGGCATCTTCTGCGTAGTAGCGCTGCTACTGCTACCCAAAAACCTAAACTTGATATTTGTTGGACTTTTGTTTACACTTGCCTTGGTAATATTAATTTTTAGGTTAAGGAGCATTTATGGCAAGTTTAATAAAATCAATAGCAGTTCCCTCCGCACTCTTTAGAGATCTTGTTTTACGACTTTGGAAGCGTAGTAAAGAGCTTAGAAAGGAAGAAGAAATGGTTAAGCAGGCAGATCCATCAATGACCGACGAGAGGTCTGATACCCCGGAAGGCGCCGATAACACGGCGGGGGATGTGGCAAAAACTATTCAAGAGGCAAGACTAGATTTAATTAAAATTGCACGGTTAGAAATTAGAAAAGCCCTAGCAAAGGTAAGGATAGGTACTTACGGAATATGCGAAATTTGCAAAAAGCCCATTGATTTAGCAAGACTTAAAGCCTTGCCACAGGCTACTACATGTTTTGAGTGTGCTAACAAACAAAAAAAATGAAAAAGATACTACTAGTGGAGGATGAAAAAGAAATTAGAGAACTTTACGCGCTATACCTAACCGATATGGGTTATACGGTTATTTCTGCGGAGGACGGTAATGTGGCTTTACAAAAGGCTTTGGTTGAAGATTGGGACTTGATGCTTTTGGATATTATGCTACCTGGACAAGACGGTATTCAGGTATTAAAAATGATTAAAGCTAACGAGCGACTAAGAGACAAACCTGTTATTGCGCTCACAAACCTTAATGTGGAATCCGTAATAAATGAAATTTTTGACCTTGGGGCAGATGGATTTTTAGTAAAATCCGAAATAACTCCCGATAAGATTGTTAGTGAGGTAGAAACCGTTTTGCAGAAATATTCATGACGAATATCGAGGTATTGTATGAAGACGACTACCTGCTTGTAATTGATAAGCCCGTGGGTATAAGTGTAGTGAACGAAAACGCGGGGGAAACCTACACCATTAAAGATTGGGTAAAATATAAGTACAATTTACAACATGAGAAGAACCGGGCGGAGGATGAGTTTGAACAAAGATATGGTATTGTCCATAGACTAGATAAAGAAACTTCCGGAGTTTTGTTAATTGCTAAAAAGAAAGAAACCTTTGACTATTTAAAAGGTCTATTTAAATTTAGAAGAATCAACAAAGAATACCAAGCATTGGTGTATGGGAGTATTGCCGAAGATAGATTTGAGATTTCTGCCCCTATTAAAAGAGATAAAAATAACGGACTTGTATATACCGTTGATCCAGGCGGTAGGGAGTCTGTTACGGAATTTGTTGTTATATCAAGGCTAACGCTAAATAACTTTGATTACTCTTACCTTACAGCTTTTCCCAAAACCGGTCGCACGCATCAGATTAGAGTTCATTTGCGGGCGTTGGGACATCCAGTGGTAAACGATATAAAATACGCCACCAAAGCGCAATTAAAATTATCGGAGGGTTTATTTACCCGGATGATGCTTCATGCTAAAAGAGTAACTTTTGTTGATTGGGACGGCAAGGAGCGCGTTTTTGAATCCAACTGTTCCCTAGAGGGGGTATTCACAAAAATAAGATAGTGTGATAGAAGTTATATGTGCGTACTGGTACTGCCCAAAAGAGAAAAAAGCGCTCATTGTATGTAAAAAGACGAAACAAAAAGGTTAAGTCTGTATTACTGGTGGGTATTTCTCTGGTTTTGCTGGCAGGTTTTTTTGGTATCAAGACCCTAATTGCTCCCGCTGTTTCTGCCTTTAGCTCCAAGTCGGTTAACGCCTTTGACAAAGATATTTACTCGCTTTTACTGGTGGAAAAAGATCAAAAGGATGCCATAAAAGCGCTTAATTTAGTAATTGCGCAGAGGAATGATACTAAACTTTACTCACTAACTATCTCCCCTTTAACAAAAATAGATTTACCGGGAAGACTGGGTGAGGAAGAAATTGGAAAAACTTTGGAAATTGGGCAGTCACTTAACTACGGAAACACTAAAACTGCGCTTCTTTTAGAATCCGTTACTAAACTGGTAAGCATTAAAATAGATAGATACCTTATTTCTTATGGTGATTCCTTTAATGCTGTACAAAAATCGCTTTTTGATAAAGATCTGGGCTTTTTGCTTCCATGGCAATATAAAAAGCTATCCCAAGACATAGAAACAGACTTGTTAGCTAGAGAAATTTACCAATTAGCGCTTTTTACTAGAGGTTTAAAGTCTAATAACATCGAAATAGTAAATATGGCGGATTTTGCGGATCTAAATCTTAAAATTAGCGATATTACACTTAGTGGTGAGGTGGCAAAGGAAAGCCTGGGGGTGGTTATTTTAAATGGTACGGGGGTAAGTAATATAGCAAAAGGGGTTTCTGATGCGTTCCAAAATATGGGGATGCGCGTAGCCCTTGTAGCCAACGCAGAAAATAACTACCAAAACAGCTATTTAATTACTGATGATGCCACCACTGCTACCGCTAAATATCTTTTGGATTATTTTCCGGAGCTAAAAATTATGGATAAAAGACAAGCAAGTTCCACGGGCGAGGACACCGTGGAAAGAGGGGATTTAACCATAATTTTAGGGTTTGACATTCAAGAGCGTTTATGACCACAACTTGGGGTTGTGTTCCATTTGCACTTGCAAAGCGCGCGTAAATGTGAGCATACTGTGGTTAGTCTCTTCTTTCTAACCCCTGCCAGCCGGCAAGGCATGGCTTGCTTTCTGCGGTGGGAGTTTAATGAATTTTATATATGTAATTTTAATGGTAGTGGGACTAGTGGTAGCAGGAAGGTTTGTGGCGGTACGCTTTAAAAAGTCGTACAAAACCTTAACCTTTACTAAAGATAGAGCCATTTTTGAAATAAAAGTGCCTAAAATTAACGACGAAGAGGCCACCTATAAATCCTCCGCTATGGCCATGGAAAGCTTTTTTGCCTCTCTTCATGGGTTATTAAAGTCAAAAATAGAAGATGGCGAGTTTTTTAGCTTGGAAATTATTTCTAAACCAGGCGTAGGCATTAAATTTTACGCGTTGTGTTCTCAAAAGTCGGCTGGCTATTTGGAAGGTCAAATATATGCCAATTACCCTGGAGCTCAACTTATTAATGTAGATACCAATTTTGGCGACTTTGACAACGAAAAATATTGGGAAATGGTCAAACTTGCGGAAATTAAACACTACATTTTCCCTCTAAAAACCTATAACGACCTAGAAATTGACACCATGTCTTCTGCCACCTCGGCCATGTCCCAACTGCAAGAAGGGGAATCCGTAAGCTTTCAGATTTTAGTGCAACCTATTGGGGATGTGTGGCAAAAAGAGGGCAATGATTATGTGAGTACCATGAAAACCGGCAAAAGTCCCAAAGAGATGACGGGAGCGCAAAATCTTGTGGTGTTAGTTTTAACGGAATTTTGGAACATTCTAGTAAAAATTCTCACTAATTCCGCCATGATTTTTGGTGGGGCATCTAGTAACGAGGGTGTTAGAGATACAAGAACTTCTGCTTCTGCGCCAAAATTAACCATTGTGCAGGAAATGGAGGTTAATTCCATAGAAAATAAAATGGCTAAAATGGGTTTTGTTTCTCAAATGCGATTTTTGGTGAGTGCTAAAACCCCTGAACGCGTAAGGCAAAACATGCGTTCTGCAGTAGCATCGCTTAGCCAATTTTCTACTACCAATCTAAATAGTTTGATAGTGGGTGAAACTTTAACTGGGGAGCATGCCTACACGGATTTTATGGACAGGGTTTTTGACCAGTCAAAATCTTACATTTTAAATGTGGAGGAGCTGGGATCTTTGTATCATCTGCCATCTCAAACCGTGGAAACGCCTAATATTGGCTGGTCGTACTCCAGAAAATCTGAACCTCCGGCAGGTTTGCCCACCAAGGATTGTGTATATATTGCGGACACGGTTTTTAGGGATCAAAAGGTGCGCTTTGGTTTGAGCAACGGCGACGACAGGTTGCGCCACATGTATGTGATTGGAAAATCTGGCACTGGCAAGTCCACCATTTTTGAATCCATGATTTCCCAAGACATTGCAAACGGGGCAGGAGTAGGCGTTTTAGACCCGCACGGGGAAACTATTGATAAGGTTTTGGATCGCATTCCAAAAAATAGGGTGGACGATGTAATTTATTTTGATCCTTCCGATACGGAAATGCCTGTGGCGCTAAATTTGCTGGAAATGAGCGATCTTTCTCAAAAAAACCTCATGGCTTCCGCGCTGGTTTCTGCTATTAAGCACCATTTTGACTATTCTTGGGGTCCGCGATTGGAGTACTTGCTAAATTACGCCATTTTAACCCTGTTGGAGGTTCAAGGTACAACCATGCTTGGGATTACCCGACTTATGGAGGACGATAATTACCGAAACTTTATTTTACACCATGTTAAAGATCCGGTGGTTTTAAAGTTTTGGGACACGGAGTTTAAGAATATGAAGAATAACCCCAGGCTTATTTCTGAAGCCGTGGCACCCATTCAAAACAAGGTGAATCGCTTCTTAGCGTCGTCCACCATTAGAAACATTTTAGGGCAAAGAAAATCCACTATTGACATTGAAGATGCCATGAATAATGGCAAAATTTTGTTGATGAATCTTTCCAAAGGTAAGATTGGTGAAGATAACGCGGATTTGTTGGGCGCGCTTTTGGTTTCCCGCATCCAATTTTTTGCCCTACAACGCGCCAAGATACCTTCTGCCGAGCGCAGACCCTTTTACCTGTATGTAGACGAGTTTCAAAATTTTGCCACGGGTAGCTTTGAATCTATTCTTTCTGAGTCGCGCAAATACGGACTTGGATTGTATTTAACCCACCAGTACACCGCGCAGTTGCCGGAGGAGCTTCTTAAGGCGGTACTTGGCAATGTGGGTACAATTGCGGCATTTTCTTTGGGTACGCCCGATGCCAAAGCTTTGGCGGGGGAGTTTGCCCCCAATTTTACAGACACGGACATTATTTCTTTGGAGCGCTTTCATGTGTATATGAAACTTATGATAGACGGTATGACCTCCTTGCCTTTTTCTGCCAAAATTTTACGACCCTGGGTGGAGGAGGAGTGTATTGTGCCAAAAAGTGAGAATAAGCAGTGGGTTTTGGAGTTGAGTAGGCAAAAATATGGAGTGGACAGGCAGGCGGTGGAGGACAAGGTTAGAAAATGGGTGGACACCAATTTTGACAAGGGGATGGCGATCTCGTACGAAGTTAAAGGTGGGACAAATTATCCCGTTGCTACGAAGCAGCCCCCCATTGTGGCAAAGCCTGCTGTTACCTTGCCAACTACGCCGAAGATTTTCCCCACCGCGGTGGGTTTTCCGGATAAGGCTGGGGTTGTTCTGTCCTACGATATAGCTAAACCTGCTCTAGTTAATAACATCGACATAATGGTTACTGCCACGGGAATTTTTGATGGCACACACCTGATTGCCCAAAATGGTAAAAAGTATCTAGTCCAACCAAACTATGCTGCCAAGAGTGAAATTGTTTATGGCGACACCTTGGAAATGTACAAAGAAGGGGAGAGCGATAGGTTTAGACAAGCGGTAAAAGTGCCTAGAAAAGACATTGAAGGCGTGTTGGTTAAGGATGCAACCGGGTTGTGGGGGCTAAAAACCTTGGATGGGCAATCTTACCCAGTGTCACAAACCGCGGTGGAATTTAATCAGTTTAAAGAGGGGCAGAAGATGTACGGCATAATCCCTGCCGATGTTGAGAAACCAGCGTTTTGTACGCTTTCCCTCAAGAGATTTAGGAAAGATCTTCAAAAACAGGAAGAAGCGCAAAAAATAAAAACCGATCAGAGTTTAAGGTAGGTTACAAAAAATCCGCCAGAGGCGGATTAATTGCTTTGGGAAAAGAACCTTTTCAGATTCCTCTTCGTCCGAGAATACGATTATATTACCAAAAATTCCCTAAATGTCAATATGACAAAGACGGGTGAGTATTTAGGAACTCTTTAATAATTTTTATATCCATCAGGTGCTTTGGTTTCGTTTTACTATACTCTATTTTGAGTTTCAGTACATCCTCTAAAGAGGCGAAAGCAACACCCTCGATGATTTTAGCCCGTTGGATTAACTCATCGGTAGAAGGATTAAAACTTCCACAATTTACATCTAAATAAAGTTCTACTACACCTCGCCTAAGAAATATATGCCCAACTTTTTCTGGATATGTCCAAGGTATTTGTTTCCAAAGCTGGTTATGTAGGCACTTACTGAACAACTCCGGTGTTACGACAATATCAACATCCTTTCCTTCCTTTAAACCTAACGCGATTAAATGTCCACTACCCACAACAACATAACTACCTAACGGAAAGTTTAATTTTGAGACTTCTTCAAATATATCCACGGTGGAATTATATCAAATGCGCGATTAAGGAGGATTGAAACCAGCTTTGGGGTAACAAAAAAGAAGCTCTTGCGAGCTTCTTTTTTGAATCCTTTTGAACCGCATACCGATAACACTTGTTATATTCTACTCTACTAGATTGTTTTGTCAAATCAATTAATGTTGTAGTATCCAATACTGGCGGAGGGTGGGGGTATCGAACCCCAATCCAATTAAGGATTCAACATGTTATCAGTATGCGACGGTACCCTGACCGCTACACCCTCCAAAACCAGTATTTGCAAAATACCCCGTGAGATTTAATCTGACAAGATCTTGACTTCTAGTATCACTAGAATTTATCGTGGTGACAACTTCAAGCATAGATTGCTTCGCTACGCTCGCAATGACATGGATTTAGTAAGTCGCAATGACGAGATAATTAGTTTTCTTCAATAATGGGTTCGGCGGGTTCGTTGTCGGAGTCCATAAAATCGCGCTTGGTGTAAGGCTTAAGCTCCTGTCTTTCACAGTCAAAAATTGGCGAGGATGAGGTTATTAAGATGGTGAGGTCTTTTTCCACCCCTTTAACATAAGTTCCCGTAAAAATAATACCTCGCTCTTTACCAGCTTTAAGTCGCCTTTGAATTTTATTGTCAACAATAACAGCAAGCTCTATTAGTTGATCTTTATAGTCGTACAAAACCTTTGTTTGATTAGTAAAAATTTTAAGCGTAAAAGTAGCACCAATGGCAATTTTACTTGCTGTAAAGCCTTTGGCAACAATTTCCGCTTGAACTTCGGCGTAAGTGGCCGGCTCTTTAATGAGGCTTCTAAACCCGTTTTGTGGGGTAGGGGAGTGCTTTTCTTCTTTTGCTAATTGATAATTTTTTTGCGCCACGATATTAATAGGATCAACCGTTAAAACTTCTTTAAAACACTTCTTGGCTTTAGAAAAGTCGCGCAGTTCCAGATAAGCTTTACCAAGTCGTACCTTGGCATCTAAATCTTGGTGTTCAAGTTCTAGAATTTGTAAATTTAAGTCTTTGGCTAAAGCCCAATCTGATGCTACGGCAGCCTTAACAGCCTGTTTTTCTAAATCCATGGCATTTGCCCCAACGGGCGCGGATGAAGTTTGCATGACTAGTAAAGTAGCAGATATGGAGGTAATGTCAAGCGCAAATTTTTGTGGTAGTATTAAGGCGTGTCAGGGCATTCCAAATGGTCAACAATTAAGCGCGACAAAGCTGTTAACGACTCCAAAAAAAGCCAGGCATTTACCAAACTCACCAGAGCTATAACGGTGGCGGCTAGAGCTGGCGCTGATCCTGAAAGTAACTCTGCTTTACGGATGGCGATAGAAAAGGCTAAACAAGAGCGGATGCCCAAAGATAATATTGAACGGGCGGTGCAAAAAGGTTCTGGCGGGGGAGAGGGGACGCAGTTTGAAGAGGTGGTGTACGAGGGTTACGGACCGGAAGGTGTGGCTTTGTATGTGCGGGCATTAACGGATAATAGAAATAGAACGGTAGCGGAAATACGCAATATTTTTAACAAACATGGGGGGAATCTTGGTGGGGCAGGCAGTACCTCTTATATTTTTGTGGACTTAGAAAATCCCACTTTTGAGATTGAAGTTGTAAATGCCAATAAAGCGAGAGGGATTTTGGCTTTGGTTGACGCGCTAGAGGATCATGACGATGTTTCCGAGGTTTATTCTAATATTAAAGTTAGTGACGAGATATTAAATTCACTATGATTATTTTAGGCATTGATCCGGGTACTGCCAAAATGGGTTATGCCTTTGTTAAAACAGGAAAGGGAACTAAAGCTGTACCCAGTATAGTGGCGTGTGGCGTGGTAACCACGGGAAAAGATGCTACTATGCCAAGTCGCCTAAAGTATTTGCATCTTCAGCTAAACTCCCTGTGTAAAAAATATAAGCCTGATCTTATGGTGGTGGAGCAACTATTTTTTAATACTAACGCTAAAACAGCCATAACGGTTGGTCAGGCTAGGGGGATAGCGCTTTTGGTGGGGGCGGAATATGGTGTGGATGTTTACGAATACACCGCCCTGCAAGCCAAGTTTGTTTTAACGGGCTATGGACGGGCGGAAAAAGGTGCTATGCAAGATGCCGTGCAAAAATATTTAGGACTTACAGAGAAAATAAAGCCTGATGACGCTAACGATGCGGTGGCTATGGCGCTGTGTCATCTGGTCAAAAGTGTGGTAAGGTTGTAAGTATATGAATTTTAAGAAAATTCGTTTTCTGGTGCTTTCTGCGGTATTAATATCAATCTCTTATCTCTTGGCAGTGAGTTACCTTTCTTCTACTGATAGTTTACAGCAAGCAAGTTTTATAAAATATATTGTGTTTCTAGCCTTAATTAGTGTTTTGAGTCCATTAATTGTTCAATATTTGGCTGGGGGGGATAGGAGCATAAAGATGGTGTTTTTTACCGGTATAATGCCGTTTACGCTTACACTGGGATGTTTTTTCTTTTTTGTCTATTTCCCAAATGTGTCTTTAGTGCTAAAAATTTTGGCAGGTCTGTTTAACTTTCTTTTGTTATATACACTTCTTTTACTCAATAATGTGATGCTGGTTGTAGAGAGTAGGGAAGTGACCATTCCGGTTTACCGGGTAGCTATTAACTGGGTACAAATTGTACTCTTAGGTGTTTCGCTGATTTTGTTTACGGGGATTTTTAGGACTTTTTTTCAACCGCTTGTTCAAGTCGCCCTGGTTATGGTGCTGTCGTACATTTTTTACCACTATGTAATTTGGGTTTACTCTAACGACAAGGATATTAGACTTCTTAAATCTTTTGAGTCCGTAGTTTTATGTTTTGCTACCACTTTACTAGTAGGGTGGGGAGCTAGCTTGGTACTGTTTTTTTCCACAGAGTCGTTTTTACGGGGAATTTTTGTTGCCTCGGTTTTTCTTTTAGGATTGGGGTATATTCAGCTGTATCTAAAGAACGCTTTGAGTAAAAAGGGGCTTTGGGATTACTTGATAATTTGCTTAGTTTTTTTAACCATTTTAGTGGTTTTTAGACCGTGATAACAGGATGTAACGCCAGCGGGGCAGGGGAGTAGCTCAAGATGATTAGCATACTATGGGGTATATTGCTAGATAGGGCTGTCATAGTTTTACATATGTAGGTTTGTCATAATTATCTCTGTAAGATTGTCATATACTTTTTCCGACCTACCTGTGTGGATAACCTTACTAGAGTGGTGCGGGATTCCCTAGAAGCCTTTGAGGTTATTACGGTTAGCTCGCTTTATCCCAAAGAATACGGAAAATAACATCGTGAAGACTGAATAGATGAGTGTATTTATTATTAATTAAGTTTCTTTTATTCCCTGCTTGATTAACTCGCCTATTTTTACTTTATTTTAAGTTATCCCGCGTCTACGCGTTGTCTGATGTCGTTAAATATACATAATACGACATTGCGGATTGGCCGCCGAGACTCTTTCCCTATCAAGACATCCAACAAATTTTTAGGTTTATTTATTTCCGTAGATTATTTTCTTATTAGGTCTTAACTTACGGAAAATATTTTTAAACAACTCCCTATTAATGTTTATCCTGAATTCTATTTAACTTCCTAGCCCTTTTAACCAATACTTTTGAGTTTATTATTAGGTTATTCTCTGCCCTGTCTAAAGATGATAGAATGTTAGACAATGTCGTTAAATGCTGACGGCTTGGGTAACTAGTTGACGCGGGGGCGACGAGATCGCTTCGCTACGCTCGCGATGACCGTGTTAATGGCGTGGCTGCAACCACAAACAGCACGAGGGCTCTAGGATGCCCTAGGATTTATTTTTATGGAACGAACCACATCTATATCAATCGACACTGTTCAACCATCGATCACTAAGACTGCCGTGCTAAAAAATCCCAAGAACTTGGAGGATTATATTCTGCGGTATTTGGAATTTTGCGAAGTGGAAAGAAACTTGAGTCAAAATACTATTAAGATGTACCATTTTTATTTGTTGGACTTAACGGATTGGATGAAAAGCTTTTTAAAAAAGTCGGATTTAATAGTTGACGACATTGATAACGAATTGATTAGAAAATACAGGTTGTATTTAAATAGGCGCATAAGTACTAAGTCGCAAAAAGAATATAAAAGATCCACGCAACACACATTTTTAGTTGCTATCCGAGCATTTTTAAAGTATTTAATTGTGGAAGAAAAACTTACCGTTTTACCACCGGAGCAAATTACTTTGGGCAAAGCCGATCCGCGCATTCCCAAGGTTTTGGACGAGGAGCAAATGAAGGTTTTGTTTGATGTGCAGGATTTAAATAAGCGTTCGGGCTTGCGGGATAGAGCCATGCTAGAGGTGCTTTTTTCCACAGGCTTGCGGGTTTCCGAACTTTGTAATTTAGACATTGATAACATAAATCTTGACACGGGTGAATTTGCGGTGATTGGCAAGGGTAGAAAAGTGCGCGTGGTTTACTTGAGCCCCAGCGCCATTGATTGGTTGGGTAGATATTTGTCCACCAGAAAAGATGCTTTTACTCCCCTCTTTTTGCGGTATTCGGGAAAAAGGATGACAGTTAACGACGAGGTAGGAGAAAGTTTGCGATTAACGCCTAGAAGTGTTGAGCGACTTGTTAAGGGTTACGCCTTGCGGGCGGGAATTTCTGTTGATGCTACGCCCCACACCTTGCGCCACACCTTTGCCACGGGCTTGTTGCGTGAGGGCGCGGATTTAAGAAGCGTGCAGGAGCTGTTGGGGCACTCTAATGTGGCAACTACGCAAATATACACGCATGTAACTAACCGTCAGCTAAAAGATGTGCATAAGAGGTTTCATAAAGATGTGGTTTAGTGTAAGATACCATTGGCAATGACGAACGGAGATATACCGATGGGAATAACTTTTGACGATGTATTACTCGTACCTGTAAAATCTTCCGTAAAATCAAGGAGCTTGGTTAATTTGAGTACAAAACTTACTCGTGGCATTACGCTAAAAATACCCATTATTCCGGCCAACATGGATACGGTAACGGAGTCCCCCATGGCTATAACTGTGGCTCGTGAAGGCGGGATAGGGATAATTCACAGATTTCAGAGTATTGAGCGTGAGCTGGAAGAAGTTAAGAAAGTTAAAAAAATCGAGGATATGGTTTTGCGCCACCCCTTAAAGCTAAAGCCTTCCGACACTTTGGAAAAGCTTTGGTACAATGTAGATCGCTTTAATGTGTCGTCCTTTGTAATTACTAACGAGGCGGGAGCTTTGCTAGGTTTGGTAACAAAAAGAGACTATCAATTTGAGTACGACCCAAAAACCAGAATCGACAAAATTATGACCCCGGTTAAAAAGCTTGTTACGGCGCAGGAAGAAACTAGTATTGAGCAGGCTAAGACGATTTTGCATAAGAACCGTGTGGAAAAGTTGCCGTTAATTGGGGCTGGAAACAAGTTTTGCGGACTTTACACCGTAAAGGACATTGTGAACTTTGAATCTAAACCCAACGCTTTGCGAGATGCTAAAGGGCGACTGATGGTTGGCGCATCGGTGGGTGTTACAGGGGACTTTTTGGAGCGAGCTCTTGAGCTTAATAAGGCGGAGGTGGACGCTTTGGTGGTGGATGTTGCCCATGGGCACGCGGATCATGTGTTTACCGCGCTTAAAAAATTGCGCGGGGCACTTCCCCGTTTGCAAATTATTGCCGGCAATGTGGCAACCTATGAAGGGGCTATAGATCTGATTAAATGCGATGTGGATGGGATTAAAGTGGGCATTGGCCCTGGTTCTGTGTGTACCACGCGGATTGTGGCGGGCGTGGGTGTGCCTCAACTTACAGCCATTGCGGATTGCTCTCGCGCGTGTAGAGAGGCGGGAATTCCGTTAATTGCAGATGGTGGAGTTAAAAATTCCGGCGATGTAGTTAAGGCACTGGCCATGGGTGCAGATGTGGTAATGGCGGGAAACATGTTTGCGGGTACTTTAGAGTCGCCAGGAGAAATTATTGCCATTGATGGCAAGCGGTACAAAACCTACAACGGGTCTTCTACCTACGCCACTGCTAAGGTTAGAAACAAATTGGGCGACTTTGATAAACTGGCGAAAAGT
>CAZNNN010000001.1:23799-58473 GCA_964574405.1 uncultured Candidatus Saccharibacteria bacterium | reverse complement strand
GGTGTTACGCCAAAACCTGTTAAAATAGACGCCATATATACCAAAGAGTCGCTTAAAAAAGGTCAAAAAATTTCTAACTCGTTTAGAGTAGTAAAGGAGCTTTCGGGCTAATATGTCATTTTTTCAAATAATTACACTGCCTATATTATTCTGGTTTGGTTATAAGCAGTTTGTTAAGTTTAGGGGCGCGCCAGCGGTAAAAGTAGTGTATCAATTGCGGTGGTTTTTTATTACTTTGCTGGCAGTTTTATTTGTTGGGGATCCGGGTCTGTCCTCTATAGTCGCGCAAAAGTTGGGTATTGGGCGAGGAGTTGATGTGGTAATATATTTTGCGTTAATATGGCTTTTGTACCAAAATTACAGCCAGTCGCAGGAAATAGAAAAGTTGTACACCAAATTAGACCAGCTGGTACGCCAACTTGCCCTTAAAGGAGCAGATGAAGAACAAGCTCACGGAGATAGTAAAAAGCATCACAAGCAACCGTAACCAGGCCGTTTTTATAGGCACGCTGGTAGTTTTTTACCTTATTTATTTTTGTAGTCGTGTTCTGCAAGTGCCAGATTTTGTTATTGGCTGGTTTGGCGGGCTGTATTTTGGTTTTTGTGCGCTTTTTCATCCCAAATTCTCCGTTTTTTTAAGAAAACATCTCAAAATAATTATCGTTATTACGGCAGTTTTGTATCTGGTTTATTCCTTTTTCTACTACCGTACCAATTCGTGGGATGGTGGAAGTCTCTACTACAGAAGTGCCTACCTGATAAAAGAAAAGCTTCACTCCGGCGTTTTGCAGGGTGCGCTTAATCCGTATCTTAGCGAGTTTATTCTGGGTGTAGTTGGGCGGTTCTTGGGTGATAACATGATGTTTTTTATGTTTGGGTTGGCATCGGTTGCTGGTCTTTACACTGCTTATTTAATTTACAGGCGGTTGGGCTTTAGCAGTTTTGTTACCAAGTGTTCGCTTTTAATTTTGGCTTCGTCGTCAACTTATATTATGCTTTCTATTCACGAATTTAAGGTGGAGCTTTTTTTGCTTGTCTTTAGCAATTTATTTTTGCTCACTCTCATAAAAATCATCGAGAAACCTTGCTATCGCTTGTTCGTCCTCTTAGGGTTTTTTGCTTCGTTAAGTTTTTTGGTAAAAATTTCCGTTTTGCCCTTGGTTTTGTTTGCGCCCGTTTTAATATTATTAGCACTAATTTTACAAAAAAACCTTTCTATCGCCCACGGCATTAAATATCTTGGGTTGTGTAGTCTGTCTTTTTTACTTCCCATTCTTATGTGGACTTTATATACGCCAGTTCAACTTCCGGTTATTGGTAATGTGGACTTGCTAAATAGAAAAAGTCATACAAATTTTGTTGACTTGGGAAGAAAACCACAACTACTGGCGGAATGTAGCAACCAAGGTACCAAGCGCGATCAATCTGGTTGGATTTATTTTAAAAACGAACTGTGGATTTTAATCCAACCTGTTCAGTTTCTTTTTTTGGTGGGGTTAAATAAGACGCAGTTTGTTTTTCACACCGGCAATCCTGGACCGTACATTTACTTTGGCATCTGGCTTTTGCCTTTTGTGTCGTGCCTTTTTTACAAGAATAAAGATTTTAAAAAGTTTTTGGTTTACGCCTCTGCCATCCCGTTTATTATCACAATTTATTATCTGTCAAAAAGCGTTTTTTGGTACTTTTTTCCTGTTTATCCCCTACTTGCTACAGTTATTCCCGTTTTGGCGGAGCGGTATATTAAAACGGCGCACGCCAGGAGTATTTTTAAGGTTACGCTTTTGTCCTTAGTTTTTACGCACGCCCTGTGGGGTTTTGGAACTATGGCAACGCTTGCCAGTACGGTTCAAAACCTTCGGGAGAGTAATCCGGTAATTTACGACTTAAGTAAACAGGCGCAAAACTTGCCAGGTGATACATACATTATGGACGCGGCGCAACACCAGTTTATTTTATTTTTGCCATTTATGACTAATTACGACACCAGAATTGTGCGGAGCGACTATTATTTTGCCAGTTCTGGAAAAAGTATTGATGAAATGAGGCAGGAACTGCTTACTAAAAATATTAAATATGTTATTGCCAGAAAACGCACTTTGTTTGACAGCTGGTATGCTGGTTGTCCGTTAAGAAATAACGAATTTTTGTTTCAATTTTTAGAAAAACATACCAAGCAAATTTACGACTCTATTTATGTAGGCGAGATTTATGAAATAATTTAGCGAGTATAGGGTATAATACCAGAGCTACGCCAACATAGCTCAGTGGTTAGAGCGGGCGTTTCATAAGCGCTAGGTCGCAGGTCCAATTCCTGCTGTTGGCACCAAAGTAAAAAGATTATGGACGACAAAAACAAAAAAACAAAATCAGCGTTGCCCAAGCTTCCAAAAGTTGCTCCTAAAGCACCAACAAGCCTTTTTACCAATATCTTCTTTTGGATGCTTATGGCGTTGGGTTTTTATTTAGTGGCAAATTCGTTTATGGCTACGGATCAGCAAAAGCCAGAAAAGCCTATAACAGAGGTCTTAAAGCTAGTGGGTGAAGACAAAGTACAGGATGTTTCTGTGGGGGGCGACAAATTGGAGATTTTGCTTAAAGATGGTACGCAATTTGTGTCAAAAAAAGAAACTGGGTTAAGTTTTGACGAGCTTTTAAAAAATAACGGACTTTCCTTATCAAAAATTGCAGGCAAAATCACGGTGGTAACGCCAATTTCTTGGGAACAGGTTTTAAGTACCGGCATTTCTGTGCTTTTTCCTATAATTTTATTGGTGTTTTTATTTAGACAATTTAAGATGGCGGGGGGTGGAGATATGCTTTCTTTTGGACGCGCCCGGGCAAAGCTTTTTAACAAAGAAACCTCTGTAAAGACTACCTTTAACGATGTGGCGGGTAATATAGAATCCAAGCAAGAGTTAATGGAGATTGTGGACTTTTTAAAAAATCCTGATAAATATCATAAATTGGGCGCACGCATCCCCAAAGGGGTTTTGTTAGTTGGACCTTCCGGCGTGGGCAAAACTTTGCTGGCTAAAGCCGTGGCGGGTGAGGCAGATGTGCCGTTTTTTAGTGCGTCGGGGAGTGAGTTTATGGAGATGTTGGTGGGGGTTGGTTCTGCTAGAGTCCGTGATCTTTTTGCTAGGGCGCGCGCCTCTCAACCGTCGCTCATATTTATTGACGAAATTGATGCCATAGGTAGGCAAAGGGGAATGGGTTTTTCAGGAGGTGGACACGATGAGCGCGAGCAAACTTTAAATCAGATTTTAGCGGAGATGGACGGCTTTGATCCTCGCACCAATGTTTTGGTACTTGGCGCAACCAACAGAGGAGATATGTTGGATCCGGCTTTAGTACGGGCAGGCAGGTTTGATAGGCGCATTGTAGTTCCGCTTCCGGATTTGGCCGACAGAAAAGAAATCATTAATTTATATACCAAAAATAAACCCATGGTAGCGGATTTTAATGCAGAAAAATTGGCCAAAAAAACGGTGGGGTTTAGTGGGGCCGATATTGAAAACATGATGAATGAGGCGGCAATTTTAGCAGCTCGGGACGGAAAAGTGGATATTAGCAACAAAGATTTGGACGAAGCGTCGCTCAAAGTAACTATGGGAGCAGAAAGAAAAACTATGCAAACGGAAAACGAGCGTAAAACTACCGCTTTTCACGAGGCGGGTCAT
Organism: uncultured Candidatus Saccharibacteria bacterium; assembly: GCA_964574405.1. Classification (GTDB taxonomy): domain Bacteria; phylum Patescibacteriota; class WWE3; order UBA101185; family UBA10185; genus JBBAAW01. The sequence goes on along the minus strand of CAZNNN010000001.1, from coordinate 54,790 downwards.
GCGGTGGTGGCAACTTTTAGCAAGGATATGGATCCGGTGCAAAGAATCTCTATTGTGGCGCGTGGGGCTTCCTTGGGGCACACTAGTTTACCCCCGGAAAGGGATAGGTACGGTGAAACCAAAACTCGGCTACTTTCTTTTATTGCCACTATGCTGGGCGGGCGCGCCGCGGAGGAGCTTTGGTTTGACGATGTTACCACTGGGGCTTCAGATGATCTTGATAAAGCCACCAAGCTGGCGCGAGAAATGGTAACGCAGTACGGCATGAGTTCGCTGGGTCTGGTGTCGTACGGGGCAAAATCTATGTTTGGCATTTGGAAAAACCCCTTTGATACCGAGGAAAAATATAGTCAGGAAATAATGTCAAAAATAGATGCAGAAGTTAAAAAAATTGTGGACGACTGTTTTGAAGTAGCTAAAAAAATTCTTGGCGAGCACAAAGAAAAGTTGGATATACTGGCAACCAAGCTCTTGGAGGTGGAAACTTTAGATGGCGACGAGTATAGAGCTTTACTGGGGTTACTGAGTCCGGTAATTGCCAATGGAAAGTAGAGCATGCCAAAGTTTTTATTAATTGACTTATTTAACCTTATTCACCGTGCGTACCACGCCTTGCCCAAAGAATTTTCCGATAAAGCCGGCAATCCCACCAATGCCATCTACGGCGTGTCGTCCATGTTAATAACTGTTTTGCAACAAGTGTCGCCAGATTATGTAGTAGCGGTTTTGGACACTAAAGTTCCAACTTTTAGGCATGTTGATTTTACGGGCTACAAGGCGCATCGCAGACCTATGGAGGATATGTTGTCCGTGCAGATTCCAAGGATCAAAGAGGTGGTGGAGGCTTTTGGAGTTAAGATGATTTCGGCTGACGGTTACGAAGCGGACGACTTGGTAGGGACTCTGGCGGTAAAAAATCAAGAGCATTGCCAGATGATTTTGCTTTCTAATGATCACGATCTTTGGCAACTTGCGAGCCCAAACATTATAATTATGCTACCGTCTACTAGGGGCGATAAGATTGAGTGGATTGGAGAAAAGGAAGTTATGGCGAAACTTGGGGTTACGTCCGCCCAAGTGCCGGATTACAAAGGTTTAGTAGGGGACACCAGTGATAACATTCCGGGCGTTTACGGCATTGGTCCAAAAACCGCAGGTGAGTTGATTAAGGAGTTTGGATCGGTGGAAGAGATTTATAAAAATATCAACAAGGTACAACCAGAAACTTTGCGTAAAAAACTGCTTGACGGCTATGAGCAGGCAATAATGAGCAAAAAGCTTGCTACCTTGGACTTAAATACACCCACAGGATTTTCCCGCGAGGATTCCCGTTACGGGAAATTGCCTCTAGAGACCGTTGTTCCGATATTGCAATCATATAACTTTAAATCTTTGCTTAAAAGGGTGGGCGTAGATGCTGGCGACAAGGTTAAACAATCGACTAAAAAGAATAAAGAAATCAGCGATTTGCAGAGAGGCTTGTTTGATGATTGACACTTGTTTTGGCGAAGCAATCGCTAAAAGGTTAAAGGAATTATATCCCAATCCTAAAACGGAGCTGGTGTTTATAAACGAAATGCAACTAGTGGTGGCGGTAATGCTCTCTGCGCAGACCACAGATAAAAAAGTTAACCAAATTACCCAAGCTCTCTTTAAAAAGTACAAAACTTGGGGTGACTTTGCTGAAGCTGATTTATTAACCCTACAAAAAGACATCTACGGTGTGAACTTCCATCTGGGTAAGGCGGATCGATTAATAAAAGCTGGTAGATATATCATAGAACATTGTAGTAACCAGGTCCCACAAAAACTTTTGGATCTGATAAAAATTCCAGGCATCGCTAGAAAATCCGCCAATGTAATACTAAACGAACTTTGGGGTATGGCGGAGGGCATTGTAGTGGATACCCATGTTACACGGGTAGCAAATCGCTTGGGCTTAACCAAACAAACCGATCCGATAAAAATTGAAAAAGAGCTAATGGAAATAATTCCAAAAGACTATTGGCACAACTTTTCCGGAGCGGTAGTCCTGCATGGTCGCTATGTCTGTACCGCCCGTAAACCTAAATGCAGTGAATGTGGTTTAAACCAACTTTGCCCCAGCGCATTTAAATTGCAGGGCTACCTATCCTAAATTTTGGAGGGCCATCGGATTATTAGTGCCAGCGAATCCTCGAGATATTCCGCGGTGTGTGGTACGGTTGGACTATAAAACAAATAGTCGCCCTCGTTTTCCAAAACACAGCACTCGTTGGATTCTGTTAGAGTGATTTTTAGTTTTCCTTTAATAAGCAGGGTTAGTGTTTTTTGGTTGGGTATCCCGCCAGTTTTATTTGGTCTTTTATAGCCTTTTTCTCTTTTTACCCATTTAATTTCAAAATCGTTGGTTTTTGCAAAGTTCTCTTCTACAAAGCTACCTACAAACCAGTCGCCATATTTTGTGGTTAACTCCCGAACATTCCCATGTGTTAATTCCTGTTTCATATAGACTGTAAGATTATTTGTGCGTCTTTTTTGCGCTGGCTCAAGCTGTTTGTTGAGTCGTTCATGCTTACAATATATTCCGTATAATGCCGGGCAAGGATTGTTTTTCCCTCTCGTTTGCAAATCTCTGCCTTAGTAAGCATGAGTCCCGAGAGCCAGACATTTAGTTTTATCTCTGCTTGGTCGCCATTGACGATTTCTTGGTTATAACCCCCATAAATCCACTTTTCTGCCTGCATCAAAACATCCCACGCTTCTTCCTTTTTACCCATTTCGTAAAGAATTTTGGCTTTAAGATTTGCCGGCCATGCTTTATGTGCTTGTGATCCTGGTAGTGTTTCCATGGCATCTTTTACAACTTGCAGGGCTTTTTCCAGTTGTGCGACCTTAAAAGTTGGATCAGTGTTTTCTTTTGCCGTTTCAAAAATTGTTGATGCCAAATGCACTTGTAATATTGATCTTGAATCTTGCGGAATTTCTGGACGAGCATCGATAATAACCAGAGCTTTTTCCACGCAACCTCTTGCTTGTTCCTTCAGCGACTGTTTTACCTGTGCGTCTTTTTCTTCCTCTGCCATGTTGGAATACACGATGCGCAAATGCCCTAGCGCATCAATTTCTCCACGCGGATTATCGTTTTTCTCGTCCCAATCTATTACCTGTTCTAAAAGTTCTTTGGCTTGTGCCAAATCACCCGACTCTCTAACTTCCACTGCCCGATTCTTTATTTCCTCGCGATCCTTATTGGACGCCGTTTCTTTTAGTTTGTCCATGGAACTACCTTTCTAAAGGCAAGCCTTTTAAAATTGTCTGTAACACCCTTAAAGTCCACAAGACCCACAATATAAGGAACATTAAGACGATCCAGATTGTCTTGAATATCAAATTTCGCTACAGCTGGAACATCCTGCCCATGGTTTCCCAAAATGCCTACATCAAAATCACTCCATTGCTTGTTAGTACCGGTTGCACGGGAGCCAAAAAGGAAAACATCATAATCTTGTTGAGGCAATTGTTATAAAATTGCCCTTTTAATTAAATTTTCGTAGTAGGCTAAATCTTTTAGCATAGTGCTATTTTACGATATTTTTAGGAATGACACAATCTACGCCTTACCATGCGCTACGAGAACGCCTCTCTTACCGTCTGCTTTAGTTTTGTAATTGTGGAAGTGCGTATAAAAAGACTGTTGCCTGCATGGGTGTCTTGATTTATAATGAATTCGTGCCCAAGGATTTACCGGAAAAGTTAACAGAAGAAGTTCAAGTGTCCTTTTTAATTCCTGATTCTGGGCTGTACTCTGTTAGTATTACTGCGCGTTGTAGGGGGAAAAATGATCTCAGAGTAGAGATAGATGGCAGGCTATTTAGAGAAACTCCACCAGAAAAAGATGTTCAGAAATATAACATTCCACCTGCTTGGAATGGGAGTAAGCTCAAAGGTTTAAGACAAACAAACATTTTTCTCATCAGGCTAAGTAAGGGCGAGCACACTATTGCTTTTTACCCGCAAGGTCAAGTAACTATCGAAGACTGGACTTACCGGCAGATTGAAGATTCATCGAATATGACATTTGATCTCGGTCAACAGGCCGAGGACGGTGATGGTCGACCATGGTTTACATTTGTATTAGCCGATCTACCGCTAGTGACATTTGTAGCAGAAATTAGCGTTTCTTGGCGTCTTTTTGATGGTGACGATGTGAAATTGATTATCGACAACGAGGTTGAATATAATTCCAGGTCACTATTTTGGAGAAATTGGTTGTGGCACGCTGTTCCCCAGCAAATTTTCTACGGAGCGAAAAACGAGCGAAAAACTGTCACCAAGAACTTGCCGTCGGCATTGCATTACATCGAGCTTTGGGCAGATAAAACTCCAACGCTACACAGAATAAATCTTAACCTGGGCGATATTAAACAGGAGGTAGGGTCGGAACAGACCGAATCTCAGGTCTCTCCTACAGTAAACAACCCAAAATGGACCGGTAATTTTTCCGACGATCCCGATCAGGTTATTCTGGCTCGGGCGTTGTTTGGTGAGGCAAGAAAAACACTCGTTCCGGACGAGGCTCGGGTGGCCATTGGTTGGGTAATTAAAAATAGGGTTCTAAGTGAACGGTGGCCCAATACCTATTGGGAAGTTATTACCACGCCTTCCCAGTTTAGCTCCTTTAACACGGATGATCCCAACTATCCGTATGTAGAAGACCCTCTTCGCGCCAGCAACGAGATAAACAAAAATGCTTGGAAACATGCTTATGAAATTGCGGGAATGATTATCAACAACGAGATACCTGATTCTACAGGAGGGGCTAATCACTACTACGATGATAGTATCAGTACGCCTAATTGGGCAAAAAATCACAAACCCACTCTCGTCGTTACCTACATCAATGAATACGAGGCAAAGGCAACCATTTTTTTCTATAAACTATGATGCAAAAAGTTTTACCTGTATATTTTATAATGTTGCTGATCTTTGTTACTAGTGCCCGTTTTTTCCCGCCACCACAAATCCAGTCATCTTTCTCACTTGTGACCACCAATCCAACAAATATGATTGATGTTTTAAAACTTAATCAAGTGGATTACCAATATATCTCAAGAGGGGAATACAACACAGTTTTTCTTGCTAACAATCAAGGGAAAAAACAGGTATATTACAACGATAGACCCCTAAAATCCCTAGCCTTATCGCCTTCCGAGACACAGGTGGCTTTTCTTTACCCACCCGCCAGCCAGTCGTTGGACGAACTAGCGCTTGTTCTACTAGAAGGAAAAAATGGTACTACTCGGCAGATCTACCACACAAAGTTTGCCTCCTGGGATGTAACAAGCGATTTGCATTGGTTAGGTGAAAATTACCTTTTTTTCCTAAGACACTGCGGTACTTCCTGCCAAGGAATCACTTTATTAGATGTTGGAACTGGTGAAACTAGAAACGCAACACTCTCTTACTCCTCTTTTACCGATCAACCGGCATTCACCCACTTTAAAGACTGGCTTGGGCAAGAATATCGGATGGACGGATTTCTCCGTGAGGTAACATCTCAAACGATTAACAGCGATCCCCATCTCGTTTTTGTTTTAGAGGATGTAGCAGGAAAATACTTAGGTAGCAAAAGCATTCCTTTTATATCTCTAGTCCCCCAACAAAAATTTAACTAGGGGTAAAACTCTTACTTTAGTGTCCCCCACCTGTTCCACACTTTCTTCACCGCCCATTGTTACCAAGATGTTTTCGCCATCTGGTAAGTACTTATTTACAAGGTCAAAATTTCCCAACTCTCGCTTTAGATTTTTTTCGTCTAGTTGCCAACATACTTGGTATTTTTTACACTCGGAATTAGGTTTTAACACCACAAAATCAATCTCCTTACCCTTCTCGTCACGCCCATAGTAGATTTTTGTTTCCTGCCTGGCAAGTTGGTTGTAAACTAAATTTTCCAAAAGCATGGCGTCAAGTTCTTTTGTTCCCACTGCAAAGGTGGAAATCAGTCCGTTATCGACCGCATAGTATTTACTAAGCTTATTAAAAATGCGCTTGGTTTTCCAGTCAAATTTGTAAACACTGCTTACTGCGTTCGACTTTTGGTACATAGCCAGATACTTCTTGATTGTTGGAACAGTAACGCTAGTAAGTCCCAAATTTACTTCTTTAACTACCGCATGCATATTAAGCGGATGATTTACATTGGAAATTGCGTATTTAAACACATCTTCTAACAAAGCGGGATTTTTTACTCTAAACCTCTTTATGATGTCGTCCATTAACACTTTATTAAAGACTGACTTAATATATTCCGCATTTGTTTCCTGATCCAGATCCACAGATTCCGGCAAGCCACCAAATTTTAAATAGGCGTTAAGATTTCTATCCACCAGCTCCTTGTTTTTCTGATACCACATCTCGCCTTCAATTGGCATGTCTTTATATACTAGGTATTCTTTAAAGCTAAAGGGGTGCACCATTTTTTCAACGGATCTTCCACTTAACGCACTACTAAACTCGCTAGAGAGTAAAGAGCTGTTGGAGCCAGTAATATAAATGTTGTATCTTTGCGAATCCGTTTCATATAATGTTCGTACAAACTTTTCCCAACCCTTAACATTTTGGATTTCGTCTAGGAAGATAAATAATTTACCTTCGCCCGCTACCTGGGCTTTATATTGGTCAAAAAGTTTTCTAAGATTTGTGGCATCTTTTAGACGCAATAAGATGTCGCTCTCAAAATTTACAAAGAAGATATTATTTTCCGGAAAGTTTTGTTCCTCCACAAGGTATTTATAAAACTGCTTCAATACCGTGCTTTTTCCTACGCGTCTAAAGCCCACAAGTACCTTAATAAAGCTGTTTTCAGACTGCTTTTTGACCCAATTAAGGTATTCAGGTCGGTCAATATTCTTTTTACCGCCCAATTTTGCAGACTCCACCAATAAGGTTCGGATTTGGTTGGAAGTTAGGTAAAAGCTGTTTGTCATGGTTGTATTTTAGCAAACTGCGCAGTTTTGTAAAGTGTAGGCATAGGAAAACGCTTTTAAGCCTTGCCAGCACTTCCAAAAAGACGGATTTTTCTTTCCATCACATCCTGCACGGCTTGTATGGCGGGCGGGGTTAGTTTGTAAATTGCCACCTCGTTTGACGAATTAAAACTTTCTTGCAAAGACATTTTGTAGGCAATCCGCAGTTCAGAGTTTACATTTACCTTTACAATATTGGATTTTACCGCCTGTCTTACATCGTCATCGTTGATTCCGGATCCTCCATGTAAGGAAAGAAAGATATTTGGCAAGGCTTTTTGGATCTCATCAAGCAAATTTAAATTTAGCCTAATTTCATCAGCATAAACTCCGTGTAGGTTTCCTATAAAACTGGCAAAAACATCAATCCCCGTGCGCCCCACAAAATTGCGCGCCTTTTGCGGATCTGTATACATGCCGGTTTTTTGGAATATGGTGGGGTTTTCTTTGGTGTGATCCTCTGAGCTTCCCTCAATGTGATCCATCTCTCCTTCCACCAAAACCCCGTGAGCATGCGCTACTTTAACTACTTCCTTGGCGATGGCCACGTTTTCTTCCAACGGTAGTTTGCTGGCATCAATGTGTACATAATCAAACCCCGCCTCAATTGCTTTTTTGCACATTTCAAAATCTTTGGCGTGATCCAAATTTAAAATTATGGGAAGACCTGTTTCTTGCCGACTTAAATTCACCAGCGCTACCAACTCCTTTATACCTATGTAATTAACTTCCCCGTCCGACGCTTCCAGTATAATTGGTGACTTTAACCTCTGCGTGGCTTGAGCTACGGCTTTTAAGGTTTCTAAACTACACACATTAAATGCCCCAATTGCATATCCACCTTCTTTGGCTTTTTGTAAAATTTGTAATGCTTTCATGTTGTTGTGACGCTAAATTCTAGTGATACTAGAAGTCAAGACCTTGTCGATCTGTTTTAAATCTAGTAGCCCGTTCATAGAACCGATTTCACGAATACAGGCGGAGGAATTTTTAAGACCCCAAGTTAGAGCGGTTCTTATATCCTTGCCGTGGATAAGCGCGGATAAAAAGCCACTAGCAAAAGCATCTCCTGCACCGGTTTTGTCTACAACGGGTTTGTTAATTTTATAAACGCCCGCCTCAAAAAAATCCTCGCCTCTGCTTACGCTGGCTCCGTTTTCTGCATCGGTAATAACCGTCATCTTTGGACCTAATTTCTGTAGATTTTGGTGAAGCGTTTTGCGGGCGTCGTGTCCACCGAAATCACGCTTCGCGGAGATTTCTTGTGGACGACGAGCGCCCGCATTACTCTGCTCGATAATTTTCACAGCTTCTTCTCTATTTACAAACAATAAATCGGTTATTTGCAAAAAGGGCGCATAAGCTTTGTAACCCGCTTTAAAATGATAAACACCGGGGTTAAAGGCCGTTAAGATTTTTGGATAGGTTCCCAAATAATCAACCAATTGTTGCTGAAACGGTTCAAACTGCTTTGGCAAGGATGAATAGTAAAGCCATTTTGGCTCGCCCCAATCTTGAATAGTGTAATTTTTTGATCCGTGGTAAGAAAAAATGGTGCGTTCGCCTTTATAGACAATAATAGAATGAATATCGGTTTGGTTAAGACTTTTCATCAAGAAAGAAGTATCTACCCCTCGTTCCTTAAGTTCGCGGGAAAAGCGTTCCCCATTAGTGTCCTTACCAATTTCCGAATAAACTGCTACATTAAGTCCAAGTTTTGCCATGCCCGTCGCCACATTAGCGCTGTTTCCACCAAGACTGGCTCGATACTCCGAGACAGGTATTTTGTCTGCGTAGTCAAAGCACACCTTACACTCATGCTCTTTAAGGTCGCACATTACCAAAGCGTCATCCACTTTTAAAAACTCGTCTATGGAAACATCACTTATAAGTACGGCGTCAAAAGGCATAGGCGGTAGGTGGGGCAACTTTGCTGGCAAATAAGGCAATTACCACCGTTTTGCCCGCTATGTAACCAAGGGATCCCAAAAACATACTTACGGAAAATTTGGTAACGGGTTTTACGGCACTAAACCCACCCATATGCATGCCCCAATAAGTTACAATTATCATTGTAATGATTAAAGAAAATTCCACTACCGGAAATATTTGCGATGTGGTTAGGACATTAATTATGTTTTGTAACATTTTCTCCTTTTAAAACTAACTTGATTTTAACACAGCTTCCGCGATTCCGTTTTTGTCTAATTTGTATTTAATTAGTAGCTCGTGATATGTGCCGGATTCACCAAAGCAGCTGTCCGCGCCTAAAATTACTACTTTGGTTGGTTTTTTACTCGACAAGAATTCGCACATCGCTCCACCTAAACCGCCGGCTTTTTGGTGTTCTTCCACCACAAAAAGGGTTTTAAACTTATCTGCCAGTCCTAAAAGTAATTCTGTGTCCAAAGGTTTTATAGTGGAAGCGTTTACTATCTGTGTAGAAATTTTGTGGTCAGTTAATATTTCACATGTAGCTAAAGCCTCCGCGATTACAGGTCCATGCGCTAGAATACAAACATCTGCGCCCTCCTTTAGTATTTGCCATTTGCCTACTTTAAAAACATCCTCCTTTTTGGTAATCGGGGGAGTAGCTTCTCTATAAAGTCTAATGTAAACAGGACTATTTACTTTTGCGGATGCGAGGGTGGATTTTTTAGCTTCCCAATAGTCGCACGGAGAAATAACCGTGGTATTTGGTAAAACGCGCATCATTGCCACATCTTCCAGCATTTGATGAGTTGCCCCGTCTGGTCCGTCACTAAAACCTGCGTGACTGCCGATAATTTTTACATTGGCATTAGAGTAACAAATTTGCGTTCTAATAAAATCATAATTACGACCTGGGGAAAACGCTGCGTAAGACACCATAAAAACCGTTTTACCAGAAAGGGCAAGACCCGCAGAAATTCCCGCCAAGTTTTGTTCTGCTACCCCCACCTCAAAAAACCTGTTTGGAAACTTTTGCACAAATTTATCTGAACCGGTGGATTTGGTTAAATCCGCGCAAACCACCACTACATTGGGATTACTTTCCCCCAGCTCCAGTAATGCATCGCCATAACCTTCTCTTGTAGATTTAAATTCCGTCATAGGCAGGACTAACCATTAATTACAACTTCTATTTTCTTTTACCACATCAAAGCCAATCTCATTATCGCTCTTACTTATCTTTACAATGTCTATCAAGATGTTGCTTTTAATTTCCGGCACACAGGTGGTATCGGGCTTGTACTGAATAATTTTTACATTCAGCTTCTTTTTTGCTTTGTCTATGTCAACCTTTTTAATTCTAATTAAACCTTCCGTCTCACTTTGGGTGTCGCTGGTTACGCCTAACAAAGATTCTTTGTCAAAATTTACTTGGTTTAAAATTGAGTCCACCGAGGTATCATCTACCATATCAGCATAAGCAAAAAACTCTTTTAACTCCGCTTCACTTTTTATTACGCGTCTAACTTTTTTAATTTCCTTTTGAGTATCCCAAACCTTTGGAAAACCTTCCAGCCTGGTAATTTCCACAGTATTACCGCCTCTAAACCACGGCAATTTTAAGGTGTCCTTAAGTAACAAATAACCCGCACCTAAAATTAGTACAAAAATTAGAATAACCGGCACAAGATTCATAGAACTTTTTGATTTAGTCATAGTCACTTTCTATTTGGCCTTCCAGAGTCCTCAAACTTTTTAGTGCTTTTTGGGCAAGTTCTTTTGAGGGCGCCTTTCCGTGCCATTCAAATTTATACTCCATCTCCGTAACTCCTTTTCCGGGTACGGTGTGAGCAATTATAGCAGTAGGCCGTTCGTAAATGCTTTTTGCCATATTACAGGCGCTTATAATTTCATCCATATTGTGCCCGTTGATTTCTATCACATGCCAATTAAAAGCTTCCAGCTTGTCGCGCAGGGGTTCTAGGGGCATAACTTGCTCGGTATAGCCATCAATTTGAATATTATTTCTATCAATTATCCAGGTTAAATTTTGTAGACTATAATGGGGGGCAAACATAGCAGATTCCCAAATAGCCCCTTCTTGCAACTCGCCGTCGCCGGTAATGCAATAAATTCTGGTCGACTTGCTGTCAAGTTTGCTGGAGAGCGCCATGCCACAAGCTAAACTTAAACCTTGACCCAAAGGTCCGCTGGAAAAATCAATGCCGATAGCTGGGTTTATGTGTGGGTGACCTTGTAGTGGCGAACCTAATCTTCGTAATGTTTTTAAGTCTGACTTTTGAAGCAAACCCTTTTTTATTAAAGTAGCATATAAAATGGGGCAGGCGTGCCCGTTTGAAAGTATCAGCCGGTCGTCCATATTTAAAATACTAAAATACAGTGCAGAAAAAATATCCGCCAAACCTAGCGAGGAGGCGGAGTGTCCGGAACCCGCAACTAAAAGCATCTTTAGTACATCTTGTCTAAGCTGGATGGCGATTTCTTCCAGTTCCAGCCTCTGTTTGGTATGGGGCATTAGACTCATTATACACCGCAACGATTATTTGTCCTCTAGGCTTTGTGTGTACTCAAGAACCTCTTGAGGCGAGGTGCATATTTTTAGCATCGCGCGTTCCTGATTGGTAATAAGCATATGTTTTTGTAGCACATCCAAAAGCTCGTTCCAGAAGTGGCCAAACATAATTATCGGTTTGTGATCCGGTTCGTGGATCCACGAACTAATCCAGGTCATGCCAAACTCGCTAAGTGTTCCAAGGCTTCCGTTAAAAACAATATGCAGACCTGTGTTTTGGAGCATCACTTTGGTACGGTCAAAGTAGTCCAGGGTGATTATTTCCTCGTCCGCGTGGTTTAACGGATCGGTTCCCTCGTAGTGTCGCTTAACTTTATTTGGATGGTAAGTTACAGCCAGCGTTTTTCCGCCACCAGCCTTACCACCTTCTGTGGAAGCGCGCATCACCCCAGGTCCTCCGCCATTGACGATTTCGTAACCGTTTTGGGCTAAAAGACGCGCCGTTTCATACGCGTCAATGTAGGGTTGGTCGGTTTCTTTCCAGACCGCCCCGCCTAAAAATGCGATTTTTTTAATCTTCTTTAAGGTGGGTTTCTCCGCCAAAGGAATGGCGTTGTCTGCTAACGAGGTAATTTGTGTGGGCATGGTCAAATTGTAACACAAAATCTTGGTAGGTCTGGGCGGGGTTGGTAGACTTAAAAATCTGCGATCCCACAACAACATCATTTGCGCCTGCTTTAACAACCATTCTCATAGTTTCCGTAGTTATGCCCCCATCCACCTGCAAACGCGTGTTAGGATACTTTTCTTTAAAGCGGGCGATTTTATCGAGTGACTGCATAATAAAAGGTCTACCTTGTGCACCCGGATTTACCGTCATAAACTGCGCATAGTCGCACTGCTTTATACAGTCCTCAAAGTCTTCAAAAGGCGTTTGGGGATTAAAAGAAAGCCCCACGCGGACGCTTTTGGCTTTTAGCACATCGTGGTAACTTTCTATGCAGAGGGGATTGTACATAAAAGCCTCGGCTTGGGCGCAAACATCTTTTACTAATGGAGGGAGGGTTAGTAAAAAGCTTTCGGGTTTTTGCACCATCAGGTGAAGCTGGAGTTCTGCGATTATTCTAAAATCTTGCAAAAAGCCAAGATCCAAAAAGGTTTTGCCGTCCACCATTAAACCATCTGCAATATCCAGTTGAATTTTTGGGGCTATGTTGCCCATCAAATTAATTTCCTGTACGGCTTTTTCTATTGTTTCTTCAAAAATTCCCGGTATTATCATATTTAGCCAACCTTCTTATATGCCTTTCTTCATTGCTAAAGGGGGTTTCTAAAAATGTTAATGCTGTTTGTAGGGCAACTTCTTTGGTAATGTAGTCGGCGGGGAGGGCAAGGCAATTTACATCATCCTCATTTCTGGCGGACTTAGTGTGTTCCGGATTCCAAGAAAGCGCGCACCTTACGCCCTTAAGTTTATTGGCTAAAACGCTTACGCCCACGCCATTTCTGCAGATAACGATTCCCATCCCTCCGTCTTGCGTGTTTGATATGGCGTCCGCCACCTTTTTTGCGTAATCAGGATAGTCATCGGCAGAGTCGTATGTATTGGGACCCATGTCCTCGATATTATACCCGCGCGTTTTTAATTCTTTCACTAAAAAGTTTTTAAGTTCAAAGCCCCCGTGATCGCTCGCTATTAATACGCATCGTGTTTCTTTATCCATATCAAAAACATAACACACATTGCAGTTATTCGTCAACAAAATTTGGAGTAAAATTGGAGCATGTATGGAATCTGTATATTTTTGGGAATATTTTTGGCGACTTTGATGGGGGAAAGGCTGTGTAAAAAACGCGGTTTGGATGTGTACATCTATTGGCGAGCGGTTTTTTATGCTTTGGTGTTTGGACTTGTGGGGGCACGGTTTTACCATGTAGTGCATCACCTGGATTATTTTACCTTACATTATCCAGAGATACTTGCGGTTTGGCAGGGAGGACTAGGAATTTGGGGCGGGATTTTTGGTGGTTTAGCAGGATTTTACTGGTCGATCAGAAAATCTGGGAAGCTTTGGATGTACGCGGACATTTTTGCCGTGGTTGCGCCTTTAGCTCAAGCCGTTGGGAGGTGGGGGAACTATTTTAATAAAGAACTTTTTGGTTATCCTACCAATTTACCGTGGGCTATTTATATTCCACAAGAGTTTCGTCCAAGCAACTATTTATATTTTGATCGTTTCCATCCGCTGTTTCTATACGAGTCGTTCCTAAACCTCATCGTATTTATAGTGCTATACAGGTTGTACTATCGACGCAAGATGTTTGGGATTAACTTATCAAATGGATCTATCTCGGCGCTGTACTTGGTAGGTTATTCTACTATCCGATTCTTTTTGGAATTTATGCGCCCAGAATCATGGCGGATTGGTAATTTTCCTGTAGCAAGTTTGATTTCTGTTTCCGTCGCGCTTATTATTAGCGCATGCTTGTTGTACAAGGTGTTAAGATCAAATGACCTATGTAATGGTTGACATTGAAGCAGATGGACCGATTCCGGGCGATTATTCTATGGTTGCGCTTGGAGCAGTTTTGGTTGACGAAAAGCTAGATAAAACTTTTTTGGGATTATTAAAGCCTATTTCCGACAAATTTGTACCAGAGGCATTGGCGGTTTCCGGCTATTCCCGTGAGCAAACTTTGCAGTTTGATGATCCCACCCGCGTGATGGCAAATTTTAAAAGCTGGCTAAGCGCGTATGTTAAAGATCGCCCCATGTTTATTAGCGATAACAACGGCTTTGATTTTATGTTTGTATGTTGGTATTTCCACCATTTTTTGGGCGACAATCCGTTTGGTCACTCGTCAACCAATTTAGGAAGTTTGTATAAAGGGCTTGTTAAAAACACCCGCAAAAATTTTAAGCACCTACGCCAAACTCAGCACACCCATAACCCCGTGGACGACGCGATGGGCAATGCCGAGGCTTTTCTCCAAATGGCTAAAGATGCCGGCTTGGGTATTTTGCCAACTTCCGATTAGTTTTGGCCAGTGTTTTTGTAAAACACACCCTTAGTTGTACCCAGTTTATGAATTAATCCGCTGTCCTGTAATTTTTTTAAATCGTACCGCAAGGTTCTTGGGTTTATAGCTAAAAACCGCCTTCTAATAGTGTCAAAATTCATTAGACCGTGATCTTTGATAATTCTAAAAATTTCCGCCCGACGCGGTAGCAACAAATCCTCCGGTGCAACCTCTTTTTGGTTCAAAACCATTTCCTTGGCTTTTTCTGCCGACACAGCAACAGCTTCCAGCATAAATTCCACATATGCGGTAACATCTTTTTCTGATTCTTCCAGCACCTGATAGTATGTTGTTCTATGATTTTCCAGATATTCTTCCACGGGTAAAATGCCTTTCATATCGTAACCGCCGTTTTTTAAAATCTGTCTAATCAAAAGTCGCCCAACCCGCCCACTGCCGTCCAAAAAAGGATGGATTTTTTCAAAAGTGTAGTGTGCAACAACAGCTTTAATAGGCACAAAATGCTCGGCAGTTCTATTTATGTAGTCCACAACTTGTTTGCAGACTTCTATTTGTGTTAATAACCCCAGCATTTTTGGCGTTAAGGTATAGTTGGGTGGGATTAACATTGCCTAATATTACCAGATATTGCCGAATGTTGCCCAATCTTACCAAACAACGAACTCGATATTTTTTGACTCTCAATCCTTATTTTAGTAATATTATCGGTATTATGATATTAACGGGGACAGAAATTAGGCAAAAATTTATTGACTATTATAAAGCGTTGGATCATGTGGAAATTCCCGCCAGCCCCTTGGTACTAAAAGACGATCCTACCACGCTTTTTACAGGAAGCGGGATGCAACAAATCGTGCCGTATCTCCTTGGTCAACCACATCTTGCAGGTAAGCGCCTGGTGGATGTTCAACGCTGTTTGCGGGCGGAGGACTTGGAAGAGATTGGCGACGCTTGGCATCACACTTTTTTTGAAATGTTAGGAGTTTGGTCTTTGGGCGACTATTTTAAGGCAGAGCAAATTCCGTGGACCTTTGGTTTTTTTGTTGACGAGTTAGGAATTGATCCCCACAAACTTTATGTAACGGCGTTGGCAGGAGGAAACGGGCTCCCGCGCGACGAGGAAACGGTTAGCATTTGGAAAGAAGTTTATGGAAAGTATGGTATTACTGCAGAAGCTACGGATGATATCCACAAAGTAGGAGAGGGCAATTACAGGATATTTTCTTATCCGTGGATAGTTGGGAAAAGTTGGTGGGAACGGTCATGTGCGCCAGTTGGAGATCCGGCAGGTCCAACCACCGAAATATTTTTTCACACGGGAAACGATCACAACAAGAAATTTGGAGAGAAGTGTCATGTAAATTGTGATTGCGGGCGGTATGTGGAAATCGGCAATAATGTGTTTATGCAGTATAAAAAGGTTAGCGAGACCGAGTACGAACCACTAACTCAAAAGAATGTTGATGTTGGTTGGGGTTTTGAGAGACTTGTTAGGGTGGTGCAGGGAAAGAAGACGAATTATGAAACGGATTTATTTTATCCCATCATCCAGAAAATAGAGTCTATGTCCACCAAGAAGTATGGCGAGGATGAAAAAACAGACTGGGTTTACAGAATCGATGCCGATCACATGCGGGCGGCAGTGTTTTTAATCGCGGATGGGGTTGTGCCAAGCAATAAAATGCAGGGTTATGTTTTACGCAGATTACTTCGTCGCGTTATTTTCCAGTCGCAAAAATTAACCAGTCACAAAAACTTTTTAGCCGAGGTGGCAAAAGTGATCATTAATGAGTACGGCGGCTACTATACCCATTTGCATAAGTCGTCCGACAAAATACTTGAAGGAATTTCTGCCGAGGAAGAAAAGTTTAACCGTACTTTGGATAAAGGTTTGAGAGAAATGGAAAAAATGTACGAGAAAAACGGTCAAAAGTTAAGAGAAGTCGATCTGGAAATGTTGTACCAAAGCTACGGTGTACCCAAGGAACTTGCCACAGAAATTGCCAAAGAACGTAATTGGCAAGTGTAGCACCGAACGAAGTGAGAGTTAGACACATCGTGTCGCACCGAACGAAGTGAGGTATAATCTTGTTAATGCCTAATTTCTTAAACTTTCTAAAAAAACATTCCAGCGATTCGTATTTTGGTGCAACTTTTAATTCCGTTGGCGTAAATTTAATGTTGTTTAAAGACGCATATCCCCTGCATTACGCACAGGAACACCTTACATCTGGTGTGGTTCTAGATGGTCGTGTGGTGGATAAAGAGCATTTTGTCCAGTCGCTTAATGTGTGTGTAGAAAGAATTTTAAGTCAACTACCAGAGGAAAAACCCAAGGAGATATTTTTTGGTGTGGGAGGTAATAATTGCGTGGGAAATACCGTAACAGCAAGGCAGCAATTGGATGCCCAAAGTAAAATTAGCAAAAACATTTTAACTGGCGTTTACAAAGAAATAGAGCAAAATGGACTGGATGAAGCCTTGGAGGCTGTATATGAAACTTCTGGTAACCGTGACGCGCAACTGGAAAGTATTTTAAATGAACCAACCTCTATTATGCTAGATAATCAAGTTGTATATAACCCTGTGGGGCAAAGTGGGGAGCTTTTGGAAATCCAAGTTTTTAACGCCTATTGCCCGCCCCCCTTTATTGATGCTTTGGAAGATATTGCGCGTGGTTTAAAGCTGGAGCTTGGCGGTGTGTTTCCTTTGCGGTATTTACTATTTAAAAAGCTTAAAAGCAAACTAGGTGCTAATTACGATGCTACACTTTTAAGCATTCATGCGGATTTTACAGATATTTCTGTGGTTTTTGGCGGAAATTTGGTTAAAAATAAAACGCTTCCGCTCGGTAGCACGAGTTTGGAAAAAGATTTAGATTTTTGGATGGACGGCTTGGAGCTGGCTTTTTTGGAATTTTCCGGGGTTAAAACTTTTGCTAATAATGTGTATGTTTGTGGAAGTGGGTTGGAACGCACCGATTTTTGGGAAATGCTAGAGTGGCGAGAATGGGAGGAAAAAATTCCTTTTAAAACCAAGCCAGTTTTTACTAAATTAGATGCAGGTTTTGTAGACTTACCGCAAGACTACAAGGGCGATTTGTTAATTTGTGGTCTGTTGAATATATGCAAAGAGTTAGTTTAGAAATATACACTTCGGCTCTGGAAGCCGTAAAAATAATTACGGATGTGGTGGATCATAAAGTGGAACTTTCTATTCCCGAGGGTTCTGTTTTGCTGGACAATATTTTAAACTTAAAAATAATTTTAGAACAGGCAAAGAAGGTGGGTAAAGAGGTGGATTTTGTTACGGAGGACGAATTTGGAAAAAATTTGCTCAACATGTTAAGAGGCGAGAGGGACGAGATAGTGGTTGGGGAATCAATGATCGACAGTAAGTCGCGGGTGAAATTTCCTGCGGTGCACCTCCCCTCCCTCCATTTTTTTGCAAGTGGGATAAATTTAAAAAAATTGGGTTTAGTTATCCCATTGGTTATTTTATTAGCGGGGGTTTTTGGTTTTTTGTTTTTGAGTCGACAGCATAAAGCAAAGGTAATTTTATACTTTACCCCACAAGTTTTAACAAAGAGCGTTGGGATAAAAGTGGGCGATGGGTTAAAGACAGATTTGGATAAAAAAGTTTTGGCGGGATTAAAACTTGCCGGTTCTGTTGATTATTCTTTAACAGCCACTTCTACCGGTATCGAGCTAGAGGGCGAGAAAGCCAAAGGGAAGGTTACTTTATATAATTCCAGTTCTGTTTTAGAAGCAATTGTCCTAAAAAAAGGAACTCGGCTTACTTACAAGAACAAAGATTCCTCGTATGTTTTTACCACGCAAAATGAGGTTATAGTTCCGGTGCGCACAGGAACTGTGCCAAACATCACCAGCGGAACTGCGGAAGTTTTGGTAACGGCGGAGGCTATTGGCTCTGTTTACAACATAAAAAAGGACAGGGAGTTAAGCGTAAAAGATTATAAGTCCAGCGATCTTGTGGCGTCTAGCGCGGAAGATTTTAAAGGTGGCTCTAGTAAAGAAATTAAAGTTGTTACTCAGGAGGATTTAACTAAGCTGGAGCAGGATCTTACCGCCAATGTTTTAAAAACGCCTGCGGATGCGCTAAAAAATAGAATTCCAGCGGGTTACGCTTTAATCGATAAGTCGGAAAAGGTTGCCAGTAAAACTGTGGTGCTAAATAATAAGGTGGGGGATAAAAAGGATCCTTTGAGTGGCAGTATTACGGCACAAGTAGAGGGTTTGGCGTATTCAAAAACTGAGCTAGTCGACTTTATGGGGAAAATAAGTAAAAATGTAGTTCCCCAAGGTTTTGAATTTTATTCATATAATAAGGAATTGCAAGTGGATGTTTTAGGAAATACGGAAAAAACGGTTCTTTCTCCCACGGAGGCGGATTTGCAAGTGACTTTTAAATTTAATATTGCACCTAAAATTGATGAACAAAAAGTTTTTGAGAAGATTGCAGGTTTGAGTGTGGTGGATGCGATAGCTAAACTTGATAAAATTAGTGATGTAACAAAAGCGGAGCTTAAAATAGAACCGGGGTTTCTGTTTTTTAGGAAAGTTCCAACTAAGGCAAGCGCAGTAGATATACAAATTAAAATTGAGGAGTAAAGATGACACAAGATGTAGAAAGCAAATTTACAGACAGGTTTATAGTAGGGGTTGACTTTGGTGATGTAACCACGGGGTTGGCGCAAGGTAAAAATGGCGTAGTAACGCCAGTGCGATCAGTGATGTCCAAAGATAAAATGTTTGCCGTTGCCCAGATTTTGCGACTTGCTAAAGAGAACAAAGCGTTAGCAGTAGTGGTAGGTTTGCCTTTGAGTATTGACGGAAAAGAAACCAAACAATCAATAGAGGTTAGAAGGTTTGGTAAGATACTGAAGACCCGCTTAGGGATTCCGGTACTTTTTGTTGACGAGTTTGGGAGTACTAACGAGGCTATTGAGGAAGCAATCGAGAGCGAACTTCCCCAAAAATCCAGAAAAAAGGTTGATAGTATCAGCGCCACGCTTATCCTAAAGCGTTTTTTCTCTGATGAAGGCTTTTAATTTTGTGATACCATAGCCTTAAAGCTATGATTCTCACCAACTATCTTATAGGTTTTATAGAGGATAACGCTGGGCTTTTTAGTCTTCCGCGCTTGATCTCCGGTTTAAAGGGCTGTACGGATTTTGTGGGTTATCCCACAGGTCTCTGCCAAAATCTACTGGCAAGTAATCAACCATTAATTTTTATCCCCGCTTTTTTATTGGCAAAGCTGGTTGACTCTGTTTTGGCATATAACCTAATTGTTTTGGGTGGTACAGCGCTAAACTTCTTTTTTGCATTTAGATTTTTTAAAAAACTTTTTGGGAGATCCATTGCAGTACTGTTGGTCTCTATTTTATTAACCAGCCCATTTTTAGCTTATCAAAGTCGCTCACATTTTGATTTACTGCAATTTTGGTCGGTTATTTGGTTTTTAGACACACTTTTTTTCTCCCAAAGTCGTTACAAAGCGGTGTTTTTAGGACTTTTGCTTACTCTAATTATGGGCATTAGCAACTACCTTGGGTATTTTACAATCCTTTTTACAGCATGCTACTTAATTTTTAGTTTTCTAACGCGTCCAGACAAAATACTATCCTTAAGGCTAAATTGTAGCCGGGTAATTAAGAGTGCAATGGTCTTTACCCTCACCTCGTTATTTTTTATGGCGCCCTACATCGAGGCAAATTTTTTTACCCCTAGAATACGGGTGGAAGAAAACATCAACGACAAAGCCATAAATAGACCGTTTGAAGATTTTATTACTTTTTCCTCGCGACCTTGGTATTATCTTTTGCCCTCCATAGACAACCCGTTTTTTGGCGGACTTTCACATGATGTTTTGGATCGACTTGCCAGTGGGGGAAATTATTTAACGCAAAACTACTTTAAAGCGGAGCATTCCGCTTCTTATTTAGGTTGGGTCAACTTATCGTTGGCTCTGGTGGGATTGGTGGGAAGTGGGATGCTTTGTCGATCGACAAAGCATCCAACGAATATAATCAATTACCTCGCTATCCTGCTGACTATAGTTGGTCTAATCATCCTCACCATGCCTCCAGCAATGATTGTAAACGAGGTAACAATTTATACCCCGTCGTACCTTTTGTTTAAAATTTTTCCTATGTTTAGGGTTTTGGCACGGGCGGGTGTTTTAATTTTGTTTCTAACTTTAATCTTTACTGGCTACGGTTACCTGGCAGTGGTAAACCTAGCAATTGCTAAAAAAATACCTCGCAGGTTAGTACAATCGACTCTATTATTCCTAGCTCTTGTGAGCGTGGCGGAATTTTTTATTCCGCTAAAAATAACCCATGTTGGCATACCGCCAAAAGTTTATGCGTACATTGGCGCAACCGACCCTCTTAAGTCGCCCATGGTAATTTACCCTTACAATAAAACCAACGAGGCTTTTTTTTGGCTAACTGTTCACAAACAACCGCTCATCAACCCCCGCTTCTATGAAGATAGAAAAACGGGTTTTGTGTCGGAGGACTTTACAAACCTGCTTAACACCGTTCGCGGACTAGAAAAAGCCCGCAACATGGGGGCAAAGTATCTGGTGTATTTTTATACGGACGATGCAGGTGAAAGCGCAGATTTTTTTGCTACCAGTCCGCTCCTTACTCGCGTGGAAGAGTTTAAAGAAGGTGATCAAGAAAAACAACGGGTGATAGTATCCAGGATAATTCCCCCAACAAACGCGTTTTTGCGGATCGTGGAAGCAGGCTCTACCGTATCAAATTCGGCAATTTTATACAAATTTCGTTAAAATATACTGTCATTTTGTGATAATATATCCCTATGCCAGTTTTTAATATCATTATCTGCGTGCTATTGATTGCCGTGTTTGGGGTATTCTTCTTGCCCATAAATAAAGTAGCAAAAAAAGTGCTGGACATTAACATCAACGGTGTTGTTGCGTCACTTGTGGCACTCTCGATGGTGGTTCTGGTTGTGCTTTATACGGCGGGCTTAGTGGGAATTTTGTACCTGGCCCTTTCTGCCTTTTGCCTATGGGCTGGGCTTTTTGGCTTTTTGGTTGACCGAAAATACCCCTACACCTTAGCCCTTATTTTTTTAATTTTCTGCCCATTCTTGCTTATTGCCAAACTGGATAAAATTGCCGAATTTTCTGCGGTTTTATGTTATCTTTGTTTGGTGCTTGGTGTGCTAAAAGATATTTTTTACCACAAGATAATTTGTGGGGGTGACGCAGGGGGTAGCGATGATTAAAAAATTCCGTAGGGTTCTAGCATCAATTATTCTAGTTGTAACGGTGTTTATCGTCTATCAAGGAGAACCCGTAAAAGCCCAAACTTCGCTAGAGTATTACAAAGACCTATTTAGCTCGTGGGGTCTAGCCACGGACACTCTGTCTCAAAAAAATATAAAACTAAACACACCTGCCAGCAAAAAGGATCTGCAAACACTGTTAGAGATATTAGAAAACGGTGACACCAATCAGAAGCTTACGGAAGATAGTGTTGTTACTACCAATAAAGAAGGCCGTTATTTACTAGTTTTGGCGTCGCAATTTCAAACTACCCCACAAATTAAAGAGGGAATTTTAGGTTATCAGAGTGTGATTCTAATTTGCGACTCCGCAGAGCCTGCTTCCTTACCGCCAGGCATATTCTGTGCGGTAAATAGCCTAAACTTTGTTACTCAAAATCCTACTGAGTCTTCCGTGTCTACAAAAATTTTGCAAACCCTTGAGCCTGTATCTACAAACGGTGTTAAGTACTACCTTTTGCCACAGGTTTTGTTAGTAACTCCGCAGTATCAAAAACATTTAGGCGACTATTTTAAAGCTCTGTCTAAAGCACAGGCTTCTGCCAATGTATCAGACAAAGAAAAAACTACGGAGTCCGTTTCCCACGAGCTACTTAAAACCTTTAAAGACTCTGCGCTTTTTGAAAGTACCCTGTACGCCCTTGTTATTCTGCTATTTATAGTTACTTTGCATAAACCTCTCATCCTGCTGGTACGCAACCCCCAAGGGCTGTTAGAGAAAAACATCTATATAAATCAATTGCAACGCGCGCTAAACTTTTTAACCAAAAATTCCGGCATCATTTCCTTTATTTTCCTTATTCTAGCTATCTTTTACATTCCAATCTTTTATGCGTTAACCGTTAAAGCCCTGCTTCTCGGCGACCCTAATTACCCACTAAAATATCTTACTACTACACTAAATCCGCTTAATATTCCCAACCATCTAACCTCTCAGAATTTGTTTAGAGTTGGGTTATTGTTCTTTCATTACATTTTAGTTCTCTTTGGTCTTTTCCTCATTATTCCCAATCTAACAAAGATTGTTATAGTATCAACACAAAAAATACGCATTACAAGATTAAAAACGAACTTTATCAAGTGGTTATTACCCGTTACGATTGTGCTAAACGGACTACTGTTAGCTTTTGTCGACCTAAAATCTCTCATTGGTTTCTTGGCTTTAAGTATAACTATTTTATTTTTAATCCTTCTTGCTTTAAAAAATCAAGCTATTGATTATCCCAAGTTATTCTCCACTAAACATCGCCGACTAATTATCCTTGCCATGTTTGCCGTTCTAGCCTTGAATATCTTTTATCCCCCGCTTCAGAAAAGTCGTCCAACTAACTACGCTTTAGAGCCATTAATTGGCATTAAGGACACGGTTATAGCTATGCCGTACAGCAAAAAGTGGGGCAAAAATGTGCTTTTTGAATCTTATTACTATAGCGGTACTTCTAATGTTTACGCCGACGGCTATTTAATTTACACCCCAACCGCAGAACGGGTGGTAAACAAGCCCTTAGCTAAATTTACTGTTACAGAAAGCTTTGCCGTTGTTTCCAGAAAAGCGGATCAGGTTTTTGAGACGCTTCTTAAGAATCAAAAGCTATTAAAGTATCTTACCGTAGCAGAGTTTTCTCCAATTTTTATTGCTGATGTAACATCAATCGATCCATCTAACTCATCCGTGGTGAAAGCTCAACTTACTTTTAACTGCAACTTTAATCCGGCTCCCAAGGTAGTAAAGTTGGAAACTTTGACTCTAAACAAATTCGCCCAAAACGATGGTGTAGATATTATTGACCCAGTATCTACAAAATCAACCGAGATTCTAAATTTCCCCGGTTGCAAAGCAGAAAATGGTTTTGAAAATTTGGATTTTCCATTGGATTCGTACACACTTCCGCAGGATTTTGCCATCCTAAGAATAAGAGGCATCGATGCAAAATATCTAACCAATTTTAAACTTTTTGTGGCAGAAAAAGAAATGCCGATTACATTTATTAACCCGGAGGTATTAGACGAGTCGCACTACAAAATTCTATACGCGTTGTCCGCCCTGTCTAAAGAAGTTACTAACTACTCTACGGAGGTAAAAAAAGATTTTCTAGTGGACATGAAAATTAAAACTTACGACCAAGGTTTTGACTTGAGTGTTCCTGTTAACGAACTTATGAAAAAAGGCGTTTTGCGCAACCCCTTTATCCTCTGGACCAACCAACCAAACGAGATAATTCAGTCGACGGAGTAGATTCCAGTACATGATAATAATCCCGAATAAAACAGCACTTGATTGTTACCTGCGTTCGTGATACTATACAAAATATGATAAGTATCCAGAATACAGATACAGAAAGGTTGTTAAGTGAGCTGGAGAAATTACCTTATTTTACCTTTGAAGCGCTATCAAGATTGTCGGAAAAACCCTACAAGCAGTGTTGGCAGATGGTAAACAGATGGAGAAAAAAAGGTTATTTAACAAAGCTTAAAAAGGGGATTTACACCACAAAGAGTTATTACGGACGACATATAAGTGACATGGATTACATCCCGTCAATAGCCTCGATACTAAATCCTATCTCTTATCTGTCGTTAGAATATATTTTACAGAAACATAATATTTTAACCGACGCTACTTATACAATTACCTCTGTTACAACCAAACCAACAACTAAATATTTAAACGATGTGGGAGGCTTTTATTATAAAAGTATCAAAACCAGCCTGTATGCTGGTTTTATTTGCAAAAATTACTACGGAATAACAGTAAACGAGGCTACACTAGAAAAAGCCCTTTTTGACTACATGTATTTTAGACCTATTTACAACCGTGGCAGAGTTATTAAGACAGATGTTGCAGAGGAATTAAGGTTAAACCTTGAGGTATTTACAGAAGAGCAGATTACCTCTTTTAGTAACTGGTGCGAGGTAAGCGGTCTTAGAAAAATGAGGCTTGTTAACCAGAATTTTAAGGAGAACATATGGAAGAAAATCTAATTACTCAAATTAAAATGTATCTTGACACTAAAAACCCAGACACCAGAATAGAGGTTAAAAAGTTATTTGCAAAAGAATATATACACGCCTATATATTGGACTTTTTATACAACAGCAAAAATTACCACACCATAAACTTTTATGGTGGAACTTGTTTACGCTATGTTTACGGTTTGGATAGGCTGTCTGAGGATTTGGATTTTGATGCCACTAGTATAAATAATTTTGATGGATTTGAAACAGACATAATCAAATATTTTAAGCAAATTTTAGGGTATGAAGGCTTGGATGTAAAAAGACAAATGGGAGAAAGGGGTATAAGACGCTTTACAGTAAAGTTGCCAATTTTGTACCAATTGGGACTTTCAACAATGGAAAACGAGAGGTTATTTATTAAGGTTGAATTTTCTAATCACAAGCAACAGGCGGATATTGAAAAAAAACCACTTTTTCTGCATGGCAGAAGTTTTGTGGTAAGCCATTTTAGTCTACCTTCATTATTTGCTGGAAAAATACTGGCTTGCCTTGAGAGAAACTTTAGGAAAGGCTCGGAGGATGTTTTTGTAAAGGGTCGTGATTTTTATGATTTGATTTGGTATATGCAGAAAGGTGTAACGCCAAAAGAGGAGAAGTTATTAAAGGATGGAGATAGTTCTTATACCACAGAGCAGGCATTTGAAGCGTTAACTAAAAAAATTAATACTCTACGACCAAACGATATCTATATTGATATTGTAAATCTTCTGGAAAACAAAGTGTACGCAGAAAGATGGGCGGAGAGCTTTAAAGAGCAGTATTTTAGGCTTGTAGCCAATTACTAACGGATGAGATACGGTGGTGGAAAATCAAACTATTCAGGAAATTAAAAAGGCTTTATATCAGTGGAATTATTGGGGTGCCGGCTTACCTACGGGTATTCCAAGGGATAGATACACCAGTTTAGTGTTAAAAAAGTATTACGAGTCAAACCAGGTAGTTGAAATAACCGGTCCACGAAAATCTGGAAAATCCTATGTAATGCGGCAGGTTACTAAGCGATTAATAGGCTTGGGGTTAAATCCTAGAAACACTTTATACATAAACTTTGAAGATACAAAATTAGCCAAATTAACCCCTACACAACTTTTAGAAGTTATAAATAAGTACAAACATGAATCAGTTAATAGTGGAGATTTTGTGGTATTGCTTGATGGAATTTCCAAAATTGCGGGTTGGGAAAAAATAATAAAAATTCTTTACGAAACCTCCACGGCTAGGATTATACTAAGCGGGGAAGTGGGTATAACCGTGTACCCGTTGTCGTTTAAGGAATTTAAGGATTTTAAAAATGTTTCCTATAAAGCACAACAAAGTGATGTTCTTCTTTTAAATTCTTTTCTGGAGAACGGTGGTTTTCCTTTAGCTACGCTATCTCAAGATCCTAAGGAAGTGCTGGTAACTTACTGGAACGATTTACTAGAGAAAGACTTAATAAAACGCTATGCCGTTAGAAAAGCTCCTAAATTTAAGGAGCTAGCTAACTTTTGTCTTACCAACGCCTCAAATCTTATTACCTTTGGCAAGATGGGAAAAAATTTAGAGATAAAATCCGATACGGTAGAAAAATATTTCTCGTATATGGAGAACGCCTTTTTAATGTTTTTTCCAAAGGTGTTTTCCTACAAAAAAAGAGAGGTTTTAAGAAATCCCAGAAAGGTTTATTGCATTGACACGGGACTTCAACATTTTGCAGGTTTTAGTTTTAGCCAAAATCTTGGGTGGAAAATGGAGAATTTTATGTTTTTGGAACTGTTAAAAAGTCAAAAATATAATATAAAAGATATGCACTACTGGAAAAACGACCAACATAAAGAAGTACCCTTTGTGGTTCAAGCTGAAGGTGGTTTACAGATAACCCAAACCTGTTGGGACACGCAGAATCCCCGTACTTTAGAACGAGCTCAACAATCACTTTTACTATGTTTAAAAGA
Organism: uncultured Candidatus Saccharibacteria bacterium; assembly: GCA_964574405.1. Taxonomy (GTDB): domain Bacteria; phylum Patescibacteriota; class WWE3; order UBA101185; family UBA10185; genus JBBAAW01. The sequence goes on along the minus strand of CAZNNN010000001.1, from coordinate 27,975 downwards.
TTTGGGCGTAAAGGAGGGCACGACTGTAACTAATCAGACCAAGACCGAAACCGAAATCGACGGTTTTAAAATTATAACGCTCCCTATTCTGGATTGGATAAAAATGCTTTAGGTTTTTTTGGTTGCGGGACCCGGATTTGCACCGGGGTCTTCAGATTATGAGCCTGACGAGGTACTACTCCTCCACCCCGCGATAACGCGCATTAACTTTGGAATAATAGCAGAAAATCCCTGATTTTGTCAAACAAACTGGTGACTCTTGTTGTAACCGAGGCAAAAAACCTTTGTGGTAAACTTAACGGACTGTCCGTTGCACCGTCTCGCCCACTTTGCACCCCCAACAAGTCATCGCCCAAAATTTTAGGTCTTAAATAAACCTCTTCGCCAGGTTTAACCATATTTAGCTTGTTTCTAGCCTCCAATTCCACAAATTCCGGCGACTGTTGGTATTGCACTTCCTTTTCCAGGTTAGACTTTTGTTGTTGTAACGACACTAATTCCCTCTTTGCCTCAATAAGTCGCCCACTTCTTTGCGCCACTTTTAAGGTCGCAGTAATACAGGCAACTGAAAGAATTAGTAAAACCACAGAAACAGCTAAATTTTTGGTAAATCTTGCATCCACACCAAAAGCATAGCACGGTTGACATTAAAACAAAAAATGGATAAAATAACCCATAGATTTTGCCCGCATGCCCCACCAACAAGCTATGAAAACAAATTTAAAAAAAGCGCAAAAAGAGTTTGTGCAGGATCTGTATGACAGAAAAAAATCCAGTCTTACAGCATCCGCCTATACTAAAGATCTTGACCAGCTTATAAAGTATCTATTTAATTGTGGGGTTACAGCTGTGGAAGAAGTGTCTTCGCGTCATTTAGAAGAGTTTTTGCAGAATCTGTACGACGCCAAAAAACTTAGCCCAAAATCAGTGTCCAGAAAAATTAACTCCATAAAAAGTTTTGCAAACTTTTTGGTGACAAGAAACTACCTTACCAACAACCTAGCAAAAGACATTAAACATCCTAAGTTAATTACTAAAGCCCCTAAAATTTTTAGTAAAACAGAGTGTTTAGCTTTAAGGGAAGTGGCGCGAAAAGACCCCAAAACCCTTACTATGATAGAACTTATGCTACAAACAGGTATTAGGATCTCCGAGCTTGCAGGCTTGGAGGTTAGTCATCTGAGTTTGGGCAGACCAGCTACGCTTTTTGTACCCCAAAGAGAAAGTCAAAAGGAGCGTGTTATTCCCTTAAATACCAAGGCAAAAGAAGCTCTCCAAAAATTTATAGACACAGAGCGACAGGTTAACAGCGCTTTTCTATTTACCACCAGAAGCGGAAAGGCCATTCTAATTAGAAACATTAGGTCTTCTATGGAGCGACTTTTTAAACGCGCGGGGCTTAAGGGTTCTAAAGTTAACGATTTCCGCCACACTTTTACAGGTCATCAGCTGGCTATGGGGGTAAGTTTGCAAACCATTTGTAGGGTTGCCGGTCACAAAACCCTTACTACTACGGAAAAATATTTAAAGTACATGAAGATTAAAAAACCCGGAATCAAAGAGGTTCTTGAGGAAATATAATTGGCGGACTTGCTCGTCCTTTGGTGGGTGCTCTAGGACTCGAACCTAGGACCAACTGTGTATAAGACAGCCGCTCTACCAACTGAGCTAAACACCCATAGATGCGTCCGAATCTTCCATACCAATGTCTCCACCATCAAAATGTTTTAAGTCCCTGTTTTTTTCGTAGTTGCGTTCTTTAGTTTTTTCCTTGTCCTTTAAATACTGCTTGTCTACCTCGTTTATAGCCTTAATTAAGGCCGATTCTAACAAAAAATCCGCCTCGTCGCCAAAATACATTTTCCCTTCAATAGTTGCTTCTAACTTTACTGACAGCCTATCGTGGTTGTGTGACTTATTTATCACCACTCTAATACTTGCCTCATCCCTGTTCCTCTGCTCGATATGAGCTAAGAGGGAGGCTAACTTTTGCTCCGCCAGCGCGTTCATACTTGGAGTTAGCTCCATGTTATCGCTTAATATTTGTGTTGACATGAGATTATTCTACCACGGGATAGATTTGTTTGCCGTCTGCGTCATATAAAAGTATGGCCGATACGGGACACGCCTGCGCCGCCATCAACAAAAGCTCGTCCCCAGTTTGGAGTGCACCATCTTTAATAATGGCTATCGACTCGTTATCCAAATCAAAGGCTTGAGGATTTACCACCACACAGGTTGCTGCACCAATGCAAGCTTTTCGGTCGACCTTAATTTTTGCGATTTTATTCATAATCACTTGTCAAACTTTATTACTTCATTAACACGGATTACTAGCTCGTCTATTTCTGCATCGTTAAAGCCGTGGACGCGCGCACCGGCCTCAATAGTGTCGTAGTTCATAGCTCCGCAACCCACGCAATGTAGCCCATAGTCCAATAAGACCTCCGCGGTTTTTGGATATTTAAAAACTACCTCGCCAAGGTTGCTGGATCTAGTAACGGCTGATTCTTTGTTTGCAGTTCTATTTTCTATCATAGCTATCCAGGGCTTTCTTAAGAGCATGATAGCATAAAAGTGCACATTGTTGCCTACTGGATGTTAAATCAAATTTAATTAAGTCTAGTACAGTTTGTTCGGTTAGTTTTTGCAAGTCCGCCACATTCTTGCCCTTTATTTCCTGGGTAAGCATGGAGGCGGAAGTTTTGGACACGGCGCAAGCTACACCGGTAAATTTTGCATCTATTACCTTGGCGTCCACAATTTTTAGTTGTAAAACCATTTTATCGCCACAAATAGAGTTAATTTGATCCGCGGTAACGGTGGGGGTATCCATTTTCCCAAAATTGGCGTTGGACTTAAATATTTCCATAAATTGTTGGCGGTAAAGTTGATTGCTCATTTTAGGCTAGTATTCTAGACGCCTCTTTAACGCCCTCAACCAAAACATCAATATCTTTTTGACTGTTGTAAAGATACCAACTGGCTCTACAAGTTGGACCAACTCCCAATTTTAGGTGCAGGGGCATGGCGCAGTGATAGCCAGATCTAACAGCAACACCCTGTTGATCAAGAATTGCAGATATATCGTGGGAATGGATATTATTTAGATAGAAACTAATAAGACCTGTTCTTTGGACTGGATCGCTGGAACCTATAATATTCAGTGAGGGCACTGAACCTGCGAGTTTTTTAAAAGCGTCCAAGGTGTATTGATTAAGACCGATTTCGTGATCGCGAATATTTCTCATGCCTACATTATCTAGATAGTTGATGGCTGATGCTAAACCTATTGCACCGCTCACATTGGGCGTGCCCGCCTCAAACATATAAGGTGGCTTTTCCCAAGTAGCTTTTTGTTCGTCCACTTCTAAAATCATCCCTCCTCCCGTCATAAAAGGATGCATACGATTATACATTCCCGCTTTTACATATAATATTCCAATTCCCATTGGAGCTAACATTTTGTGTCCCGAAAAAGCAAAAAAATCACACCCTAGGTTTTTAACATTTACAGGCATGTGCGGCGTGGATTGGGCGCCATCTATTATTGTAACTGCGCCAAACTTTTTAGCTTCCGCAATAATTTCCGCCACAGGAAAGATTGTACCTAAAACATTGCTGGCTTGGGCTACGGCCACCATTTTAGTTTTTTTAGTAAGTTTAGATTTGTAGTCATTAAAGTCAAAAAGCCCCTCTCTGGTTGGGTAGGTGTAAATAAGCTTTGCACCAGTTTTTAAACAAACTTGTTGCCAAGGAACTAAGTTGCTGTGATGTTCCCAAACTCCCAATAAAATTTCTTCGCCACTTGCTAAATTGTCTGAGGCGTAAGAATACGCAACTAAATTTAAGGCTTCAGTGGCGTTACGAACAAAAATAATTTCCTCTGGCTTTTGAGCCCCAATAAACCGCGCTACCGTTTCCCGCGACTTCTCGTAACGGGAAGTTGCTTCGTCCGCCAAGGTATGAGAGCCGCGGTGCACATTAGCGTTACAGGTTTTATAATAATCATCCACCGCACTTAATATCTGCACAGGTTTTTGCGAAGTAGCGGAATTATCTAGATACACCAAATCGTGCCCATTAGTCTGTCTACTTAAAATGGGGAAATCGGCTTTAATTTTTTGGACATCTAGCATGGTGCTAATTATAGCTCACTTTGTTCGCTACGACACT
>CAZNNN010000001.1:0-23699 GCA_964574405.1 uncultured Candidatus Saccharibacteria bacterium | reverse complement strand
TTTTTGGACATCTAGCATGGTGCTAATTATAGCTCACTTTGTTCGCTACGACACTATGTGTCTAATACTCACTTTGTTCGCTACGACACTATGTGTCTAATACTCACTTTGTTCGCTATTGCATAGAAACGCATCGATCAGCAAATCCTGCGACTCCTCACGCGAAAGTCCACGACTTTGTAAATAGTACAGCTGACCCCCGTCCACCCTACCTGTTGTAGAGGCGTGCGAGGCTACTACATTGTTAGCTTCTATCTGCATTACGGGTTCGGCGTGATTGTGCGTTCCCTCGCCCACTACTAAAACTCTATCCTCTAATCGGGATACTGATCCTTGAGCCGTTTTTTCAATGATTACTTTACCTTGATAACTTGAAACTCCGCCGTTATATAAAACGCCTCGGATAACAGTATCGCAATTGGTGGCAGGGGCTTTGTGAATGATGGTGGTAATTAGATCGATTGTATTACCCAGCGACACTTTGTAGCCACAATAAATTTTGCACGACATATTTGGTACATCAAGATACACGATCAATGATTTTTGACCCCGTTCGTTCCCGTTAAACTTAATGCTAAACACTGTGTCTTCCGTAGGCGACACGGTTAATGTGTTGGTAGTACCAAATTGGATAATTTCTTTTTTCATCCCACTGATCCTTCCATACCAAGTTCAATAAGTCTATTAAGCTCCACTGCGTATTCAAGCGGTAGTTCTTTTACGATTGGTTCAATAAAGCCGTTTACTATTAAACTCATAGCCTCGTCTTTAGTAAGCCCGCGCGACATTAAATAATAAAGCCTTTCTTGCCCTACTTTAGAAACCGTGGCTTCATGTTCAACAGTGGCAGAACTTTCATCAATTTTCATCACAGGAAAGGTGTCAGAGGCGGATTCGTTGTCCAAAATCAAGGCGTCACATTCAACTTTGGCTTTAGCATTTTTTGCCGACTCTGAAATTTGCACCAATCCTCTGTAGCTTGTTCTACCTCCGTTTAAAGAAATGGACTTTGAAATAATCTTAGACGAAGTGTTGGGGGCAAGATGGATCATTTTGGCTCCTGTGTCCTGATGTTTACCCGCATCGGCGTAGGCAATAGAGAGCATTTCTCCTCTCGCTCCATTGCCAACTAAATAACAACTGGGATACTTCATACTTACCTTCGAGCCGATGTTGCCATCTAGCCATTCCATCACCCCCCCAGCTTCCACCCGCGCGCGCTTGGTTACCAGATTATAGACATCGCCAGACCAGTTTTGAATGGTGGTATAGCGTACCCGCGCATTTTTCTTAACCACAATCTCCACTACCGCGGCGTGTAACGAGTCGCTGGAATACAGCGGAGCCGTGCAACCTTCAAGATAAGAAACAAAACTACCCTCGTCCGCAATAATTAAAGTGCGTTCAAATTGACCCATATTTTTGGCGTTGATTCTAAAGTATGCTTGTAATGGTCTTTTAACTTGCACACCTTTTGGAATGTAAACAAACGACCCACCACTCCAAGTGGCGCTGTTTAAGGCGGAAAATTTGTTGTCGCCAGCTGGAATAATTTTACCAAACCACTCCTTAAAAAATTCTGGATATTTCTTAAGCGCGCTATCAGTATCCAAAAAAATTACCCCTAAATCGCTAAGTTCTTTAAGGAGCGACCCATACACCACTTCCGACTCATACTGCGCTTTAACACCAGACAAATGTTCCTGCTCGGCTTGCGGAATCCCCAACCTATCAAAAGTATTTTTAATATCTGTAGGTACATCGTCCCAGCTTTTTTCCTGCTGCTTGGTAGGCTTGATGTAGTAATAGATATTATTGAAGTCTATGTGTGATAAATCCGGTCCCCAGGCGGGCATCTTTTTTTGTAAAAATGTTTGGTACGACTTGAGTCTAAAGTCCAACATCCAATCCGGCTCACCTTTAAGTTGAGAGATTTTTCTTATGACTTGCTCGTTAAGACCTTTTTCCGGCTTGTAAACATAATCTTCCGGCGACGAGAACCCAAATTTATAGCTACCCAATCCGATTTTTTTAACCTGCTGGGCACTCTTGGCTCTGGTGTTTTGTAGGTTGATTATTTTGTTCATACTCTGTATGTACTCCGTATGTGTAATTTACATACGATTTGCAATAGCACCATTTAGTTTGTTTTCTCCAACTCCTCGTTAAATTCCTTGTAACCTTCCAGTTCCAGCTTCTGTGCAACTTCCAAACCTCCGGATTTAACTATCCGCCCGCTTTGCATAATGTGTATAAAGTTGGGCTTAATATGCTCGAGAATTCTGGCGTGATGGGTAATGATCATAAAGGCTGTTTCCGGGTTTTTCCGGCAAAGCCTGTTAACTCCGTTGGCTACTGATTTTAATGCGTCAATATCTAATCCACTATCCACTTCATCTAAAATAACCAGCTTTGGTTCTAAAACTAACATTTGTAAAATTTCCATTCTTTTTTTCTCCCCGCCAGAAAAACCCTCATTTAAATAGCGGTCGGAAAATTCGTCTTTCGTGTTAATCAGCGTCATTTTTTCTTCCAGCAAAGCTCTAAACTTTATAGGGGAGATATTTTCCTCAAATCTTTTGTTGTGAATCATGCGCAAAAAACTGGCTACATTTACTCCTGGAATTTCTAACGGATACTGAAACGACAAAAAAATTCCTAGCTTTGCCCGCTCATGAGGTAACAAATCTACGATGTTTTTTCCGTTAAACACCACTTCCCCCCCGTCGATAAGATAGCTGGGATTTCCTGCAATAACTTGAGCCAGCGTGCTTTTGCCGCTCCCATTTGGACCCATTAGGGCGTGAATTTCTCCTGCGTTAATCTGCAGAGTAATACCATTTAGAATATTTTTATCGTCTATCTTAACGATAAGATTTTTTACAGCAAGAAGTTCTTTTTGCATGGGGGTATATTAGCTTTTTTAGCTCTTTTTGGCAAAAATACGATTGTTGCTATAATCAAGTTGTGAAAAATTTTGTAGGCTTTCTAAAAAGAAACACCCCAGTGTTTTTACTTGGACTTATCATACTAATTGTATTCCTGCTAATAATTGTTTCTGACCAGCAGCAAATAAAGAGTGTGCCGGCTAATTTTAAAAAAGTGAGCGACGAAGTTTTTAACCAACAAGAACCTACCCAACCATTAAAGGATAAACCAATCGACAAACCCTATTTTGCCCCACAGGAAGCCAGCCCAGCAAACAAAGGCACTCCATATTTCTACGGCGAGTCCAACCCGGATTTGCGTGACGAACAAGGGTATCCCATGCCGCCCAAGCCGGGATCGTCCACTTATTCCAGCAGTGTGTATCCGGAAATTATCCAAGATGAAAAGTCAGCCGAACAAGAGGAATACGAAAGGAGACTTAAAGATACTGTTATTGAATTTAACGGCACTAACTTCTCTCCAACTGATGCATCTGGATATACAGGTCAAAAAATTATCTGGGTGAACAGAAGTAAAAATGATGTTGAAATTAAACAGGTGTCTGTAACACATAAGGCTTTAAAAGAACCTTTTTTGATTAAACCCGGGGGATCGTTTGAGTTTAGACCTTTGGTGAACGGGCGATTTGTTCTTATTGAAATAAAATCAATGACTTATGGAACAGTTTACATTGCGGATGTAACCACCCCGTTACTCTCAACAGATTAGCAGGTAACTCAAAAACCTTTATATCGATAATGGGTTCAGCAAGGAACATTGCCACCAGGTCTAGACTGATCCTGACAACCCGAAGCTCGCGAATCAAATTCCCAATCCCCACACCCAGGATTATCAATACGGACAGTGTTTCTCCCAGTTTCTCTACCAGGTATTTGATACCTATTTCCGTTACTGTTATTTTTCCACTGTATATGAAGGTCACCCCATGTGCCTTCTCCAGGATTTGTAACAGTGAAACCTCCACGGTCGGCACTAATCTGCAAAGACCAGCATGCCTGGCATCCGTCGTTACAATATGCTCCAGGATTCCCCGGAGGTCCTGGGGGTCCGGGCGGACCCGGAGGCGTTGGTGGTTCAGGCTCCGAGGGTTCCGTACAAATCTCCTTCTCCCCCAAAGTATAAATAACTCCAGTCACATTTCTGCTTCCGAGGATTGTGGGTTTAAAACCTACCACTACAATAGAGTTTGCACTGTTATACGAAACATCCCAAAAACGCACTCCCGCGTTGACAGCATTTTTAATCTCAATGTCATCTGCCCATTTTTCTTTCCAACTCGCTCCACCGTCATCAGAAATTAATATTACCCCATGATTACCAACCGCTACACATTTTAAGTCGCTTAAACAATCTACTCCCCGCAAACCATATCTTCCCGCATCAACACCGTTCATCTTTAATACCCAGTTTGCGCCCTTGTCTTCAGTTTTTACTATAAATGCTCCAGCCTCGTCGCTATCTGGACCACCGCCAACTACATAAGCAATCCCATCATTGACCCCGCCGGGATAAGAAATCCCCATAGCCGCACTACCACCGCCTACACCAAAATCTGTTAGTAGCTTCTTACTATTCCACCAGGTTGTAGTGTCACTGAGCTTATTTTTGGGTGCAGACCATATTTTTGGAGATTTTTGACCAGCAATCATACAATCACCAATCCTGTTGCAGTCAGCAGCCCAGATGGAACTATCGTGCCAACCCCAACATTTTCCGTAATCATCTAAACAGTCTCTAGTTCTTGGCGTATGATCCGGATCGGGGCTGGATGGTGTGCCCGTACAAATACAGTCCGGAGTACCGTTATTCTGAATATTGTCGCAACATTTGGGGGCGGGGGTAGTTGAATTAGTATCACATGCAAGTTCACTGGGGTTGGTAGGACAGTATAGACCTGGTGTTAAAGGGTTGCTGTCGCAAGAACAACCCGCAGTACGCTCCGCTGCTGTACAGTAGTCATTATCAATTCTTCTATCACCTGAAGGATAGGGCCAATCCCTATCCTCATGACAATCCGGACCGGGAAGAAGAGGTCCATCATCGGTACCTGCCAACGCTTTCCAATTTATACCTGTAGCAGAGTCTGTACCATAAAACACATAGCCTGTACCCGTAGCTAAGTATTGTCCAAACCCGTTTGTGGCCACATCATACAAAAAGGAGCTATAAGTTCCATTTTTTTTTGTTTGTAAACTAGCCCAAAAGTCCCAACTATCCAGTCCGGGGGAAATCTTGTAGATAGCTCCACCCTGCCCAGTTGCAATTTTTGTGGCACCAGATGTGTGAATTCCGTGAATGAAAAGCGATCCAGCAACTCCGTTGTCGTCCATCCATGTTTCTCCGCTGTCGGTGGATTTGTAAATAACTGATGTAGCACCTTTCCAATCCTCGTTAGTTACAGCTCCAGAAACCCAACAATTCGCGCCGTCAGGAGAACAATCAACAGAAAAAAGACCTTGTGGACGCTCTGTAACCTTCCACGCATCTTCATGTGTACACTGCTTTGAAAAACCACCAAATGTGGGACTGGATACGGAGTTTGTTGCGTATGTAACAGCCAAATCCGTATTTGTATTAAATGTAAGGTCTTGCCCCTGACCCTGTCTTTCTTCAGGTGTTTGGGCCTTAGTTACTGCGGCATCCACTTGGCAGGTGGAAGTTGTAGCAACAGGTTTTCCAAAGGGTTCGTTTAGCGCCATAACAGAAATAAAGGCACTTTTTAGTCTGCTGAAATCCGGAAGCCAGGGACCAAAGGTTTTATTTTTAGTTACTATAGGGAGGGTACGGCTACATTTGGCTTTTTTACCTGTTACAACATCGTTGGTTTTCTCGTCTCCATCAAAAATACACTTAATAGCCTCTGCTGCCTCTACCCAAAAAGGTGTAAAGTCTTGATCTCCCAAAGGTTGTTGATAATAGGTAATTTTGTTTTGAGCACCCCCTTGTACCTCGTAATTCTCTCTGGCATCTCCGGCATACTTAAACCCGGGTTGGAGCGTGTGAATCTTGTCTTGAGTAGTAGGATAACGGGGATCCTTGCCGTTATAATTCCAATCTGATGTCTCGTTGAACTTACCCAACGGCTGCAACATTTTTACATTCTGCTTATTGGCGGTTTTTTTTCCAGATTCATCTACACATTTCTCCACCAATGTGCCGTTTTTATTTGCTCCCTTATCTTCTATCAAGGAACAGCTACACAGAGAGTCTAACAAGCCTATTTTGTAAAACACGGCGGTGGAATCAAATTTTACAGTGCTAGTAAGCTCGGCCGTGGCTTTTCTAATGGAGTTTGCATCGGGAATACCGGCAAATTCAACAGGATTGGCCAGCACCATAGAGGCGGAATACTGTTGTCCCGTCCAAGAATCTCCGGACATTCCGTAAGCCTTGTCTTGAGAGGCGTCAGGGCTAGCTGGCCATTTACTCTCTTGATATCCTTCCGGGAATCGTTGGCCGTCACCTTGGTTATCCGGTCTAGTACCCTCTGCGGGTCCAAAAGGAATAACCCTGTTGTGTGTACCTACATTAGGGGATGAAACGCTATCTAGGTAATTATTAGTGCGGGTCTGCATACTATAAGCCAAAGGCTCAGATGTAGCAGTATAAACAACATCGTAAGGAAAATAGCGCGAGTCAAATTTGTAGGTTAGCCCCCCACCCGTGCAGGTGGTTTCTCCTGCACCTATATTACCGTCGTCGTTTAGATCTCCACATTTAGGGTTATCTGGACAGGGCAGCTCACCATCACTCCGGTCAACGCCGTTAATACCATCAAGATCTCCACAGATGCCTTCCGGTGGTGCTATTTCTATTAGGGTACGGCGTGGGGAACTTTCAGATAGCGACTCTCTACACACCTCCATGTTCTTATTAGTCAATCTAAATCTTTCAGAATAGCCAGTAGTATTGCGGACAGTGGCGCCGGAAGCATTAACAATAGTGCCATCATAAGGTGACCTTAGATTATTTGCCATACCGCCACAGGTTTGCATATTATTTTTCTTCCCGTCAAAGGACACCGCGCTACTGCAATCTCTTATCTCGCTACACAATGGAAGCGGTGTTTTCTCTTCATAGTTATTGTAAGTTTGTGTACCTGGAGGTTTACTTGAGAAACCGTAGTAATTTGGAAGTTGCGCCACAGCCGATTTGATTCCCCCATAAAAACCTATTACACTGGAGAACATGCTTCTCACATCACAAGATACCTGCTCGGTACCCAGAAAACCTTCCTTAACTCCCTTAAAGGGCAGTTTGGCACGAATATCAGCAGGAAGGAGCGAGGTAATCCAATCTCCAAGATTAAACGGGAAACTCTTGGAAGTGTTGTGTTGATCTTGGATCAGAACTTTGTAATCCCATTTAATTGTCTTAGAGACCTTCTTGTCTCCTGGGGACATACCCCAGTCACTGCAAGCCAAGAATTTATTGGGATCTCTCGCTACATACTCCAAGCTGGTTGGGGGCTTTGGGCGTCCGTTTTTAGTTAGATCTATGTCGCACGCTACATTTATATCTCTTAGCACTACTTCTCCATTAGTTTTATTGAGGGGAAAAGCGTAAAGATCTTTTACAATTGTTTTAACAGTCCCATTAACTTTCTCAGGACAAATAACCGTAAGATACTGTTTCCATCCTCCAAGGTCGCAAACTTCGGTACCAGTTTTAGTGGCCGTTATCTCAAAGTTGCCGTCTGACTTAGTTCTAACAAAATTTACGCGCGTGCTAGAATGAAGTTTACCGCCCAATTTCCCGGGACTGTATTCATGGGTATTACCAAACGCATCGGAACCGCTAAAGGCGTAGCTGGGATATATGGCAACAATAGCCCCATTGATGGGCTGGTTGTTAGTAAATGTGTAATTTACCCACTGATCCTCTGGAATATTTTTTCTGTTAATAAATTCGGTTTCATTGGTAAGTTCGTTTCTTTGGATTGCAAAATCATCAGAACTTTTTATGGTTCCTTTAATTTTTAGACTCATATTGCCGGAAGGACATATTGGTGGTAAATCTAGGGCACCGGGATCTCCAACAACCAGAGGAGGAACTGGTGGATTATTGCTAGCCAAACCACCTGCGCAAATTTCATCTCCACAACTCGAATCTGTACATTGTATATAAGCAACACCTCCCCCAATACTTTCATCTTTAAAAACAACAATATATTTTTCAATGTCGCTCATAAGCATGGGTGTTATAAATTTAGGATCGAGACCTTTGTAGTCTCTTTTATCGGTTGCGTATGCCTGCTCCAAGAACGCCTGCCTTTCGCCGATAGGTGCACCTGGGCGTTTACCAAACTCCATCCAAATGTTCGGTGAGTTGGAACCACCCTGTTGAGCATTGTAGTGTCGGTCGATGTCGATATGCTCGGGAATGTTTAGTGCTGTACCCGCTCTATAAGCGGTTCCGGGTATCCCTGGATCATCTGGAAAGGGAACGCTACCAAGTTCGTAAGGATTAGAAAACAAAACCCTTGAGCCAGAAAAACTCCCCGCTCCCTTTCCAGTCACGCTAGAGTAAAATCTTTCTGCCCTATCTCCGGGACCCTCCTCCGATGACCAACCTTCGCCAATCTCACCGGGAGGGAATGAAAGGTTAACAGCCGCATGTCCAAGAACATAGCTACTTCTGTTTAATTTTATAGACATGGCTTGCACAAAATCTCTAAAATACCGACCATATTCGGAAGAAGGATCTTTCTCGTCTGCCCACTCGTTAGCCATGTGCGTCTCGTTACCAAAGGATACATATATTGGACCAGGAAATCCGTCCGGAGTAACACCTCCCAGCATATCAGCAGCATTCTGTGAATCGATCTTAGACCATGCGGTAGGACCGCCCTGCGATGTGAGTCGCAAAATTGGATAGATCTTTTTACCTCCGCTTGTGGCATTTGCAAAAAGCGTTTGCAAGTTTGCAACACCGTTGGCATCAACTCCTATCATAACTGTTACGGGATACCAATCGTTACCACCGTAAGTCGACCATATTAAATCAAATATAGTTTTGTTTGCCCAACAGTAAGCATGTGAACCCCAAACCTCCTCGGCGTAAACTTTGCGAATCCCCAAGTCGCCTACAAAAAAACTGGCACAAAAAAACACTATAAAAACCAAAAATGCTTTGAAAATTCTTGTCATAAAAGTTGCCATAAACTACTAAAAGTATATCATCGCGCGGATAAAATGCTATCATAAACAGCTATGAAAACCTTTTTCCGCACTTTTATCTTAAGTCTTACCCGCCCTGCTTATTATAAAGACATTCTGCAGGCGCGACTTGGGTTTAGCATCAAATACTATATAGTACTATCGGCGTTGCTAGTTATTATTTCTACCGTGGCGGGAGTTATAAATTACGCGTCGTCAATAAACCACGATTTTACCGTTACCGCAAAAGAAGTTGTGCAGGATTTTCCCCCCGATTTAGTTCTTAACATTGCCCCTGCCGGCGTTACCGCTAATAAAGACTTTCCGCTTATTGCCCACACGCCTTCCGTATTAACGCGTAGCTGGGAAGGGTTTCAAAATCTAGCGGTTATAGATCCAAATGGGGAAATTAGCGATTTGGAAAAATATCACACTCTAATGCTAATTAACAATTCCTATGTAGTTGTAGGTAACGGTGAAAGCATACAAACAACACCCCTAAAAGAATTTCCGGAAATTAGCCTAGATTATCCAAAAATGCATCAATTTTCCCAAACTTTATTATTTGTTGCACACTACGCCATTCCTTTTACCGCAGGTTACTTTGTTCTCACAGGTTTAGTTAGTTTTTTTATCTGGCGATTCCTTTATCTGGTCATCTTTGCTTTTGGTCTTAAGCTTATCTATATTTATAAACATAAAAGCACCGTGGTTACTTATTCCAAGGCTTTTCAAGTGAGTCTGCATTCTGTAACTTTACCGCTTTTACTTAGTACTGTTTTGGAAATAGCCAGTACCGTTTTTCCTATCCCCGTGAGTCCTTTTCCGGGCTGGTTTCTAGTTGTCCATACCCTTTTTACCTTCTATATTTTAAGTCGACTTGAAAAAAAGCCGTAAAATTGATACTTTAAGCAGTACAGTAGAGAAAATAATCCGGCGTAGCACAATGGCAGTGCAGGTCCCTGTTAAGGACAAGGTTGTAGGTTCGAATCCTACCGCCGGAGCCATTATTTTTCTAACATTTTGTATGAATCTGTGATAATATACTATGTATGTTTGATAAAAAATACAATTTTACAACTATTATTCAGGAGGAAGACGGGCTATATGTAGCTAGTGTTCCCGCAGTTCCGGGTTGTTATACTCAAGGTGAAACCTACGAGGAAGCTCAGAATAATATTAAAGAAGCACTGGAATTGTGTTTGGAAGAGGCAAAACATAATAAATGGTACGCTCAAAGGATTTCCTTTCCAACCGAACCCAAAAAGGATATTGCTTTTAGTATTTTTAACATGCCTGTAAAGCTTGCAACCTAATGAATTTATGGGCGACAAACTTAAAGTAATTAATTCCAAGGAACTCGTTAAATTTTTACTCAGTAAGAGTTTTATCGTTTCTCGACAGAAAGGAAGTCACATCATTTTGCACAGAGAAAACGACAGACGTACAACGGTTATTCCTATGCATAACAAGGATTATTACGAAGGATTTTAGGCGAATGTGGTATTACACCCGATGAATTAAAGTGATATTATAGTGGCATGAGTGATACTGCCCAGAATTTTAACTCAAATGTAAACGATATTTGGTCGGTACCGGACTCCATGCAAGTGTCACAGACAAACGGATCGGCACAAAACCCTCACGACGATTCTAATCAACCATCTCTCCCCAAACCATTAAGTGGAAGCTTTGGCAAACCAGGGTTGGCGGGTGGTGGAGAAAGTGGTGGGGGTTCAGAATCTGGCATAATAGCCCAGGAGTTGTTGGATAAGGCAAGATTGGAAGAGGTAGGGCATATCGCGGAGATTTATAAGTCGACAGAAACTTTAGCATCGCCAGAGGTGGGTGAAAAGTTAAAACCAGCCGAAGCCTACAAACCCAAAGAAGAAAAAACGAGCGTATCCCAAGTTGCCCAACCGGAAGAGACCCCGCTAAAAGGAAAAATTGTGGATCAAAGAACTGGCAAGGTAAAAACGCATAGGGTAGCAGAAACGGCAGATAAAACAACCAAAGTAGCGGACATTAAAGAGCAGGAGTTTATTGAAGGTGTGGAGCAAGTTCACTCCATAATTTAGTATGACGGACATTTCACTAATAATTGAAAACATTGTTGGTTGGGTAATCGTTATTGTCTTACTTGGCACTATTTTTGGCGGGGGCTTTTTTCTATTGGCGTGGTTTATTAGAATCCAACGAGAAAAATCCGGCGCTTATAAACTAACTTTTTTGCAAATAAAAATTCCGTCATCAAACGAGTTGGAGATTAAAGTGGCGGAGCAGATGTTTGGGGGCTTGATGGGCTTTAGAAAATCGTTTTTTAGCGCACTATTTACCGGACAATATAGAATCTCCTTTGAAATTGTTTCCAAGTCGTCCGGCATAGGTTTTTATGTAGCAGTGCCCGACGAGCTTGTAAGCTTGGTGGAAAAGCAAATTAACGGCGCGTATCCTATGGCGGAAATTGATATTGTGGATCCAACCGAGGTTTGGGATAGAGGCGCGTATACAATGGTAAACGAGCTAAAACTAGCAGGACCTGCGTATTATCCCATAAAAGTGTACGACGATATGGGAGCTGATGCTATGTCCCCCTTAACATCCGCCATGAGCAAGATGGGTGCGAACGAGGTTCTAGCAGTACAACTAGTAATTTCTCCGGCGGGAGATGGATGGCGCAAAGCTGGGGGAGCTTTTTGTGCTGGTATTAAAGCTAAAGCCTCGGATGGCAAAAGTGCGGTAGATGCAGAATTTTTAAAGGGGGTGGAGAAAAAACTTACCAAGCCCGGTTTTGATGTAGCGGTAAGGCTTATTGCCGTGGCTAATGATAAATTTTCTGCCCAAACGCATTTGCGTAATTTAACCTCTAGTTTTGAGCAATTTACTAATGTTTCCTACAACAAATTTAGAAAGCGCAAATTCATTTTTGTCTTAAAGCTTATTGATGATTATATTTACCGGAGACTCAATGTGCGGGAACTGCATATTCCGCTTTTTGATCTTACACTTTATCGCAACTGCTCTATTTTAAATACGGAAGAACTGGCTACGGTTTTTCATTTACCCAACAAGAATGTGCAAACGCCAGGTATTATTTGGCTTATTTCTCGCAGAGCATCCGCTCCCACAAACTTGCCCACCACCGGGCTGTATCTGGGGCAAAGTATTTTTAGGGGCGTGAAGCAAAAAGTGTATATGACGCCAGAGGATCGCGTTAGACACACCTATATTATTGGTCAAACAGGTACAGGCAAGTCTCAATTTTTAATGAGTATGGTTTTGCAGGACATTATAAACGGCGAGGGTGTGGCAGTGATTGATCCGCATGGGAGCGATGTTAGCGAGCTGTTGGAAAAAATTCCCGCCCATAGAATGGAGGATGTAATTTTGTTTGACGCCGGCAATACAGAGCGCCCCATGGGGCTTAACATGCTGGAGGCGGAGTCGGAAGAAGAAAAGCACCTTATTATAAACTCCTTTATTTCGTCGCTCTATAAATTGTATGACCCAAATAGGCAGGGCATTATGGGTCCAAAGCTGGAACGCGCCATTAGAAATGTAATGCTTACCGCCATGATGGATAAAGAAAGTACCATGGTGGATGTTTTGCGACTTTTAATTGACAAAAAATACGCCGAGTCGTTTATTCCTAAAATTACCGATCCGCTGGTTAAAAAATACTGGGTGGACGAAATGGCGCACACCAGCGAGCAAACCAAAGGTGAGCAAATGGGCTATTTTGTGTCCAAGTTTGATAGGTTTGTAACGGAAAAGGTGATGAGAAATATTGTAGGTCAGCCAAAATCGGCATTTAATTTCAAAAAGCTGATGGCGGAAAAGAAAATTCTTTTATGTGATTTGTCTAAAGGCAAAATTGGCGAGGAAAATAGCAACTTTTTGGGTTTGTTGATTGTGCCAAAGATTTTAGGCGCGGCACTTTCTAGGTCCACCATGATTGATCAAGGTATTAAATTTCCGCATTTTTATTTATATGTGGACGAGTTTCAAAATTTTGCTACGGACGACTTTGCTACTATACTTTCCGAGGCGCGTAAGTATAAGCTAGATTTGATTGTTGCTCACCAATTTATTTCTCAACTACCTGATAAAATTAAAGAGGCTATTTTTGGCAATGTTGGTACTACTTGCGCGTTTAGGGTGGGTGCGGACGACGCTAAATATTTGGAAACACAATTTGATCCGGTGTTTAAGCAACAAGACTTAATGAATAATCCTACTGGTAGTTACTATTTACGACTTTTGGTAAACAATCAGCCCTCTGTTCCGTTTTCCGTAAGTGTGGATTGGGAGGCAATTACCAACGCTAAAAAAGATCCGGATATGGCAAAAAAGATTAGAGAAATGAGTAGCTTAAAGTACGGTAAACCCGCTAAAGAGGTGGAAGAATATGTAAATAATAGGCTTGGACCTGTGGCAGGCGCACCAGAACCCGCGGGTGGATTTGGTGGCTTTGGTGGCGCAGGCGGAAGACCCTCTCCTTTTGGCGGGTTTGGAAGTGGCGCGCCTAGACCATTTGGAGGGTTTGGTGGGTTTGGGGCAAAGCCTACGGATTCCAAGAGCGAGCCAGGTGCGTTAAAACCGAATATTAGTATTACCGATAAAGTTACCAAATCGACAGATCAAGATGATTTGTTGGTGTAGCTTGATTATGCGACTTAACTTGTTGACATTTTGTTTTTGACATTTAGAATATAATTATGCATGGTGTAGAAAAAGACTATTCAAATTCCTCCTTTGACCAATTGGAGTCAGAAGTTAAAAATACCCAGTCCGCTAAAGATCTTGAACACGCCAAAGATGAGGTCGAAAAGCGTGAAACACCTCTGAATTCCGTCGAAGTTAAAGAATATTACGATGGTGCTCCGTCAGGAGAAAGATATAAGCTTTCAATCTCTTTAGCTCAGCGGGCGATGTTGGATGCAGAGAACGCAAGACGCGAGTCCGCAGGCGAGCCATGCTTGAGTCTGGGTAGTCCAGTTAGGTTAAGCAGTAGGAGTTTTATGGAGATCCCCGAAGGTGGACATGCTTTGTTGGGTGATGGGAATTCCGGCACACCGGAAGTTTATTACAAACAAATAACGCGGGAGGAGGGCAACTGGTTAGCAGGGAAAAGGCAAGTGGAAACAGATGAAGTTGTTGTTGTGATGAGGCTTAACAACAGCATCGGTGCTGATGGGGAAGGAACCGTAATTTGCGGTATTGCTAAGCAACACGCTGGTGTGATCGATTTTGACAGCGCCAGCAATGTTTTTTGGAATATGACGGAAACGCAGTATACAAGATCGATGGGTGAAACTCGTAAGACGCTTTTAAGTGGAGACCAGGATGGTTTAAACAAGAAGGTCTTTACCGGTCAACTTACTTCAGAGCAATTCCATAAAGAGTACAAAAGTCAGAATCGTCGTACTTTATATCAAGATATGGACGCCTGGGACAAATCAAGAGGTAATAAAAAGGAAACATGGAAATACGAGGAAGTTAAAAAAGAGACTCTCGATAGGGTTAATAACGACTATGGGGAGTTGTTACAGGAGGCAGAAAGACGATCGGAAGAGATCTCCAGAGCCACCGAGGAAGCATTGAGAACTAATAGGGACGAGATAAAAAGAAAAGTAGCAGACCCCATTTTTGAAAACTATATGTTCTTAAATCAAAATGGGTTTTTAGATAAAGATCCGAAACTAAAGAGAAAGTATGGATACATTTTGAGAGATCAGCTTGGTATTGATCCTCAAACCTTGGAATTATACGAAGCTCAATACAAGAAAGAACAGGAAGAAAAAAAGAAAGACGAGACCATTGAAGCCAGAACGAGGAGGGTTGTGGAGGAGGCACAAGCTAAAGCAGAAGCTAAGGTTGCGGAGATGAAGAAAGAACTCGATTTGGCAAAGGAGCGGACAGAAGAAGAGGTTAAAAAAGCGGATGCGCTAAAAAATCAGTTAGAACAAATGGGTGCAGAGAATAAAAGACAAAAAGACCGCACGGATCAACTAGAGGCGCAAATACAGGAACTACAAGCCTCTATTGCGTTGTTCAAAGCAGACCAAGAGCGAGAAAGGCTAGCGGATGAGAGGGAGGCTAAGAGAAGAGCCAACTTAGAAGTATTCCGAAAGGAGAGAATTAAAGAGGATGTTGAATCGATAGGGGGAGCAGGGATCTAAGATACCCCATGTTAGAAAGGAATTATTATGATCGATAAAGAAACAAAAGACAGATACATAGGTATAATAAGTTCATTGGGCGGAGAGTCTGTAGCGTCGTCATTTAAGGAATTCCTTATCACTTTTGATGGTTCAAACGATAAGGAGTTTCATCTATTTCTAGCTAATTTTATTAGTTTGTTGATTTCGCATAGGGAATTACAAATTAAGGCTGGTGGTTATGATAAGTTTACGGAGTCTAGCGAACTGACTGCCTCGCAAATAGAAAATGTTAAACAACGCTTTGATTCTTTATCGCGGGATGAGATTCCTACGATGCCAATCTCTAAGCCACAGACCGTTGGGATTCCAGCGGAATAATTGTGTAACTCTACTTTCCAATTAACAGTGCCATCTCAACTAGTCGATTAGAATAACCCCACTCGTTGTCATACCAAGCTACAACTTTTACCAAATCTCCGTCAATTACCTTAGTTAAAGACAAGTCTACAATAGCAGAATGCGGGTTGCCTATAATGTCGCTAGAAACAATAGGTTCAAAAGTAGTTTGCAAGACCCCTTTATACTGTGGACTTTTCTCTGCGTCCAAAAAAGCTTGATTAATTTCTTCCCTGGTAGTTTTCTTAGCGACTAAAATAGTGAGATCGGATAGCGATCCCGTAATAATTGGCACGCGAACCGCCAACCCATCAAAAATACCTTTTAAGTGCGGGATAACTTCACCCACCGCTTTTGCTGCGCCAGTAGTAGTGGGAATCATGTTACAAACTCCCGCGCGGGCTCGGCGAAGATCTGGGTGCAAGCCGGGTGGCGCCCCGTCCACCAAATTTTGTTCTGCCGTTACTGCGTGAATGGTGGTC
The DNA here is from genome assembly GCA_964574405.1 of uncultured Candidatus Saccharibacteria bacterium. Taxonomy (GTDB): domain Bacteria; phylum Patescibacteriota; class WWE3; order UBA101185; family UBA10185; genus JBBAAW01. The sequence continues at coordinate 7,550 of CAZNNN010000001.1, read as the reverse complement.
ATGGTAGATTTTACTACGCCAAATTTATTGTTAATTACTTTCATAACGGGGGCAATGCAGTTGGTAGTACAAGAAGCGTTGGAAATAATAGTTTCGCCTTTATAATCGGCATCATTAACCCCTAACAAAAATGTTTGCACACCGCCCTCACCGGAAACTGGGGCGGAAACCACCACTTTTTTAGCACCCGCCGTGATGTGTACTTGCGAAGCACTATCTTTAGTAAATCGCCCCGTGCACTCCAAGACCACCTCTACACCCAAATCTTTCCATGGCAAAAGCGTGGGATCTTTTTGGTTTAGCATTAAAGTTTTTTTGCCATCTACTGTTAAATAAGTTGTTTTAGGCAGGCTATCCGACGCTTGGTAAAAATGATTCTCGGTGCTCTCTGATCCTTCCGATTCTGTAAGTTTGCCGTCTTCTTGTAACTTAATCTCTTTGGGAAAAACGCCGTAGGCGGTGTCGTACTTTAATAGATGAGCTAGGATTCTAGGTGAGGCAATATCGTTGATAGCTACTACTTCTACGCCCGGCTTATCTAAAGCAATTTTAAAGGCTTGGCGACCTATTCTTCCGAATCCGTTTATAGCGATCTTCATAGGCAGTTCATTTATGCGAGTAGTCGAGTCCTTCAAAATCACGCTTCGCGGAGATTTTTGCGGACATCGCCTACTCTTGCAAATTCTACTTCACTATCGAGTCTATCCAGCTCTTAAAGCTTTCGTAAGGCATGGCGCCAGAACGCCTGCCCATCTCTTTGTTGTCCTGAGAAATTATAAAAGTGGGAATGCCCATAACATTATTTTGCGAAGCTAATGCCTGGTTTTTATCCACATCCACGCGTTTAACAGTAATTTTACCTGAATACTCGGTTTCAAACTTTTCTAGGGTTGGCTTCATGGCTTGGCACGGACCGCACCAGTCAGCATAAAAATCAGTTAAATTCCACATAGGCAATATACTACATGGAGCAGTTGATTTTATCAAGCAAAAAATGTAATGTTATCTTATTGGAGGTGATTTTAATGGATGAAACACTAAATCAAAATGTTAATGTTACTCCTCAACCAACGCCCGTGGTAACAGCACCTAGCACGGTAGTTTACGCCGGATTTTTTCGGCGATTCCTCGCATCTTTGATAGACTCGATACTGCTCTCCATCGTGGGATTTTTCTTTGGGATTGTATTGTATATCGTTCTCACTTTAGTGGGATTTCGTGAAATACCACAAGTTATAGGCAATATTATCGGAGGTTTGCTATACGGGGTTTATTCTGTTTACTTTATAACCCAAAAAGGTCAAACACTGGGTAAAAAAGCCATGGATTTACGCGTGCAAAACGAGTCAACAGGACAAAATTTGGATGTGGTATCCGCTATTCTTAGGGAAGTAGTTGGTAAATTTCTATCTTTGGCAGTTTTGGGTCTTGGCTATTTTTGGATGCTCTGGGACGACAAAAAACAAACTTGGCACGACAAGATTGCTAAAAGCGTAGTGGTAAAAGTTAAATAATTTGCCGTTATCACGGTTGAGGAGGAAAAATGGAAGATAATAACTCTAAAAATGTTGGAGAATGTTGTGTGCAAAAGGTGAGGGTATGGGAGGTGGCGGAGGTATGGAGCCTGGATCTTCCAATGTTTCCACCACTTTAACGGTCACCTTTGAGTTAAGATGAAAATACACAAGGGACAAGTTTTAGAAAATACAGTGTTGGAAGATAGTGTGGTTGCAGAGGCGGAATGGTTAGCTCAAAGTTTATACAAAGGGACAAGCAATAATCGTACCAAATTTGAGGATTTTCTTAATCTTCCTACGAGTAAGTACGAAGTTACCACTCCTGCGGATGTTAAGCATGTAGTAGTTATTGGAATAGGCGGTTCCAGTTTAAGTCCAAAAGCTGTTTACGATGCTTTGTTTGGTTATGTAGACAAAGTCCAGCCGGAGAGATTTCCCAAGCTTCACTTTTTGGAGAATGTGGACATAGGTTACATAGATGCCTTAATGGCGATACTGTTAAAGTCCGCATCCCCCGACTATCACGAGCTGGCGTTTGTGGTGATTTGCAAATCAGGAAAAACTTTTGAGACTCTAAAAAACCTGGAATACTTAACATCGGAAAAGTTTAAGGGTGTGGTTAAAGGCGAGAATACCTATGTGATTTCTGTGGAAGGCAATCACACTTGGGAATGGGGTAAGTCGCTTGGTGCAAAATTGTTTCCTATGTCCCAAGTTATAAGTGGAAGGTTTCAGATTTTTAGTGCGATTACGGCTGTTCCTTTAGAACTAGTGGACGTTGATTTTAAGAAATTTATTGAGGGGGCAAAAACAAGTTTGAGTGATACTAAAACATCGGAAGGTTTAGCGTTAACCAGGTGGCAATTTTACAAAAACGGCATTGACACGGATGTTTATTTTGCTTTTGACGAGCGACTAAGAAGTTTAGCAGAATGGTACGCGTCTATTACTGCGGAAAGCTTGGGAAAAAAGTCCGGGGGAATAACTCCGATTGTTTCTATTGGCTCGCGGGATTTGCATTCTATTGGTCAGCTTTATCTACAAGGTTCGCGCAACAAGTTTACAACATTTTTGTCTTTGTCTAATACAGATCCTAATAATTTATTTATTCTGGAAGCGGTTAAGAAAGCTTATGATGATGCAAAATTACCTTACATGCACATTACACTGGATGCAGGAAGTCCCGATATTTTAACTAACGAATTAGGAGAATTTATGCAGTCAAAAATAATTGAAACCGTTTTACTGGGCGGACTTGTGGGGGTTAATCCTTACGACCAGCCGGGGGTGGAGCTGTATAAAAAATACTTGGGATAGGTTTAAAGATAATCACGGAGGCGTTTGCTTCTGGTGGGATGGCGGAGTTTGCGCAAGGCTTTAGCCTCAATCTGGCGGATGCGCTCGCGGGTAACAGCAAATTCTTTACCAACTTCTTCCAAAGTTCTGGTTCTGCCGTCCTTAAGTCCAAATCTTAATTCCAAAACTTTTCTCTCTCTAGGATTTAGGGTTTCCAAAACTTCTTCCAATTGACCTTTTAAAAGTTCGTGACTAGCAAAGTCAAAAGGTGAAAGCGAGGCTTCATCCGGAATAAATTCTTTAAGCCGGCTATCCTCTTCTTTACCCACGGGGGTTTCTATAGAGGTGGTATCTTGCGAGATTTTTACAATTTCTTTGGCTTTTTCTGGCTCAATGCCCATTTCCTTGGCAATTTCTTCTGAGGTGGGCGTTCGCTCTAGTTCTTGTTCTAGCTTTCTTTCCGTACGTTTAAACTTGTTCATGGTCTCTATCATGTGTACGGGTATTCTTATAGTTCTAGCTTGATCTGCAATAGCGCGGGTAATAGCTTGGCGAATCCACCAAGTGGCGTAAGTGGAAAACTTAAACCCGCGTTTCCAGTCAAACTTTTCCACTGCCCGCATAAGCCCGATATTGCCTTCTTGAATCAAGTCCAAAAAGGAAAGCCCTCTACCCATGTGTCTTTTGGCAATGGAAACAACAAGCCTTAAATTAGCTTGGGTTAATCTGTGTTTGGCTTTTAAATTTCCCGCCGCGGATTTTTTAGCTAAATCAACTTCTTCAGGTCCGGTAAGCAAATTTACCTTGCCAATTTCCCGCAAGTACATTCTAATAGGGTCGGACGAAACGGTTTTATCCAACTTAATTTTGGAAAGATCCAGTTCTTCTACTGCCGCCTCTTTTTCCGCTGCTGCGTCAAACACCGCAATGCCCTCTTCTATGAGTTTCTCGTAAAGGGAATCCAGTTCTTCTATGTTATCTTCCGCGTTGGGAAAGGCTTCCAAGATGTCTGCCTGGTTTAGGAAACCCTGTTTTTTACCCTTGGCAACAATCTTTTTTAGATTTTGTTCCCAGAGTTTGGGATCTTTTTCTGCCTTTTTTATCATAACGCAATCTTTTCTGACAATTTTTTAAATTCTTCCGTAAGTTTTTTTACTTCGTCCGCATCGTCCTTTCTTTCTGCCTCACGAATTTGGTAAGTTAAACTGCTCATTTTTCTTTTGTCCGACTCTTTTTTAACGCGTTTTACTGTTTCCGTTAGTTCTTTTAAGTTATTAAAATCTCCTACATCCCAGAGACTCAACTCCCGCGCCTTAACTAAATCTTCCCCCGCCAGTCCATCGATAAACGATTTTATACTTAAATTTCCGTTTTTTTCAATGTAGTCAACAAGTTTGCTGTAGAGGCTAAAAATTTGGCTTTGCGCTAGGTCTTCTGGTGTGAGATTTTGCAATATTTCTTTGGATTTGTCAAGTTTGTCTTGGGTAAAAATCAGCGCCATAAGGTAATCTTGCGGGGATTTTACGGTACTTAAACTAACTGTGGCGTTAAGATGGGTTGGCATCCTTTCTTGATTATGGTTTTGCATGTACTCAAGAATGGATTCCGCGCTAACGGTAAGTTTATCCCCTAAAATTTGGGCATAGTGACTTTTGATAGCTGGGCTTTGCGACCTGGAAAGAAAGGCGCAAACTTCCTCCATGATTTTCTTTTTACCAATGGCGGTTTTAGGATCATTTTTTGCTTCCACCGTTTTGATTACAAAATCATAGGCGGGAAGGGCGGCGGCAAGCATTTTTTTAACTGCCTCATTGCCAGATTTTGCTAGGTCGTCTATATCTTTGTTGCCAGCAGGCAGTACCGCCACCTTGGGGTTAAGATCCAGTTGAGCGCACATATCTATAGCACGCAAAGTGGCGTTTACGCCCGCGCTATCGGAATCAAAACAAAAAATTAAATCTTTAGTATAGCGGGAAATAATTTTTAAGTGGGGCATAGTAAGAGCGGTTCCGCAGGTGGCTATTACATTGGTAACGCCTGCTTGATAGGCACTTATGGCGTCCATGTAGCCCTCTACAATTACTGCGCCTAAAGTTTTTATGTCCATGCGAGTTTTATTAAGTGCAAACAAAAAGTTTTCTTTATGAAAGACTGAAGTTTCTGGTGAATTTAAATACTTTGGTTCTCTATCCGTGGTGGTCCTGCCACCAAAACCTTGCACTTTTCCATCGATTCCCGTTAAGGGAAACATGATTCTACCTCTAAATTTATCGTTAGATTTTAGTTCAAACTTATCTGGCATAATTACACCCGCTCGGAGCAGGTCTTTTTCTTGATAGCCCTTTTTTAGCAAAAATTCCAGCAGGGACGACCACGAATTAGGGGCATAGCCCAACTCCCAAGTGTTGATAGTTGCCAAACTTAATTTTCTTTTGGTCAACAGATAGTCTAACGCCGATTTTCCCACCTGATGTTTAGTTAAAATGTAATGATAAAACTTTTTACTCATTTCGTTGATTTCAAAGAGAATACTGCGATTTCCCTCGGGATTCTCGTTACGGGAAAACTCTTTTAACTTTACGCCTGCGCGCTCCGCTAAAGTTTCCAAGGCCTGTCTAAAATCGTAGCCTTCCATTTTTTCCACAAAGCTGATCAAATCACCGGCTTCTGAACACCCAAAACATTTAAAGATCTGAAGCTCCTGATTAACCATAAAGGAGGGCGTTTTTTCGCCGTGAAAAGGACACAAGCCCTTGTAATTTTTGCCGGACTTTTTAAGGGACACATATTGCCCCACAATGTCCACAATATCCAGCTTTTGCTTTATTTCTTCAATTTCTGTCATGTAGCCTCTTGTATACCAGTTTTTTGGCTTTACTGCAACAATTGTAGTTATAGGGAATTCAAGTTTGAAATAAGATCTGCTACTTCCTTTTTTAACTAGACTGTGTAAGAATAGCGGATAATCTTATGGCAAATACCAAGTACATTTTTGTATCGGGGGGAGTAATTTCCGGACTTGGTAAAGGCATCACTACTGCCTCGCTCGCTCTGCTTTTTAAGTCCAGCGGGTACAAAGTGGCTCCCCTAAAGTCGGACATGTATTTAAATATGGACGCGGGAACTATGAATCCGCTGGAGCACGGGGAAGTTTTTGTTACAGACGACGGCGTGGAAACGGACGAGGATCTTGGGCACTACGAGAGATTTTTAGGGCAAAGCTTATCTGGCAGACTTAACTATTTAACCATGGGGCAAATTTATCACGATGTTATAAAGCGCGAGCGAGCCCTTGAATACCAAGGAAAATGTGTAGAGGGGCAAATTCATATTCCAGAGGAAATTATTAGGCGCATAAAAGAGGTGGGTAAGGGTAACGAGATGGTTATTGTGGAGGTGGGCGGAACGGTGGGCGAGTACCAAAATGTGATGTTTTACGAGGCTATCAGGCGATTAATGCATCAAGAACCGGATGATACCACCTTGGTGCATGTGGTGTATCTGCCAGTGCCCAAGTTTTTGGGGGAAATGAAGAGTAAACCTGCTCAAGCGTCCATTTACGAGCTGTATAAGTTGGGTATTCACCCGGATTTTGTGGTGTGCAGAAGTGAAATTGGCATTGATGCCAAAAGAAAGCACACCATATCTTTTAACACGGGTGTGCGGGAGGATAATATTATTTCCACGCCGGATTTGGACTGCGTTTACAAGGTTCCGTTGGTGTTGCGAGATCAAGAGCTACATGTTAAGTTGCAAAAAAGGTTGGGTTTAGAGGTGCGACCTTTAAAGCTGAACGACTGGGAAAAGTTTGCGGAGAATTTAGAGTTAACCAAAAAAAATGGGAAGGAAATTAAGGTGGCGATTGCAGGAAAATATTTTGCTTCGGGGGATTATGTTTTGGAAGACTCGTATGTTTGTGTAGTGGAGGCGGTTAAGCACGCGTGTTGGAAACTTGGATATAAACCAGCAATTCAATGGTTTAACATTGAGGACTTTGAGGACGACACTAAATGCGACAATTTAGAAAAGACTATTAAAAACGAGTATCACGGGATAATTATTCCGCAAGGTTGGGGAAGTAGGGGTGTGGAAGGCAAAATTAGGGCGGTGGAATTTGCCCGCAAAGAAAAAATTCCGTTTTTAGGTTTGTGTTTTGGCATGCAGATGGCGGTTATTGAATATGCCAGAAATGTTTTAGGACTTAAAAACGCCAATACCTTGGAGGCGGATCCAAAAACGCCAGATCCCGTAATTTACATTATGCCCGAGCAGGAAAAATATCTTAAAGCCAAAAATTATGGGGGTACTATAAGGCTTGGTTCCTGGCCGTGTAAAGTAATGCGGGGATCAATCATAGAGGAGAGTTATACCAAATATGCTTTGGATGCTATATCGGATGGGGTTATTAACGAACGCCACCGCCATCGATATGAAGTAAATAATGATTATAAAAAAGCTTTGGTAGATGCTGGGCTTGTTTTTAGTGGCACTTCGCCCGATGGAAAACTGGCTGAAGCGATAGAGTTGAACCGATTGATACACCCGTTTTTTGTAGGAACGCAGTTTCATCCAGAATATAAATCGCGTCCGTTATCACCTCACCCGCTATTTTGTGCCTTTATAACTTCTTGCTCCGCAAGAACTTTCAGCAAACTACCAGCTTCTGCTGGTAGTTGTTGATAGAAGCCTGTTCTAGATAAAAAATGGTTACGGTAAGTATTCTCTTTTAGTGATGCC